>JBAZGS010000006.1:0-71857 GCA_041652755.1 Candidatus Nanoarchaeia archaeon
TTAAATAAGTTATTAATTCTTAGTTAATTATAAAAGTATGCGAATAATAGTTGTGTGATATGATTATTCAGTCCTGCTTTGATATTAAAGTGATTGTGAACGAATTAAGCTGCCTTGTTAATTCAAGGATTGAGAAGTTTTACAACACCCCCGAAGGTGAGCTGTTAATAAAGGGCTATTCCGCAGTTAAAGGAAAATACACTTTAAGGGCTTTAAGGGGTGAATGCATTCATTTGACAGAGTTTAAAAGGGAGGTTGCTGACACTCCCAGCAGTTTTACTATGCTTATGAGAAAGTATTTGAACAATTCAATGATTACTGAACTCTTCCAGCCTTATTTTGAAAGAATAGTCATAATAAAGATTAAGAAGGGAGAGGATGAGTATAACATCCTTATTGAGCTTTTTAACAAAGGCAATGTCATTATCTGCGACAAAAGCATGAAAATAATCGGTTATTTAAAAACCCTTAAAGTGAATGATAAGATTTTAAGGAATGGTGACTCTTATGATTTTTCTAAGCCTGTTTTTCTTGAATCATTTCTTGACAAGCTTGAATTCAAGAGAATAATCAAGCTAAGCGAGCTTGATTCTATTGTGAAAACTGTTGCAATTAAGCTTGGAGTTGGAGGAAGGTATGCTGAGGAAACTTGTTTTAATGCAGGTATTGAATACTCTAAAGAGCCTGGAATATTAAGCAATGAGGAGATTGATAAATTGTTCAAGTCGTTTTCAACAATTTATATGGAAGTGAAGCATTACAAAAACATTTCTCCTTGTGTTTATTTAAAAAATGATGAAGTGATTAATTTCTCCCCTATTGATTTTAATTCAATTGCTGATTCTTTTAAAAAAACTTTTGAATCATTCAACCAAGCTTGCGATTATTATTATTCGCATGCGCAAATAGGGGCTAATGAGTTTGACAATAGGGGAGTTTTTGATTCAAGAATTATGCAGCTTAAAAAAAGGCTTAATCAGCAGGAGGAGTATTTGAAGGAGCTTGAAAACGAGTCTGGCAAGTTGGCAAGCGTCGGAAAAGTCATTTTTGAAAA
This sequence comes from Candidatus Nanoarchaeia archaeon, assembly GCA_041652755.1. Taxonomy (GTDB): domain Archaea; phylum Nanobdellota; class Nanobdellia; order Tiddalikarchaeales; family Tiddalikarchaeaceae; genus JAQTTT01. The sequence continues at coordinate 1,055 of JBAZGS010000006.1, forward strand.
CAGCCCGCTCATTAATGCTGTACTGTCAAAGATTAGGAATGCAAAGAATTCTAGAAGCTGGGATGAAATACTAGAGATTATTGGCAGCGAAAAAAATAAGGGAATTTATGAAGCCAGCATTATTCAAGAGATTGCTACAGAAACTGGAGAAATACGGCTGAAAATAAATGACACAAGTTTTAGCGCAAGCATTAATGATGAAGCCTTCAGGCTTGCCAATAACTTTTTTGAAAAGTCAAAAAAGCTTAAAGGAAAGATTCAGGGAACCCTTGTAAGCGCCGGACAAACCAGAATGATGATTGAGGAATTGATTGAAAAAGGAATTGAAGAGAGCACTAAAGTTATTAAGGATTTGAAGCCTGAAAAGAAATGGTTTGAAAAGTTCCGCTGGCTTAAAACTAGCAATGATTTCTTGCTTGTATGCGGAAAGGATGCAAGCCAAAATGAGATAGTTATAAGGAAAATCAGCGAGCCAAATGATTTAATCTTTCATGCATCAGTTGCTGGAAGCCCTTTCGGAGTATTGAAAGACGGGCTAAACGCTGATGAAACTGATAAGCTACAGGCTGCTAATTTTATTTTATGCTTTAGCAGGGCCTGGAGGGAGAGCATAATGAGCGATGTTTTCTCAGTCACAAAAGAGCAGATTTCAAAGTCAGCGCCTAGCGGAGAGTATGTTTCTCACGGCTCTTTCATAATTAACGGGCATAAAGAGTTTTATAAAGGCTTGAAAATGGAATTGGCTATTGGATTATATGAAAATAAAGTGATTGCAGGAGACGCTGAATTAATAAAGTCAAGATGCAACAATTACTGCATTTTAAGGCCTGGAGGAATTGCTCCTGGAAAGGTTGCAAAAAGGCTAATGGAATTATTTGACAATAAGGAATTAAGCAGCGAGGATTTTTTGGCATTCATCCCTGGAGACTCATTAATTGAATTGCCCTAAAATTATTTTAAAAAAAAATATATAAAAAAAAGAAAAAAAATTAACCGTTAAATTTTTATATTTAAAAGTCAAATTCTTTTATTGTTACTCTTCCATTTTTCTTTGCTCTGTCAGCTGCTGCCTTAACCAAAGTCATTACTTTTGCATCTAATGCTTCTATTGCTTGGTCTGGAAATCTTACATCTATTTTTTTTGCAGCTTCTTTTGCAGCTTTTCTTACTATCATCATTTTTTTATCACCTTTTGAAAATTTTTTTCTTATAAGAAGCAATTTAACGATGTTTTAAAAGATTTATGGTTAAAATGCGTTTTAGCAAGATTTAAATAATATGTGTTTCTTAATTAATAGTTTAATCTTGAAAGTTTTATTTTGATATTTTTGGCATTCGCGTTTTTGATTTTTCCTATTTTCACTTCCCTGCCTCCTCCCTTGATTTCAAATTCCTCCTTTAGCCTGCAAAAAATATCATTTGAGTTTTTTCCTGCAACAATTATTGTGCTGTTAGATAAAAAAACTAGATTGCTTTGTTCTGATTCCTCATAAGCCTTTTTTATCAGCTTATCTGTTTCAATATAGCGGGAGTCATAAAAAAGTATTCCGTTTATTTTTGTGAAATTTGCTGATTTTAAGAATTCATCGCTTAAGTTCCTTAAATCAGCCTTTAATGCTTTGTTTTCATCAATTAATACAGATAATCTTTGCTTTAATTTTTCAGGAACTTCATTGAATTCGCTGCTTAATTCATTCATGAGTGCTGAAGCCTTTATTGAATGCTCGACTGCTTTGCTTCCTGTTAAAAAGCTTAACTGAGTTATAATTGAGGATTCTTTTTTAAGCCCAGTAACTATTATTAGCCCGATTTCTTTTGTTGATTTTAGGTGCGTTCCGCTGCAGGCAGCACTGTCATAATCCCCTATGCTTATTATTCTTATGTTGTCATCTTTTATCCTGTCAATCTTTATTCTCGCCCCAAAGACCTCTTCTTTTTTCACAAATTTTTCTGTTATTTCTAATCCTTCTTTTATTTTTTCATTGGCCAATATTTGGGCTTGGATTATGTCATTCAAGCTTATAGTCCCTTTGAAAAATATTTTTGACTCATTGATTGACAGCTGTATTTTTTCAACTTCAAGAGATGGATTCAGTTTTTTTAAAGAGCCAAACAGCAAATGCTCAGCAGTGTGGGCTTTCATAAGGCTGTACCTGTAATCCCAGTCAATGAATAGGGTTACTTCTTGGTTTTTTTTGAAAATATTATTTTTTAGATAAAATTTTTTGCAGTCACATTTTATGATTTCTTGATTTTCTATGAATCCCTTATCCGATGGCTGCCCTCCCCCTTCCTGATGGAATATTGAATCCTTCAAAACAACATAATCATCTTTTGATTCAATTACAATTGTTTTTATGCTTTTTTGGTAATCATTCATGTTTTTTCCCTTTTTTTATTAATAATATAACACATACAATATAAATTTGACTCATTTTCTATATGAACTATTAATAAGTTATAATGAACGATTTAATAATTAAAAATAACACAATAATTAATATAAGGATTGCCATTTTTAACAGTTAAACCGAATTGTTTAAAAAGTATTCTATTATTAGTATTTTCTAGAATAGTGTGTGTAAAAAAAGGGAAAACTCAATAATATCAGCAACGACAATAAGTAACTAACTAAATACAGTAACTCTATCCCTTTATTTTTTCTTTTTTATAAAACTTCTTTGTTTATGCTTATCTTGTTTTTTCTTCCGTACGGAACAATTATCAGTATTTTTTTTCTTGACAGCCCCCCAATGAGCTTGGATAATTTTGGCTTAGACAAGTCAAGCATTTCACCTATTTCTTTTTGTGTTAATTCTTTTCTTTCTATAAGCAAATCAACTATTGCTTTTTCATCCTTTGAAAGCACTTGAGTTAACGTTTTTGTTCTTCCTTTTTTTAAGAACACATAAATAGTTACTGCTCCAATAACAAAGCTCAATACAAATGTAAGTATAATTATAATCATTGTTGAATCATTGCTGCTTATTTTTTCAAAAAACACAAAGAAATTCCTAGAATCCAAATAACCTAATTTTTGATTCCATTCTAAAATTATTCCCTCATTGCTTGAATAAAGCTTGTTGGGTATTGGGTTAATGGCATTTCCCTGGCTTGACATTATTGCATAATTGTTCGGCAAAACCAAAGTCATGCTAAAATCTTCAAGCTCATAATAGGATAAGAAAGTATATGAAAAAAATTTTGAATCTCCAAACCCGGTTATTAATGAGCTGTCGTGAATTCTTACTATATAATTTTTTTGGCTGTTTCCCTTAAAAAAATCATTTATCTTTATTATGAATATTCCATTTGAAATGCTTGTTGAATAATTAAGAGCTCTCATGTCAGAATCAACAACATCAAACCTTGATGGCATGAAAGGCATCATTAATAAGACGCTTGAGACATTTTTAGCCTCATCATTTTGCATTGTAAAATTAAGCTTTTGGATAATGCTTAAGTCACTATTTATTTCAACAAATACGTCTATTTTTTTTGCGTTTTGGCTGCAAAAGCAAGAACTGACAAATAATAGCATTAAAGCTAAAAAAACTGCTTTTTTCATTGTTTTTTACTTAAAAGCCTGAAAGTTTTAAACTTTTAGAATTAAGTTTATAAATAATGAATAAAATAATAAATTAATGGAAAAGAAAAAATTTGACAAGGATATTAATAAAATAGAGTTTATTTACATCTCCCAAGCAGTTCTCTTCCTTGTTTTGGCAGCTTTGCTTTTCGTGAACTCAATCCTTTACACTTATGTATTAATGGTTGCGCTTATAATACTTGCAATCACTTCAATCTTTTTTGCCTACGAATGGGTAAGCATTGAAAATAAATTTAAATAATAGCACTATTCAATTATTCATTATGATGGATTCTTTTGTTAAGTTCTTTAAAAAAGAAGAGAGCTTAGGAAGGAACAAAGCGCTCGTTGTTAAGAATTTATCAAACAAGTATTATAAAAAAAAGTTTTTGGACAACATTAGCTTCGTTGTATATAATGGCGAGATTTTTTCAATAATAGGTCTTAGTGGAAGCGGAAAAAGCAGCCTCTTAAAAAACATTATAGGGCTTTATCCTAAAAGCGCAGGAGAGGTTTATTTTTTTGGAAAGCACCCTTTTTTTTCAAAAAAAAGGATTGGTTACTGCCACCAGGAAGACAGCTTCTTGCCTGACTTGACAATAATGGAAAACATTGAACTTTTCTCAAGCGTTAATGGCATAAAAAAAAAACAAGGGGTGAGAATGGGTGTTGAATGCCTTAAAAAATTCAGGATTGAAAAGCATAAAGATGAATTTCCTGGCAAGCTTTCAGGAGGCCAAAGAAAAAGGCTTAACATTATTCTAAGCTGCCTTCATTCTCCAAAGCTATTAATACTTGATGAGCCTTTTGCAGGGCTAGATTATTTTAACAGAAGATTACTTTGGGATTTCTTAACTGATCTTAAAAATAAGGGCACAAGCATTGTTCTTACAACCCATCTGCTTAATGAAGCCCAAGAATACTCATCCAGGGTATTAATACTAAAAAACGGGAAAAAATTCGCTTACGGCACTTTTTCAGAGATAAAGGAAAAAATAAGGTTCAATCACTTATATTACATTAAATTCAATCATTTAAGCAAGTCATTTTTTGAAAAGCTTAAAAGTTTTTGCGAATTCAAGAAAATAAAAATAATATATACCTATAAAAGAGAGGTGCAGTTCGCTCTTAACAACTTGGCTGAAAAGGATAAGATTAATGGATTTTTATCAAAAAACAAGCAAAATTATGCTGAAATTTCAGTATCTGAACCAAGCCTTGATGAGTTCATGCTGGTGAGCATATGAAACTAATAGAATTCTTGAAAAAAGAATTTTTCTTGTTCAAAAGAAACAAGAAGCAGATAGGAATAGTTATAGCTTTGCCTTTAGTTTTTGCCATGATTTACACATTAATGTTTTCAGTTTCTTCACTTAATATTTCCCTTTCAATATGCAGCCTTGATGATGGAGAATACGCTGACAGGTTTGTGAACTCTTTGTCAGGCAATTTTAAGGTTAATTATTTCAAATCAAACGACTCAGATGAATGCTTTATAGGAATAAAGGATGACATAGTCAAAGGCTACATTCTTGGGCTTAGAATACCAAAAGACTTCAGCTCCAAATTAATTAATTATTCAACCCCAACAATTGATTTATTCATTGACAATTCAAAGCCTAATTTAGGATTCTTTGCGCAATCAATGCTTGTAAACAATATAAACGACTTTAATTATGGAGTAATTAGCTCTGCGCAGCAAGCTTTAAGGGATAGCACAAACGACATTAAAAGGGATTTGGAAGGAACAGTTAATGTTTTAGAAATAATAAGGCCAACAATACCTTCAGCAACTCAAAGCTATTTTGACTTGCTTTATTCAAATATTAACTCTTACAAAACAAGCATATCAACTATAAACAATTTTGACTTAGAGTTTGTTGTAAAGCCTGTTAATACAAGATTACTTGGGATTTTTAGCGGGAACAACAATAAGGGGTTCTCGTTCTCAGTCCTTTATATAGTCTTAAGTGTTTTAGTCATAGTATTGCTTTCAAGCATGAGCATAATTTACGACAAAAAGAATAATTTCATAATAAGATTACGGGCTTCGAAAAATAACCTAATCCCTTACTTACTTTCAAAAATCATTTTTTTCTCAGCAGTTAGTTTTGTAATCTTCATCCCTTCGTTTCTGGTGTTTTTGATAGATAACGCTTTTTTCAGCATAAACATTGTTTCATTGATTGTTACACTTTTTTTAATTTCAGCAACTTGGACACTGTTAGGGTGCATTATTGGATTCTCAAGCAAGGATGAGTCAAGCGGAATAATGATTTCAATATTTATAGGTTTCTTAGTATTGCTGCTTTCAGGGCTTTTTTATCCTTTAGAATTTTTGCCGCAAATCATGAAGTATTTCACAATGGTTCTTCCTACCTCTCTTCATGCATCAATGCTTAACAATGCCTTGATATTCAATGCTTCAATCCCTGATATGTCAAACATTTTTGCCAACAATTTAATTTATGATGCAATATTGTTAATAATATGCTCTTATTTTATGCTTAAGCCAATAAAGACTTAAAAAGTGCCAACAAAAAAATTTTTAAAGAGAATTATTTCTTTAAATAATATGATTGAAGATATAATTAGAGAAACCCAAGAAAAAATTAATGGAATGCAAAAAGATAATGAACAAGCAAAAGTTGACTTTAAAAATGGAGATTTTTCTAAAGTTGTTGAATCTTCTGAAAAGTCGGCAAATTATTTAAGCACAATTGCCAGCTCATTAGAATCTAATGAAAATTTAGAATCAAATAAAGAATTGAAAGATATTTACATAAATACATTAAACTTAGTTTCAAATTATTATAAGATTGCGCATATTGCCGCAAGAAAAGGAGCTATGGAAGAAAAAGCTGGAGAAACTTTTGGAAAATATTCAGCAATTCAAACAAAACTAGTAAACTTGCATAATAATTAATAACCTTTTTTATTTAATTTTGTTTTTTTATATTGTTTTTAGTAAATTTTCTGCTTGAGCTTCTCAATTCTTGTTTTTAATGCATCATTTTTCTTGCTTAATTCCCTGTGGCTGTTGAGCAAAAGATTGTATTTTTTCACCAAATCATTGTATACTATTTTTTTAACAGTGTTTTTTTCATAATCATCAATTCTGGAGTTCATTTCAGAGATAGTGTTAAGCATTTTTGATTTTATTCCAGAGTCAAGAATAATATTTTTTGAAGTCTTTCTTCTAAGCTTTTTTGAAATCTCATAAAAAAAAATAAGCGCTGCGTCAATACCTGAAAATAATACTATAAGCAATAATAATGCATTCATTAATAGATTGGGTTAAAGTTTTTATTTTTAAACATTGCTATTAAGTGTTTTTTTAAATAAAAATATTTAAAGCCTTAGAAACTCTTCAATTAAGACTATGAAAGAATGCAGCAAATGCCATTTTGTACTGGAGAACAATGATGATGCTGCTAAGGTTTCAAAAATGCTTAAGATAAAAAAATCAAACCTTGATAATTCAACTTACCCAATCTTAGTTGCTGACTTTAATTGCAAAAAATGCAATAAAACTATTCATGTCAAATGGAGCGAGATTAATGATGAGTTTAGCCTTACAAAATGCCCTGATTGCAACAGCGATTTGACTGTTTCATTATTCTTAGGTGTGATGAATGGGTTTAATCTTAAAAGCGTGTGCTTTTCATGCTACAGCGAAATAGGCAGGGGCACTATTGGCTGTTTTCAGAAATAGAATTCAACGTTTGGCTTTTTAGGCTCTTCCTTTTTAGGCTGAGGCTCATCGTTTCCAAAGATAAAGAATGAATCATTTGGCTTCTTTTCCTGGCTAGGCATCTTAGTATATTCAGGCTTTAAAGCATAATCTTCGCTCCCGTACTCTGGCTTAAATGTGTACTCATCCTTGCCGTATTCTTTCTTGGCATAGGGTCCAGGGTTATATTCTTCTCCATATAATGGCTTCTCAGGCTCAGTTCTTGGATAATCAACCCTTGGCGCTTGATACTCATCCCTGGAATATTGCGTGTATTCTTTTTTGTCATACTCATTGTTAAGCAGTTCAGCAAATTTTTTATCATGAACCTTTAAAAACATGTCAATTGAATCCCTTAAAGCTCTTGCTTCATCTGGATTTAGCTTAAATGCGCTTTTAATGCTTGATTGTTCTCCAATTTTTAAAAAAAAGCTTCCTTCAACTGGGTAATCCCTTTCAATCCTTGGTTCTTCAGCATCTATTTCAATAAAAGTCCTATTATCCTTCCAAAAATGAGTTTTTTTGAATATCTTCATGGCTTAAAGGAATTAATCCAGCATTTTTATAGTTTTTCAAGCATTAAATATTGTTGTTAATTTCATTGCCAAAACCTTCTTGTTCTTATGAACTTTTTCTCTTCTTCTATTATGTCTTTTATTAGCTCATCTTCAGACTTGTTCAAATACAATACCCTTTTTGCATTATTAACTCCAACTCCGTAGCCTGCTACTGCAAAGCATGCCTTAATGCCGTAGCCAAGGAATAATTCAGCTGTGTCATTAATCATCTTCTCTGTTCTTTCACGATTAGGCTCTAAAAAGCTTATAGTTTTTGCTTGGCAGAAAGGACATTTGGTGTAGGGAAAGGATTGGACCTGGAAATTGCCTAATTCTTTTTTGCAGTTATTGCACAAAAAGTTAAAAGTTTTTTCCATCAGCCTTTTTTTGACTAGTTCAAGAACTTCGAAATCATCCTCCCCTCTTAACAGTATTCCTCCAAAGCTTCCGTGATTCAACCCATTTATTGCAAAAATTGACAAATTATTGTCTATAGAGTAAACTATTTTTGAGCTCTCCATAACTTTTTTTGCGCCATAAAGGTTCATTTTCTCCCTTATCACTTCATTCATTGTTTCTTTGAAAACGTAAGTGCCCTCATAAGCTTTGACAATGCTTGCCATTCTTGCACCCATATATTCAGCGCCTTTTTGTATTATTCCGAAACGCTGGCCAACATTGAAGAATCTCATGTGAAAAATTGTTGAATTCTTAACGCTTAGCCTGACTAAATCATTAATCATTTGGGGTTTCAGCTCATTCATGATTTGCTTGAAAGAGCTGAAATTAAAGCTTTTTGGCAAAGTGAAGATTATCCTGTAAGGGTCTGCTTTTGCTGCAATGTTGTAGCCTGTTCTCGCTCCGAGTATGCTTGACAAAGCCATTGACAACGCTTCGTTTATTCTTGAGCCATTGCATGAATTGATTATTATCTTATCTTCATAATGCTCAATGTATAATATTTTAGAATCAGGTATTATTTTATCTTTGTAATATTTTTTTCTTAATTTTCCGACAGTAAATGCAACTTTCCTGCTTACAGGTATTAATTCTCCAGTCCATGACGGCACTGCTGCGCTGCTAGGCTTAGTTCTTGCAACGCTGATAATATCATCTTTTATTTCAAGTATTTGCCATGGCTCGCCTTTCATTATTATTTCACTATTTGGCAGGCAGTACTGGGAAACAAAGGATTCGTCAAGGGTTCCAATCCTTGCCCTTGTTTCTGTGCTTATTACTTTGTAAGTCTTAAGATCAGGTATTGTTGAAATGCTTTCAAAATAATAATAGAATGATTTGTTTTCCAACGCCATTTTTTTGCCGTTGACTTTTAAGTACCTTAATTTTTCCAAGAATTTCAAGAAATCAAGCAACTCCTCCTCAGTTATCTTAAATGAGTAGCTCTTGTTTATGCATTTCAGCAATTGCTCAAAAGTTATTTTTGAATCATCTTTCAAAAATCCGATTATTTGGTGCGCCAAAACATCTAATGAATTCTTTGGAATCAGAGGCTTTTCTAGATAATTCTTCTTTAATAGTGACATAATTGCGGTTGATTCCAAATAATCATCATCATTAATTGTGAGTATTGCTCCGTTGCTTTTTTTGTAATACGCGTGCCCGCTTCTTCCAATCCTTTGAACTAATTTGCTTACTTGCCTAGGGCTCATGAATTGAATGACTAAATCAATGCTTCCTACATCAATCCCTAACTCCATTGAGCTTGTTGCAATAATTGCCTTTAAATTGCCCTCCCTTAGCTCATCTTCCATCATTATTCTTTGCTTTTTTGCAAGTGATGAATGATGAAGCCCTAATTTCAGCTCAGGAAATAATTTATTAATAGAGTAGGAAAGTATCTCTGCTTGCTGCCTAGTGTTTACGAAAATTATTGCCTTCTTTGACTTGCTTAAAAGCTCTTTCATTCTTAATATTGAATTAAGCAAGTGCACTGAAATTCCTGCTTTTTTTGCCAACTCCTTATTATCTGCTGAATTGTTCGGTTTTTCTACAATAATGCTTGTCTCTTTTGGCTCATTAATATTTACTAATTCGCATTCGCGCTTGTTGCATAAGAATTTTTTAACCTCATTCATGTCAGCTATTGTTGCACTTATTCCAATTCTTTTATAGCCAGCGAATCTTTCAAGCCTTTCAAGACCTAAAGACAATTGGGCTCCTCGCTTGCTAGCTAAAAGTTCATGGATTTCGTCAACTATCACGAATTTCACGCTTTTTAGGTTAGTTTTCATCTGCTCGCTTAAAAACATTGACTGCAAAGATTCAGGAGTTGTGATTAAAATATTCGGAGGATTCATTGCCTGCTTTTTTCTTTGATAACTCGTTGTGTCTCCATGCCTAATCTCTGCCCTTAAGCCTAAGAATTTCGCAAAATCAACTATTCTTTTGTAAATATCCCTATTTAAGCTCTTGGTTGGAGCAATGTATAAAATCTTCAAGCCCTCTCCTTTGCCAGCTATTAATTCAAAAACTGGCAAAATTGCAGCCAAAGTCTTGCCATAACCTGTTGGCGCAGTGATTAAAACATTCTTTCCTGATATGATTAAAGGAATGGATTTTTTCTGAACACTAGTAAGCTCTGCTATATTATTATTTTTCAGCCATTCACTTATTTTGCTACTAGTCATCTTCATAGCTTTAGACATTAATCAATTTAAAAAGTTTCATTTAATTTTGTGGTTAGCAATTTTTAAATAATCATGAATTCATTATTTATACTATTATGGAAAAAGTTTTTTTGAAAGTTTTAAGCGAAATTAAGCCTAGCAATGAAGAGACTAAAATGCTTAATGAGGTTTCAAGCAAGATTATTAAAGTTTTAGAAAAAAATGCGAAAGAATTAGGAGTTAATATTCAAGCTGTTCTTGGCGGAAGCGCTTCAAGAGGCACTAACATGAAAGGGAATTTTGACCTAGATTTTTTTGTAAGGTTTGATTCAGAAAAAGATATTATTGAGCATTATAAATTACTGATTACTAAAAGCTTTGACGGCTTTAAAATAGTTCACGGCACAAGAGAGTATTTTAATGGAATTTTTGAAGGCTACAAGGTCGAGTTCGTTCCAAGCATCAAATATGATTCGCCTAACAAGGCTAAAAACTCAGCAGATATCAGTTTTTTTCACATAGATTATTTGAAAAAAAAATTTGACAAAAATCCTGAATTAAAAAATGAAGTATTATTGCTTAAGCAGTTTTTGAAAGCCAATGACATCTATGGCGCTGAAAGCGCAAGAAGCGGTTTTTCTGGCTACGTTTGCGAGCTGTTGATTATTTATTTCAAAGGATTTTATAACCTTTTGGAATATTTCGAGGTTGCTAAGCCTAAAGTGGTTGTTGATATTGAAAAGCATTATAAAAGCAGCGATGATGCAATAAAAGCGTTTAACAAGAACAAGATTAGCGGACCCTTGTTAGTTGTTGACCCTCAGCTTCCCCTAAGGAATGCTGCATCCTGCGTTTCAATGACTAGTTTTTCTGAGTTCATTTTCAAGGCAAGGCTTTTTTTAAGAACTAATGACCCTAAATTGTTCAACATCAGAGGAATTAAATTAAGTCTTGTTAGGGAAAGAAGCTTAAGGAGAGGGACTAAACTCATTGCTTTTAAATTAAAAAAAGAAGGGGATTTTGACATTTTAAAAGCTAAGGCTTTAAGGAAGCTTAATCAAATAGAAAGCAGCTTAGAAAAGGAAGGTTTTGGAATATACTCTTATGGTGTGACAGATGACTCTTATGCTTATTTTGAATTAGAATCCATTAAGGTGTCAAAGGCAAAGAAGCATTTTGGCCCAGTTGTTTGGTGCGAGCCTAATAATTTCTCAGAATTTGTGAAAAAATGGAGCATTCATGGCATTTCAAAGCCTTACGTTTTTGGCAATAAATTAGTTGTTGATGTTTTAAGAACTGAGGATTCTAAAGATTTTATTAAAAAAATGCTGGCTGATTATTTATGAAAAGAGAATTTTACAGCTCTTACATTGAAAGGTTTGGTAAAGAATTCACTGATGAATTGATTGCAAAAATTAACACTCCTTACACTCAATACTTAAGAGTTAACACTTTAAAGATTATACCTGAAGAACTGATTGCAAGACTCAGATACAAAGGCTTTGTGTTAGAAGAACAAGAAGAGCTTGATTATTGCTTTAAGATAGTAAAGAAACCTTTTGCTTTAAGCTCAACTGAAGAGTATTTGCTTGGTTATTTTTACCTGCAGGATAAGGCAAGCATGATTAGCGTTAATGAGCTGAATGCTAAAGAGACTGATTTAGTGCTTGATTCTTGCGGAGCTCCAGGAGGAAAAGCAACATTGCTTTCCCAGCTAATGAACAATAAAGGCGCAATCATCTCAATTGACAATAAGTCTGAAAGGCTTAAAGCTGAAGTTTTTAACATTCAAAGGCTTGGCTGCATCAACATTGCAAGCTTTGAAATGGATGCCTTGAAAGTGAAAAGGCTGGATTTAAAGTTTGACAAAGTGTTGCTTGATGCACCATGTAGTGCAACTGGCACTATGTGGAAGGAGAAGAAAAGAATGAAGTCAGTGAATAAGCATTTGGTGTCAGAGCATTCGATTTTGCAGAAAAAATTAATCAAAAGCTGCTATGATGTTTTAAAAAAAGGGGGAGTAATGCTTTATTCCACCTGCAGCCTTGAAGCTGAAGAAAATGAAGAAAATGCTGCTTATGCAGAGAGCATTGGATTAAAAAAATTAAAGGAAAAATATTTCTTCCCGAACGTTGACGACACTATAGGATTTTATTATTGCCTGCTTAAGAAATCATGAGATGTAATAATTATTTTTTATCTCTTCAATTTTCCAGTTCTTTATCATCTCTTCGCATAGTTTTTTTTTCATGGGATTATATTTTTTTAAACAGTAATTCACTGAAGATTTTATTGAATTCATCATATCTTGCTCATCACTTAACATTGATTTTTTTATCTGCCAACTAAGCAGGGATAACTCTTTGATGTTTTCATAAATCTCTTCCTTAATTGCTGAAGTAATCATTTTTGACTCATGATTTTCTATGACATTTTTTGGGGAAATTATCTGCATTAATTCAGCTTTATGGCTGCTTAATTTTTTGATTATTTGGATTAATATTTGGTTTACCATTGGCTCTCCTTTTTTTAAATGAAGATTAAACTCTTTTTTTAATGCTTCATAATCAATTCCGCTGCTTGTTAATTTCTTTAATAATTCTGATTTTTTCATAGTATTTTTTAAAGCATGGCGCTTTTTATAACTATTATGATTGATGATGTTATTAAGTCTTTTAAGGAGGATTTTGCAGCTGAACCTAGCATTCCTAAAAATGCTGAATTCTTCAATGATTCATTGATTATAATGAGTGAGGGGTTAAAGAATCTTAAGCTAAAAAGCGGCCAAATTTACTCCAAAGGGCTTATTATTTTTAAAAAAAAAGCCTTCAGTTACTTGATTAGCTTTAATAAAAAAAAAATAAAGAATTACTTGGTGCTTAATGAAAAAAGCAGTTTTCTTTTCACATGCAACAGGACTATATTCCTTAAGGGTGTTAATAAAAAGCAAGGAAGAGGGCCTAATTACGTTGTTTTCAATGGCAATGATGAACTTTTAGGAATAGCTTACAGGGAAAAATCAGGGCTTAAAAACAAGGTTAATATTGGGTATTATTTGAACCAGGATAATATGAAAGAACCTGCTTTTTAAATAATCTTTAAATGGTTAATAGTGATTGATTCTTTAAGCTTTATGTAATTTTTTAGCGGCCCATTCTTTTCATTGCTTCCTAGGAAAAACTCGTTGAATGCGGGAAAGGATATTAAAATTTTTATTGATGTTTTAATTTTCTTAATTGAATAAAATTTTTCATTGTCAAAACTGTAAAAATTCCATGTTTTCAGCCTTGTTGTTTTTCCCAAATAATTTCTGAATTCGTAATTTGAATGAAAATGCCCAATTATCAAAGTTTCTGCATTAATTAATGCTTCCTTGCTGGGCATTTTATGCCCATGAATAAACAAGTAATCATCAAGCAATAACTCATTTTTTACGGTTATGTTTTCAAAAATTTTTGCATACTTTTCTATTAAACCATCATGATTGCCTTTGATTATTATTATTTCATTAAAAATCTTTGACAGTTCTGCCAGGAAATCCGTGATGCTTTTTTTATAGCTGCTAATTATATCATCCTTTAAATCCCCTAATATTATTAGTTTACATATTTTTTTTTTTGCAAACTTTATAATTTTTAGCATCTTTTTTGTTTGAGAAAAAATAGTGTAACCTTTGGATTGCAGCCCTTTTTCAAAACCTATATGCAAATCAGAAATCACCAAATAATCCTTTATTATTGCCATTGGCAAATCTTTTATCAGCTCAATCATGGGTTTTCATAATGTTTTTAATAAGTTAAATATTTATTTAATGCTTATTATGGCAGAGGAACAGTGTATCTATTGCATGATTGCGCAGAACAAGATTCAAAGCGCTAAAGTTTATGAAGATGAATACTGCGTTGCTTTTTTGGATATTAAGCCAGCAACTAAAGGCCATATGCAGGTTATTTCTAAGGCTCATTCGCCTATTTTCATGGAATTAGATGAAGCAACAAAGAATAAGATGTTTAGCATTGCTTTAAATGTTGGGCAAACAATTGTCAAAAAGCTTGGAGCTACTGGAGTTTCATATATCATTAATGAGGGCATTGGCGCTGGCCAAAGAGTTGCCCATTCCAGCATTCATGTAATTCCTAGATACGAAAATGACGAAGTTTCTATTGATTGGCCTGACAAGCAGATGAATCAGGAAGAGCTTTCAAAGTATATCAGCGAAGTTGTTACTCAGATAACTTCACAAAGTGCCCAGCAACCTGGCAACCATAAGCCTGAACTGAAAGCTGCTGATAAAACTGAAGACAAAAAAGAGCAAAAACCCGAAGAAGTTATTAAGATTAAGCCTAGAATCCCAAAGTATTGGTGAAATCAAATATTCATCACTAAGAGTCTTATTAAATTATCATTCAATAATGCTGTAATTAAAAATGCTAGAAAAAAACTTACTAAAAAAGGTATTCCATCCTTTATTTTTATTGTTTTAAGCTTGCTTGCTTGCAAAAGTTTTATCTTTTCTTTTGTTAATCCTGGGGCTTTTTTGTTGAACACTTTGTAAACTGAAGGGCTGAAATAAATGCTTATGAAACTCTTAAAAAGTAAGCTTTTATGGTTTTTTAAAGCGTTTTTTTTCAAATCAAGCAATTCTTTTTCACTTAAGTCATTGTTGTTGCTTATTGTTATTTTTTTGCTTAATTCTATATCTTGTCTTATCCAGTCACCTTCATCAAGCTTTTTTACATCCTTATTGATTATGGTAATCTTATTTTCAAAAACCTTTATTATATAATATAAACAAAACAAGATTAGCAGCGAAAACAGTATTTTTTCTTTGGCGCCAACGAAAAATATTAATGCAAATAATACTAAGGCAATTAAAAGGATTACTGCATGAATTTTTTTCAACTCCTTGTAGGTTTTTGTCTTTAGGAATAAGTAATAAGACCATGCCAGCCCGAAGATTATTCCGCTAAAGAGCGTGTTTATTAAAAAATTTGCATAAAAAGGGAATGAAAGCGAGCCAATTGATATGGTGTCAGAGGGAAGGAAAAATAATCCTATGCTTAATGCTGTCAAAAGCTTCAAGTCTCCTCCTCCCCAAGCACCTGATTTATACAAAATAAGCCCTACCGCAAATGTTGCAATGCTTGCTAAGAGTACTCCTAAAAAAATAACCGTATTTGCAGTGATTATAAGCTCAAGTATTCTTATTAAGAGAAACAGAGCTCCAAAAGAGTAATTAATGTAATCCCAAACCAGCCTGTATTTTATGTCAAGAATGCTTGTTATCAATAAATAAACAAATGCTATTAGCAATATTAACTCTTCAATCATTGATTAATTCAATGACTTATTTATTTAAATTACTTATTGAAAAATTTTTAATAAGGAAAAAGTTAATTATTAATATGAAATCCGATTTTTTCTATTACTTTTTCATTGCCTTCATTTTTTTAAGGTTTTTTTTAAGCGGAGCATTTTTGGCAGTCCACACTTTAATAACCTTCTCTGTCCCTTTAATTTATATTATTTACAATAAGCATTACCACATTTTCAAATTTGACATTAATGACACTGTCCAAAGCATTCTTTTAAATTCGTTGTTCGGTTTTTTTGCCTGCATAGTTTTACTTTTTGGCTCAGCTTACTTTGGAAACTTCAACTGGGTTAACATTTTTGAGGTATCAACTAATTTAATGATTCTGATGCTACTTATAAGCTTCAATTATGAATTGCTTATAAGGTATTTTTTCCAGGGATTTTTTGAAAAAAGATTCGGAGCATTGATTGGAATAATCATTCCAAGCTTAATAGGAGGATTAATCTTATTGCCTGATTTATTAAGCGCTGGCTCGTTTTTCATTGCAGGATTGTTTTTTGGTTACATTTTCAGCAAAACCAATGATATTTATGGAATTGCAATCGGAGGATTCATGATAAGGGTTGCTATTTCAGTTCTAGCATAGGTTTTTTAATAAAATGATTTATTAAAAAATATATGAATATTATTATTGCAGCAATAGCTGGTTTATTGCAGGGAATTTTTGAGTGGATTCCAATAAGCAGCCAGGGAATTATTTCAATGTTTTTAGTGCTTACTGGACAAGATTTTTCAAGCGCAGTAAACATTGCTTTGTTTTTGCATGTGGGCACAATGTTTGCAGTCATTAGTTTTTTCAAAGATGACATTAAAGGCTTGGTAAAGCCTAAAAACACTAAGGATTTGAATCTTTTATATTTTATACTATCAAGCACTTTTATTTCATTGCTTATTGGAGGGCCAATTTATCTGTTTTTGAATTCTGACTCAACTATTTTTTCAAGCGTTAATGTTTTCATAGGAATTATGCTTTTAGTGACTGGAGCTCTTCAAATCATCAGAAAGAATTTCAGCTTAAGAAAAATGGGCTCTGAAACTAACCTAAATGACGGCTTAATAGTTGGAGCTTCCCAGGGATTATCGGTTATTCCTGGAATAAGCAGGAGCGGAATCACTGTATTCTCACTTTTACTTAGGGGTTTTAATGCTGATTATGCTTTGAAGCTTAGCTTTTTAATGAGTGTTCCTGTTGTTTTTATTGAATCAATGTACGAAGCTGTCTTTAAAGGATTCGGCTTTGATTTAAGCTATTTAGTTGCTGCATTAATTGCTTTCTTTGTAGGAAAGCTTACTATTGGTTTTTTCCTGAAATTTGTTAAAAAAGTTGACTTTTCAGCTTTTTGCATAATACTTGGCTTTTTAAGCATTGTTTCAGCAATATTTTAAAACACTATGGCTTTTCTTTTAAGTTATGTTTTATTTGATTGGAAGCGGCATTAATGGGTACGGCTCAATGCCTATTGAGGGAATAAATGCTTGCAAGGTTAGCGATTACGTTTATCTTGAAAGGTACACTAACATAATAAGCGATTATGATTTGTTAATGCTTGAGAAATTGATTGGGAAAAAAATAATTGAACTTTCAAGAATTGATTTAGAGACTGGTTTTGAAAAAAATGTTTTGCCTAAAGCTAGTGATAAAACTGTTTCTTTGATAATTGTAGGAGATCCTTTAAGCGCCACAACTCATATTGAATTCTTAAAGGAGTGCAAGGAAAAAAGAATTGATTATAAAGTAATCCATGCCAGCAGCATTTATTCAAGCCTGTGCGAAACTGGACTTTTTGTCTATAAGTTTGGCAAAAGCGCAAGCATTCCTTATCCTGAAAAAAACTATAACCCTACCAGTTTTTTTGACATTGTTGAAAATAATTTTAAGAACAACGCGCATACAATAGTTTTTTTGGATATAAAGAAAGATTTGGAAAAATATATGAGCATTAATGAAGGCTTAAGCATTCTTTTAAGGATTAGCAAGGAAAAAAAGTCATTTTTAAACAAAAACACCGAAATTATTGGGGTTTCAAGAATGGGTTATGATGACCAAATCATAAAATTCGGAAAAATAAAAGACTTAATAGAGTTTGATTTCAAAAAAAAGCCACACATCCTTATTATTCCTAAGTTAAGCGAGATTGAAAGAGAATATGTTAGCTTTTTGTATGGCAAATAATTTAATTGCCAGACAGCTTTTTCTTATTCATGAATGAGGAGTTATCCAAGCTTATAAGCCAGGGTTTTTTTCTAAGCGCCAGAAAAATTATAATGGCTGATTTGCTTAACAAGCAGGGATTTGAGTGCTCGGTTAAGAATAATGAATTTTTTTTAAACCACCCCCAGTTTTCAATCATGATTAATGATTCTTCAAGTGTTCTCATAGGAGATGATTCTTACTTAAATGAAGCAATTAAGAGCATAAAAAAGGAGAGTTATGAAATGGTTTACAAAGCTATTTGTTCTAAAAAAAAACTGCTGAAAAATGATATGTTTAATTTCATAAATTTAGAGCTTAATCCATTGATTTTCCAATGCTTTCATGACTTCAAAATTGATTTTTCAAAGATTTCAAAGCGCTTGGAGAAAAAAAATGTTAGCTCAGTTTTTTCTAAAAATGTTTTCAGCGCTTGGAGAAAAAATACTCACTACAGCATAAAACTTGATGCTGATTATTCAATTAATGATGCTGATTTTTCGCTGGATTTTTTCAAGCTTAAAAATGATGAGTTGTTCATGGGTTTTCCTTACTCTATAAAATTTATGAGCAATCCATTTAAGGGATTCGTTTACAATGGCAACTTAAAAGAGTTTAAAGAAATTTCTTATGCTTTAATTGATGAGCTTGCTAAAGAATTCATATGAGAACTTTCAAAAAATCGTCAAATTTTGGGTAAAAATAATCAATATCCTCAAAGTCTTTATGCTTTCCTGAAATTAGCATTGTTTTCATTCCAATCTCTTTTGCAAGGCTTAAATCCTTCAATTTTTCACTAACAACTAAGCATTCTTCAGGAAGCAACTTGGAATTAAGCATTGCATTTAAATACATCTTTTTGTTATCTTTTTTAATCTTTAACTTGCTGCTTATTGCTTCATAGTCAAATTCTATCTTGTTATATTTTTTTATTGATTCATACCAAGGGTAATAAAAATTGCTGCATAATGCGAAGCTGAAATTAGCTTTAGCTTTGACCAACAGTTTTGGATCAAATATTATATTAAATGATTTTAAAAATTCTTTTTTTATACTTTTTAATTTCTTCCTTGTTTTTATTTTTTTCAATAAATTGTTCCAGAATATTTTCTCCGAAATTTTCCCAATTAATAACTTATCATACAAATCTAGTGTGCATAATTTTAGGCTTTGCTCACTGCCTTTAAAATTAAGTATTTTTTTCAATAAAGAATATTCATCTTCAGCGTTTGTAAGCATCACTGTTAAATCGACTATTACCAGCTTGAACATGTTATTTCCTTTTTTATTCCTTTTTCTGTTATGAATCCTTGGACTAATTCATTGCTTGTTGTGTCAAAGGCAGGATTCCAAATATTAAGCCCTTTAGGAGGATTTTCCCATATTTCGCTTGGGTCCCTGTATTCTATTCTTAAATTGTCAGTGAACTTGAAAGTTTCAGTGCAGACATAGAAAGGCACTTTATGCTTTTTTGCAATATTTGCCAAAGTATCTGTTCCAATCTTATTAACAAAATAATTCTTAGTCAACGCATCGCAACCCACAAATACAATGCTTGGCGGAAAAATCTCAAAAGCTTCAGTCATGCCGCTGTCAATTGTTAAAGTTGTTCTTATGCCTAACTCAGTCAAGTCTTTTGCAGTCACTCTTCCTTGAAATAATGGCCTTGCTTCAAAGCATACAACATTAAAATTTTTTCCCTGCTCTTTTGCTTTCTTTAAAATCCTTATAACTGAGCTGCTATGGCAGTGAGTAAAAATATTCATACCCTCCTTTATCAGGTTAGCACCTAAATCGCTTATTATTTTTTCAGAATCCTCTTTTTCTTTTATTAATTTATTAGCTAATTTGACGAAATCCTCTTTTTTCTTGGCATTTCTTATTATGTAATTTATTCCATTAATTAACATTGGCTCTGTTGGCCTTGCATTAAAAAGCTCTGATTTGGCGAATTCAACATCTTTTTTATAGTCTTTTCCATTTTCAACATGTTTAGCGAAAGCCATTATTCCTTGCTTTGCAATCGCACTAGCTCCTTGGATGTGAATCTTTTTTATGCCTTCAACCACTTCTTTAAATTTCATAATAAAACTTAATTATTGCTGATTTAAAAGAATTTATGTTAAATAATTCAAAAAAAAAGATTATACATCTACTGTTCTTCTTACATCTGTCACTTCTACACTGTTAACTCCTTCTATTTCTGAAATCTCATTTTCTATTGGCTCAGTGCTTCCTTTGCTTTCATCCATTATTGCCATTATTTCTATTGCTTTTAGCCCGAAAGCAACTGGCTTAAGCTCAACTTTTCCTACTTCTCCATGCTTTGAAAGAATATCCTTAATTTTTTCAGATAAAGCGTTCAAGTCAATTTCTACAGATTCTGGCATTATGTTAAAAGTTACCACTACTTTTGATGCCATCTTAAGGTCCACCTGTTTTGCAATTAGGGCAGACATACTTAATCATTGATTTCCTGCACCTTCCGCACCTAATTATTGTGTTTTTGCAATTTGGACATTTGAATTCTACGCTATTTTCTCCGCCCACGATTTCATTTTTACATGAGATGCATATTTTCTTTATTGTCATATGTTAAATTAGATAAAAGAATTGTTTTTAAATCTTGCTGTCTAAATAAGCTCAGAATCTATTAACTCAAGCATGTTATTTTTAAGCTCTTCTTCTATTTTTGCATTCTTTTTTATAAGCTCTTTTGACACTTCTAAATTAATCTTTGATAGTTCCAGCCTTGAATTAGTGCTAGTTTTCATGTATTGCAGTTGCTCTATTACTGAACGCTTGAATTTTCCACTCCATAAAAAAGGCCTGATGAATCCTGCTACTCCAGTATCCCCAATGTAATCAGCATCCTGAACTATTTTTAATTCCAAGGGTTTTTTGCCTTTAAATCCCTCCCTTTTGTCATGGTTTTCTATCAAATAGCAAACTTCTTTGATGAACTCTTCGCTGTGTCCTAATTTTTTAAGCACTGGTTTTGCGAGTTCAGCACTTAATTTAGGATGCTTATGCCATTCCTCATCCGGATTCTTAGCCCAGCCTTTAATAGTTATCACTTTTTTTATGTCAATTTTTGACTTGCCAATGTCATGAAATAGGGTTGCTGTCAAGACTTCTTCCTTTTTGACTTTTTCGGGCAATAATTTTATTATCTCTTTTGCGCTTTCAAAAACCCTTAATGTAAAAAAAGTTTCATCAAGAGGGCCTGAGCAAAAATAATGCCTTTTTTTAAAATACTTGCATGCTATTTGGTATAATTTCTTGTAATCAGGATGTTTGTCAGCTTCATTCATAATTACTAAAGAATTAAAAATCATGAAAATAAATAACTATCTATGGAATATAAGCAGGCAATAATACTTCGCACCAATTTAGGCATGGACAAAGGCAAATTAGTGAGCCAGGGGGCTCATGCAAGCGTTGCATCAGCTTACAAGACTTTTCAGAAACATCCAGAAATTTTCAGGGAATGGATAGGCAGCATGAAAAAAATAGTATTGAAAGTGAGCAGCGAGAAGGAATTGATGGAATTAAAAGTCAAGGCTGCAAAAGCAGGATTAGTTGTAGAATTAATTAGGGATGCTGGAAGGACGCAAATTGAGCCGGGCTCAATCACTGCACTAGGAATAGGGCCTGATACTGATGAAAAAGTAGATGCAATAATTAATGATTTAAAACTGCTTTAAGATTATTATTCAAATACTTTGTTGATTAATTTTGTTGTTTGATAAGCCATTCTTTCAGATGTTAAAGGATTATCCCTTAACAATACTGACTTCCTTATTTTATTAGCTGTGTCAAAATCATAAGGCATTCCTTTAAATTTTTCTATAGCATCCATGAAATCAGTTGCTGCCTGTTCAACTGCCCTACTTTTTAGTATTAATTCATCATTAGTTTTTGGATAAGGTATATTAATATCTAAAGGCAAAGGCACTAACCTATTATTTTTAATGTCAGTTATTACTTCAGGTATTCCTCCAATATATGAAGCTATTGTTCTTGTTCCAGCCATTTGAGCTTCAACAACGCTTAATCCTAAAGCTTCGCTTCTTGCAGGGTGCAAATAAATATCTAATAATTGAACTAAAGGAGTTGTGAATAATCCTGCATAAATTTCTGAATCAGTTATTCCATCATTGCTTAATGAAGATTTGAATGATTCTGAAACTAAGTTATCATATTCTTTTTGCCCTGTCAAAAATTTTGATATATCAAAGCCTATCCTTATCCTTTTAGAATCAATAAGTTCAGAGCAATTATCTTCAACGTATTTAAAAAAATTAGTCCTGTCGAGACCGTTGCTTGAAGCAAAAACGAAATAGGTTTCATCATTTTGGGATTCAAGCTTTTCAAGCAAATTCTTGATGATGTCAACCCCTTTTAATTCCTGCATTCTGCCAACATATCCTATAACTGTTGCTTTTGGACTTATTTTCAAGCACTCTTCCCTCAAAGTAGTTCTTTCATCTACATTTAAAGGAGTATATAATTGCTCGTTTACTCCATTCATAACAACATTCATATTTTTATGCATGTTTGGAAAATATTTAAATGACTCTTTAACATGCTCGCTTACACCTATGTTCAAGTCTATTAATTTATCCTCAAGATAGCCATTCATTCTTTTATAATCATCAGGCCTTCTCATATGCGGACCAAAAGAATACAAGTCGCTTAAGCAATGCCAATGAGCCATTGTTTTTATGTTAGGAGTCCTTTCTTTCTCAAGCAATCTTGAAGCAGTCATGAAATGAAGATCAACCATTGACTGCCCATCCAATGATCTTATGCACTCATACATATTGCTCATTGTTTCAGCATTGTTTGTCCCTTTATTTATTCTGACTACATTAATACCTAATGATTCTTTTACTGACTTATCAGCCACTTCATAAAATGCCTCTTGGCCAGTGACTGGTTTTACTGTTGTTAATAAATAGATGTTAAAATCCTTTTTTTGATATTTTGATAATTCATTTATAACTATTGTTTGGCCATAAGAATGCTGGTCTATTGGAAAATCATTTTTATCATAAATATGAATCAAGTTCTTCATACTATATCATGTAATTATTCTTTTTAAAAAGCCTTTTATTGCCCAATTTAAAGGTATGAAGTGCATATTTGTTGAAACTTTAAAAAATAGGTTAATTGCTTTAATATTACCTTGTTATTTGGAAGCTTAAGACTTTATCTTTCAAGGCTTTTGCAGCTTTATTGGTTTCAAAATGCTTCCTTACTGGAATTAAGCATTGGTCAATGTAGTCAGCAATGGTAGTTTTTAAGTCCATGGGGTGAATCTTTTTAGCAAGGAATAACTCCTTTAATTCTTCATAGCTTTTAATATTTAAGTTGCCTCCAAACTTTTCAGGCCTTTTAACAGTGATTTCTTTGAATTTTTCAAAAACAATGTATTTTGCGTATTCTAAAATGGGATTATCCTCTTCTTTTCCTTCAGGACAATAAGCTTTTTGGAACTTTCTTATAACATCTTCTCTAGAATCAGTCATGAAAATGGCAGTATCAGGCTTTGATTTGCTCATTTTCATTGCAATCTTTCTGTCAATGCCTTCTGCATCTGTTTCTTTGAATTGAAGCCCAAGCAGCATGTGATTATGTATTGCTACTGGAGCTTTAAGCCCTAATTTAGGAAACAATTCCCTTGCTAGCATGTTAACCTTTCTTTGATCTAATCCTAATTGCGCAATATCAACCCCTAATTCTTTCATGTCAGCAGTTTGCATTAAGGGGTAAAGTATTTGACTGCTAGGGTTGCTGGTGCTTTCTTCCCTTCCCATTATTTGGCTGCATCTAAGAACTCTTTGGACAGTTGCATGAGTGGATAATCTCAGCACTGTTTCCATGTAAGTCGGACTCTTGGTTATTACATCACTTGCCCAGACGAATTCAACATTTTTTAAGTCCATCCCGCATGCTTTCCATATTTCTATAAAATATTTGCCAACTGTTTGTATTTTATCCAAATCTCCCCCCATTTTATTATTAAGCATTGCGAACCAGTCTGCAATATAGAACTTGAACTTAATGCCTAAGCTTGTTAGTTTATTTACATTAATAGCCCTCATTAAACCTTGGGCAATATGAAGCTGCCCTGATGGCTCAAATCCATCATAAGCAACAGGATGAGCTTTAGTTTTTAATAAATTAATCAAATCTTCTTCACTTATTATTTCTTCAGCAAAGCTCTTAATAATTCTAATCTTTTCATCAACATTCATGATAATAACTTATTAATGGATTATTTTAAAGTTTTTTAATTTTTATTTAAGAAAAATTATAAATCTTCAAAAATCATGCTTACAAATAATGTTTTGAAATTGTTTTTTTCATAAAAGCTCATTAAATCGCGAGGGCTTACTGAATCAGCGAGCACTATTATTTTTGAATTGCCGTGCTTTTTTAGCTCTTCTTTGCAGGCAGTGACAAGTTTTGTGCCTATGCCTTTTTTTCTGTGGCTTTTTTTAATATAAATTGAGTCAAGTTCTGCATAAGTTTCGCCTTTTTTTAATCTATACATAATAGTGTTTTCTGTTGATTTCTTGATTTTACACATTAAAAAGCCAATAATTTCTTTCCCTTCTTTTGCAATAAATGTAGTTGATTTGCTTAGCTGCTCTTTAAATTCATTGAAAGTGATTGGAATGGTTTTTGGCGAGACTTTTTCAGCAGCCCAAGTAGTGTATAGATTAAATAGCTCTTTTGTATCCACTTTGTCATTGGCTACTATTATTTCCATGAATTAATTAAAGATTCATTTATTTAAAAAAAAATGGTTTCCCGCGGGGCAGAGTCGAACCGCCAACCTTCCGGTGTCTGCTATACGGCATATCATTGAAGCCATAAGGGCTATTCTCATGCCATGACTATAATTATCTACAGCCAGACGCACCACCATTGTGCTACCGCGGGGCAAATAAACTAATATTTAAAGAGCTTGTTTGTTTTTTAAAATTAACGAAAAATATAAAAATACCTGATTTTATCTTTAAGTTTTATGAATAAAGTTAGTTCGAATGGTTTTGGATTGGCTGCATTCAGGTTTTTCTTTTTTTATTGAAATAAGCAATAATCAATGTTGCTTATGAGAAAAAAATTCTACTTATTAGAAATTTTTTTATGGGCAGCTAAAAAAAGAAAAAACTATGGTTAAAAAAAATTGTGTGGTGAAAAATAAAAATGATTGAAACAAAGAAACGAGTTGAGTGCTCCTTTAGAGAGTAAGTTAGAGTCAACTTTTGAAAAGAATACAAAATTAACTCTTCCGGGAAAATATTTCTGGAATGATGAAATCAAAGAGATTAATTTAAGAATTAATATCTATAAAATAAACGGCTATTTGATTCCTGTTTATAATAACAAGGTTTTAACACCTGAATATTATGACAAAGTTTATTCAATAAGTAAACTTAATCAGGGAATATGCGAACCCTTGGATTCAAACGAGATTCTTGAATGCCTTTGGGATATGCCTAAAGACTTGTTCATTATTAGTGACCATGGTCCAAGAATAAGCGTTGCAGAGGACTTAAATAGGCTTTCTAAAAGATTGAAAAAAGAAATGCTAGAAAGGGATTGGAATAATTTGGCAATGCAATGGTATAATAAGGGATTAATTTAGTGAATTAATCCAGTTAAGCTTGAAAATATTAGTGATTGTATTGCATTGCTGATTAAATCAAGCTTTATCAAATAAGGAACTGTGAATGCTATGTCTGTTTGCTCTTTTCCAATGCACTCGCATAGCTCATAGTTGCTTTTTAATACACAAACCCTTGTTTTGTAGATGTTTTCCAAAGGATTATTTGTTATTTCAGAGGCAATGTTAGAGATTTCATCCTCATAGCTTATTGCCGCTATAAATGAAATATTATTAACAGTAACAGTTCTTATCATGTCTGAAATAATATAAGTGCCTGTTTTTTCAAAGATTGTTTTGTTAATCAATGAATTATTTAATGATGCGGGTTTAATGTCTGACTGGTTCAAAGATTCAAGCAATGCTGAAGTTTTCATGCAGCCCTCAGGCAAAGGAGCTGTTGTTAAAAATGAGAAATCAAAGGCATCACTGAAAGAAGCGATTGTTTCTTCATTTATGTTGTTTGCTAAAAAAATTAGCAGAAACAATGAAGCAAGTATTCCAATTGAGAATAAGGGTTTTTTGTATAGTATTGAAAGATGGTTTTTTGATTCAGTTATTTCGTTTATTCTCCCTGTGTAAGCATCAATGATTGCTTCTTTTGAGCCTGATAATTTTGCTGTCCAATAATCAACCTGCTTAGTCAATGATATTATTGAGTATTTCTTCATGCCTTTTTTTTCAAGCTCTTCTTTTAGCTTATTCTTTATATCATCTTGCGTTAATTCTTCAGGGGATATTTTTTCATCTTCCAGCGCTTTTGTAATCTTTGCAACCTGTATTTTCAGCTCTTTTAAATCGTTCATTATTGCATTCAAATCCATCTTAGTTGCGTAATTATTCTTAACCTCAAAAGCTGTTGAGATGAAAGACATTAATATGAAGCATATGAAAGCCACTGCTAAGCTGGTTAAGTATTCTAAAAAGATGAAATCAATCCCTATGTAATCCTTTAATATTAAGCCTCCGAAGAAAGAGACAATGCCTAATATAACAGTCCCTATTATTTGGAATATCAAGTTTTTTCTGCCTTTCCATCCCTTAAATGCAATATTTCCATAATATAAGCAAATTGCAAAAAAAGCGATTTTTTTTACAACAAGCATTATTAGTGAAATTATTGAGATTATTTGGGATAATTCCATAATTATTATAAAAAGGCAAGACTTTAAAAGATTTTTAATATTAAATATTACTTGTTGAATACTATGGCCCTGTGGATTTTGTCTTTTTTTACTGGATTGCTCGTTATAATCTGCCTTTATTTCGCGCTTCATATTGCCAATATGAAATTAAGAATCAGTTCAGTAATCGTTCTTTTGCTGCTTTTAATTGGGGAAACTTTTGATGTTTTGGCTGAATTAGTGCTTAACCAGTTCATGCTTTTGATTGCTGAAACTATGGAATTTTTTGTTGTATTAGGGTTCTTTGTCATGTCATATTATATTTACCAAAAGAAGGAGAAGCTTTCAAAAAAGAGGAGGAAGAAAAGATGACTTTAAAGGATTTGATTATTAATGCAAAAAAAATATCATTGGTTTTTGACTTGGACACGGATGGGGTTTGCAGCGCAAAAATAGTTTTTGAAGCAGTTAACAGGATGCAAAAAGAGGTAAGCGATTTTTTTCCGAGCGCTTCAGGAAACTTGAATGATGAGTCATTGATTAATGGTTTAAAAAACGCTGAACCTGATTTGATTATAATTGTTGATGATGAGGTAAGGAAAGATTGCTTGATTGTCAAGAATTTCGATTGCAATATCTTAGTGATTGACCATCATAGCATTCAGGATTTGCCTATTGGAAAAAATATTCATTATTTTAACCCAAAAATTGAAGGGAATTTATCATACATTCCTGCTTCTAAATATTGCTTTGATTTGTTTTCAAAAATTGTCGACATCAGCGACCTTGATTGGGTTAGCGCTGTTGGGATAATAAGCGACAGCGGAGCAATTCATCACAAAGAGTTTTTGAAAAAAGTCTTTGAAAAATATTCACAGGAAATAAAGGAAGACGCTGATTATTTGTCCGACTCATTCTTCGGCTACTTAGGGGATATAATTAACACTGGAAAGATTGTGAAAGGAAATGACGGCGCATTAATGGCTTTAAGGGTTTTGAAGGATTCATCAACTCCTAAAGATTTTTTACAGAACGCTTACGAGCTAAGGCAGTTATGCGATGATGTTAATTCTTACTTGAAGGAGATAAGCTTAGATTTTGAGTCAAAGAAGGAATTTTATGAAAACCTTGATTTGTATTTTTACACATTCAACCCCAAGTACAAGATTGGCTCAGTATTGTCCACTGTTGTCAGCTTCAAGCATCCTGATAAGACAGTAGTTATTTTTTCAAAGAAATCAAAAATAATAAGCATTAGCTATAGAAGGCAGGATAAATTGGTTGACATGAATCAGCTGGCAAGGCAAAGCATTAAAGGGCTTAAGTCTGCAGGAGGAGGAGGGCATGTGCCTGCTGCAGGAGGGCATGTGCAGGCAAAGGATTTGAATATTTTGAAAAGGAATATTATTACTACTTTGAAGAAGATGTTGGATAAAAAAATTTGAAGATTCTTTCTTTCAGCTCATCTATACCTTCCAATGTTTTGCATGACACGTTTAAGTCAGCTGATTCATCCCTGCTTAAATCGCACTTGTTGTTTATTATAATCATTTCTTTGTCAGGGAATAATTCCTTTATTTTTTCAAATAGTCTTTTCTGGTCATTCATGGTGTAGCCGCTTGCTTGGCTGGAATCAAAAACAAATAAGATTATATCAGCCAAGTGCTTAAGAGCAATTATTGCCTTCATTTCTATCTTGTTTATTTTTTCAAAAGGCCTTTCCAGCAATCCTGGAGTGTCAACTATTTGGATTTTTTGGTTGTTCATTCTCATTATTCCAATATTTATTGATTTTGTTGTGAAGGGATAGCTGTTTATTTCAGGCTTGCTGTCTGTTATCTTAGTTAATATGCTTGATTTTCCAACATTGGGAAAGCCTGTGAGCAGCGCTGTTTTTAGGTTTTTTATGCTTGGAAATTTTGCCAAATGAGCTCTGGCTTTTTTCAAAAACTCTAAATCTTTAGAGATTTGCTTTAATACATCCTTGCTTCTTCCGAAAAAAACCATTAAAGGTATGTCTCTTTTTTTAAATGAGTAATAAAGCTTTTTTATCATTGACCTTGACCAATTAATGGCCCCTAAGTGCTTTTTGTAGTCATCAATGCTTATTGCTGATTCCATTAATTCCTGGTAAAATTTTGAAACCTTGTCAGTGTCAGGGAAATGGGTTATTATTGCGCTTAATTGGCTGTAAATTGATTCATAAAACCTTTTTGCCTTGATTATTGTGATTAATTTTTTTCTTTCTCCAAAGGTTAGTTTTCCACTTAGCACTATTTTTTTTGTTGAGCTGTATGCTGTGTCAAAATAAAACATGTAATCAGCAACTGAAGGTATGTTCATAAGATTTAAAAGAGGCTTTGAATATTAATAAGTTATGGATTATGAAATTGATTATGAAAAAATAAAAAAAGAGCTTGCAAAAAACAATGCTAAAAGGGTTTTGGTCCAATTGCCTGACGGATTAAAGAAGGATTATGCAACTATTGAGAATAATTTAAAAGGGGATTATGAATTGTTTTTTTGGCTTGGAAGCTGCTATGGAGCCTGCGATATGCCCACTTATGTTAAGGATTACGGGTTTGATTACATTGTTCACTTTGGGCATTTAAAATTCGTAAAAGAGGACTAAAAATAATGGCTAAGATTTGCGGTATTGATGAGGCTGGCAAGGGCCCTGTTGTTGGAGATTTGGTTGTTTGCGGAGTTTTAACAGGGGTTTATAATGATTTTGATGGGTTAGGTTTTGACAGCAAAAAACTTAGCCCTAAAAAAAGGGAGGAGTTGTTTTTGAAAATAAAAGAAAAAGCAAGCAGTTATGCGCTTAGGAATATTAGCGCTAAAGAAATTGATTCAAAGAATTCGCAAGGCTGCAATTTGAACACTTTAGAGTTCATGAAAATGGCAGAGATTATCAATGAATTGAATGCTGATGTTGCATACATTGACTGCCCTCATCCAATACCTGAAAAATTTAAGGCAGAATTATTGGGGTATTTGAATAATAAGAATGTCAAGATTATTGCTGAGCACAAGGCTGACTTCAAGTATTCAATAGTTGGCGCTGCAAGCATACTCGCAAAGGTCACAAGGGATGCAATGGTAAAAAAGCTTGAAAATGATTATAATGTTAAAATCGGCAGCGGGTACCCTGCTGACCCCAATACTATAAGGTTTGTCGGAGAATTTTTGAACGGCGAGCATGATGAATTGGATGAGTTTGTCAGGCATTCTTGGAGCACAATTAAATCCAAAATGGATAAATCGCAAACGAGGCTAATTTAAATTGATAATTGATGCCTTGAAATCATTGCTTGGAAAAGACAGCTTTATGCCCTACAATGATAGTTTAGCTGGCAAAGAGGTTAATAAAAATAATTTCACAATAATTAATGAAAAAAATTCCTGCAACATTGTTTGTATTGACGGCGGATGCGCCACAATTGCTGATGGAGGCTCTTGGATTATTGCAAAAATCAAGGTTGGAATTGTTGAATATGCGGGTTTAAAAAAGATAAAACAGGAATCAAAAGAGTATTATTTAATAATTGTTGCAAAAGATTGCTATGAACTGCTTGTTTATCAGAATAATAAAAGCTATGAATTAAAGCTTAAGGGCATTGATTCAATCAAGATTGAAGAATTGGCTTCAAAAATCATGAAATATTTTGAATGGAGCGCATGCTTGGAGCTAAAAAATGACTGCTTAATACTTATGGATTCAGCGCTTAATGCTGAGACTGATTTTGAAAAAGAATTGGTTAAAAAAGCCTTGGATAATAAGCTTAAAATTGTTGGTTTTTGCAAGACTTCAAGGATGAGAACTCTAAGCGGCAGAAGCTTGCTTGGATTGATTAACAGCATTAGCCCTAATAATTCTGAATGGTTTTATCACCCTATTTTTGAAGATGAAAAATTAATAAAAACATTTGCTGCAAAATTAGGCAAAACTTCAAAATTTTGCTACAAAGTTGAGCTTCCTATGTATTTAGACCATTCTATAATATTTAAGTCATTGTCTTTTTTTTCCAAAGATTCTGAAATGCCAGGCTATCCTTATCCTTTATTTAAAGCAGACAAAATAGCTAGGATTAATTCATTTGAACTTAAAAAAGACTTATTTACTATTGAAAAAGAATTAAAAAAAAGTGATTTATTCTTTGATTCATTATCTAATAGTTTTCATTCTAAAATGGATGAAAAAATGTATAAAAAATAATTAATTATTTGAGTAACCCTTCCATTGTTCCTGTACTAATTATTTTTTGAGCACTTTCTTTAGTTATTATTTCATCACACATTTCACTATATGCAGATACCATTAAACCATTTAAATAATCTTTATTTATTATGTTTATTTTGTATTTTATTCCGTTAATTTGTGTATGATCAATTATTCCAACTGCAAAACCTATTGAGGGTGCAGTCATAACTGGAACATCTCTACCTAAAGAATTATATTTATTAACAAGTCCACAAAATTGACTGAAAATATTTTCTGGAACTATTACTCCTACAGTTTTTATTTCATTTGTTTGCACAATATTCATAACAATAAATTTGAAAAAATTCTCTTTAAAAATGTTTTTACTACTAAGTAGTTAATTTTTTAGTTAAAAAAATATGAGAACCCTTATACAAAGCATTAAAAATTTATTCATTATTCTATTACTTTATGACTATAGGCCACATCATTGGAGGACGCGTTGGAGAGCACTTATTAATAAGATTAAAAAATGACTCCAATGTAAATGTGGGGGATTTGTTAATCTGCCAAGACAAAGGCTTAACTTTTTATTTGAAAATAATAGACAAATTAATCTCATCATCAATTCCTTCGCAGTTTATTGAGGAAATGAGCGGCCAAGAATTAGAGCTTGATAAAGAGGTTGAATTATTTGATGAGAAAGAAAGGTTTTATCCTTTGGCTTATGCCAAAATATTAAGAGTGAAATCTGATAATTTTTCATTCGCAAGAACTATTCCTTCGTTTTTTTCAAAAGTAAGAAAAATAGAATCACAAGATTTGGAATTTATGAAAAACAATGAAGGAGTTAACATTGGGCATTTAAGAGTTGGAGGTGATTGCCTAAAAGACATTACTGTCAAGCTTCCTGCAAAGACTTTAGTCAGCCATCACGTTTTAATCAGCGCCGCAACAGGAAAAGGTAAAAGCAATTTCACCAAAGTGTTTGTGAAAGGTTTGATGGAATCAGATTTTGTTTCATGCCTAATCATTGACCCTCACTGTGAATACTATGGAGGCAAAGGCTTTAAGGGACTGTCAAGCATTAATTCTGACAGGATTGAATATTTCACACCTAATTGGAAGGATAATTTTAACAGCATTGATTTAAGGATTCATTCAAGCGACTTAGTTCCTGGAGATTTCTTTGGAATAACTGAACTATCAGATGCCCAGAAAGAAGCAATGGATGCAATGTATAAAGTATTCAATAATCAATGGGTAAGAACTTTGCTAATAGATGAAACAATTAACACTATTTATGAAAAATTAGGCAGGAATGTCAGCCCGGCAACGCTTTATGCCCTGAAAAGAAGAATTAACTACACTTTAGAACTAGAAGACGGCGAAAGAGGATTGGCTTTTGACTTGAATGAAAGAAGAATATCTAGCATTTTTCAGCTAATACAAGAAGCTGTCTGCAAAGGCAAGATAATAATAATTGACACTTCAATGCTTGGCAGCGAAGCAGAAAAATTAGTAAGTGCAGCAATTGTTAAAAGAATGTTTAATTTTTACAGGAAATCAAAACAAATTAACCCTGAAGCTTTTAGTAACCTGCCAGAACTTCTAATAATATTTGAAGAAGCTCCACGAGTGCTAGGGATTGAAGCATTAAGCCATGGAAGCAATGTGTTTGAAAAAATAGCAAGGGAAGGAAGAAAATTCAAAGTAGGCCTATGCGCAATTACCCAAATGCCAAGCCTTATTCCAAAAGAGATTCTTAGCCAAATGAACACTAAAGTCATTTTGGGCATGCCTTCGCAGTCCGACAGAAACGCAGTGATTGAATCCAGCTCGCAAAACATCAGCGATGAAGGCCCTGAAATACAAATATTAGACAAAGGGGAAGCAATCATTACAAGCCCATTCATTGATTTCCCAATGCCTGTTAAGATTTTTAATTTTGATGAATTGGTTAAGAATTCTTCAGTTAAAAAAAATGTTTCAGGTTTAGGGGTATGAAGCTAATAATTTGTTCAGACACTCATTTAGGCAGGAAAAATTTTAAGGTAAACGAAAGGGAGAATGATTTTTTTGAATCCTTTAAGCAAGTAATTGACTACTCAATAAATAATGAAGCTAAGGCAGTTTTGCATGCAGGAGACTTGTTTGACACTTCAAAGCCAAACATTAATGTAATAATCTTCGCAGTGGAACAATTGAAAAGATTAAAAGCAAAAAACATACCTTTTTTTATAGTCTCAGGAAGCCACGATATTGGAACTTATGACTCATTCCTTAATGTTTTAGACACTGTTGGTTTATGCATTAATTTAACAAGCAAAAGATACTATGAATTGAAAGATGAAAGCCTTTTGCTTAAAGGCGAAAAATTTAATGAATTGTTTGTCTCTGGAATTCCCGGAAAAAACAATATAATAAATGAGCTTGAGTGCTTAAAGCCTATTATTCCGAAAGATTCTTTCAGCATCTTCATGTTCCACCACATAATCGAAGACATTAGCCCCTTGTTTAGCTCCTTAAAAAAAAGCATGCTGCCTAAAGGGTTTGACTTATATGTTTCAGGGCACTGGCATGAAAAATTCATAACTACTTATGACAAATCCCAACTGATTTATCCAGGAAGCACTGAGAACTGCGACTTAAACGAGATGAAAAGCGAAAAAAAAGGATTTTTTGAATACGAAACCCTTAGTAAAAAATTTGAATTCATCGAATTAAAAACGCGAAAGTCAATAATTCATGAAATTGACTGCACTGGGCTTAATCCTGAAGAAATAACTGATAAAATGGAAGGATTGGTGAAGCCTGCTAACCAAGAAATGATTTTTTTCATGCTGAAAGGAAAGATGAAAAAAGGGCTGAAATCAGAGATTAACAGGCAACGAATAACTGAATTAGCAATAAAGAATAATTATTTGCTTTCAAAGATTTACCTCAACCAATTAGAGGATGCTTTCAGCGAGCAAATAATAATGGGTAAAAAAAGCATTAGTGAAATAGAATCGGAATTTTTATTAAGCAAAGGATTCGGCAAAGATGAAACCCTTGCAGCAATTAAAATAATGAAAATCATAAGCTCCAATGAGAATAATTCTATTGAATTATTGATTAATGAACTAAGAAATGAGGCGTTTTTGAAATGAAGCTTTTAAGCCTTAAGCTAATAAATGTTAGAAGCCATAAAGAAAGCTTTGTTGAGTTCAAAAATGGTATAACTGTAATCTCCGGAAAAACTGGCAGCGGAAAAAGCACAATATTAATGAGCATTTATTACGCATTGTTCGGCTCAGCAGATTTGTCAAACAATGAAATAATGAGAAGGAATTCAAAAAAAATGCTAATAGAGCTTAAATTAACCCAAAACAATGAAGAATACACTATTATTAGGGGTCTTAAAAGGGCAAACGAATCAATAAGCATTGACAGCGATAATTTAAAAGTGCTTAAAAACAATGTCCAGCTCAATGTTTTAAGCAGAGCCAATGATATTAATTCAATAATACGGGATGTTTTAGGCTTCCCTAATGATTCAAAGCCGAACCTGATGTTTCAAGTCCTAAGCTACACAAAGCAAGACAATATCAGAAACCTCATAGAAATGAGAAAGGAAGAGAGGCAGGAATTCATTGACAAAATTTTGCAGCTGTCAAAATACAAAAGCGTTTTTGAAAACTTGAAACCCCTAATTGACAATTACTTATCAAAGCATGAATTAATACTTCAATTAAGCGAATTTATAGTTAATGAAAAAGATTCAATAAAAAAATTACAAGAAAATATTGAAGAATTGAACGAAAAAATACTTGACAATGAAAAAAAATTATCAGTAATCAATCCTGCAATTGAAAAAAAAACTGCTGAATATAAAAGCATGAATGAATTATTAAAGACTCTCAGGCAAAAAAATGAGCAGATAATCATCAATAATCAAAGAAGCGAGCATTTGAAAAAAAGCATTGAGAAAACAATCATTGAACAAAAAGAATTAGCTGGCAAAAAAAACGCGCTTACCCCTAAAATAATGCTTCATGTTGAAAGCATTGACAGCTTGGCTGAAAAATTAAGCAACGAATCATCAAAGCTTAAAATCATTGAATACAAAATTTTGAGCCTGAAAAAAGACAATGAAGAAATCATGAAACTTCAAGCCTATTGCCCGACTTGCAGGCAAAAAATACCTGAAGAGCATAAAGCAATACTAGGCAAGAAGAATAATGATGAAATCTTTGGGCTTGAAAATTCAAAAAAACCAATAATTGAATCAATAAATAAAACAAATGAATCAATTAAGAGTGCTAAAAAAAATGATGAGCTAAAAAAAGAAATAAGCACTATTGATTCAGCAATTAGTTTGCTAGAAAATCAAATAATTGCCCAAAAAAAAGAACTAAGCGATTATAAAGAAGAGAATAATGCCTCATTAACAATTGAAATACAAAAATTAGAAAATGAATGCAGCACAATCATCTCAAAACTGAATGAATTGTCAAGCAAAAAAGCCGGAATAGCAAGCTCCAACAGTGAGCTAATGAACCAAATGCCAAGATTAAACAATGAATTAAAGCAGAAAAAAGAAAAAGTGGACGAATATGAACAAAAATCAGCAGAAAAAAATCACGTGAAACTCTGCCTTGATTTTTTGAACAAATTAAGGAATAACATAAAAGATATCAGGCAAATAATAAGAAGCAGTTTCCTTAATGATTTCAAGAACAGTTTCGCAAAAAAATTCGAAGAAATAAGGAACAATGATGACGAATACTATGTTGAAATAAACCAGGATTATGAGCCTGTTGCTTACTCTGCTGAAGGAACAGAGGTTCCCATTAACCATTTAAGCGGAGGAGAGAAAACAAGCGCTGCATTAGCTTACAGGCTGGCTTTAAGCGATTTAGCAGGCGAAATGAATAACTTGATGCCTTCTGAACTTTTAATACTTGATGAGCCAACAACAGGATTTGACAATGACGATGTCAAATCACTTCCAATTGCACTATCCAGCCTCTCAAGCATTCCTCAAATAATAATAGTGACTCATGAAGCTTTGCTAAAAGAAATTGCTGACAATTCAATAGATGTAGTCAAAGAGAATGGGTTTTCAAAAATAACCTATTCATAAAAGCTTTTGCCGCAAGAATTAGGCTTAATCCTTTTCTTAGAACCTTTAATTTCATGGCTTAATTCTTTGCCCCCAGCCAATCTGTCAAGAACTATTGCCAAAGCTGCAACTTCACTATGAGGCTGAGAGGTAACGCTAATATTGTAGTCTGCCATTTCGTATACATCCCTAGGGACTTTCTCTCCACCAACAACAATCAATAAATCCTTCTCTAATTTCACTTTATTTATTTGCTCGCTAAGCAACAACCCGTACATTGTAAGATGAACAATCTTAAAACCCTTTGATTTAAAATCATTAATCACTTTCCTATAATCCTTAAAATACTCTGCCTTAAACTCTCCTCCCCAAGATTTAGTGACATTGTTGACTGAATTAATCAACACTTCATCATGCTCTCCTGAATAAACTATCTTATCAGCCAAAAAAGCCCTAGAAACCAAACCAATATGCGTTGAAATCCTCTTATCCCTCTCCCTTCTATGGTTAAGCCTTAAAACAACAATCATTGCTCAAACATCTCTTTAATATCCGAAAAAGGAACATAACCTGAAAAAGTCTTTCCATTAATAACCAATGAAGGATACTCAGTGATATTATAAGAATATTTTAAAATATTAACTGAATCAAGATCTAGCGTTGAATCTATTGAATAAATAAGAGCGTTTAATCCGTACAAATCTTTTATTGTTGAAAGAACAACTGCTTGTTCATTGCATTTCGGGCAATCCTCCTTGTAAGTATAAAAATAAAGAATTGTTGAATAGCTAAGATTGCACAAATCCTTGGCATTGTTTACATTAATCCAATTATTAATCAATGAATTAACATAGCTTCGTTTTAGCGCATAATAATCCTCATTCAAAACCCCATTATTGTTCTCGTAGGTTCCAACTTTTAAGCCTAATTCATAGGCTTTTTCATTAATAGAACTAACCCTTAAATTCATGTAATCACAGCTTATCTTGTCATTCAAATAATTCATCAATGCAATCTCAACCTGGTTCTTTTCAACAGAATCCTTAATTGAATTCAAATCAGCGCTTAAATCTTTCTGCTTGAAGTCATTTATTAAAAAGCCTATGCTGAATCCTGATAAAAATACAACGCTTGCTAAAAAAAACGAAATTATCACATAAAAT
This sequence comes from Candidatus Nanoarchaeia archaeon, assembly GCA_041652755.1. Classification (GTDB taxonomy): domain Archaea; phylum Nanobdellota; class Nanobdellia; order Tiddalikarchaeales; family Tiddalikarchaeaceae; genus JAQTTT01. Next base: position 38,408 of record JBAZGS010000006.1, read on the forward strand.
CTGAAGCTATTTTTTGGTTTAACCATTCCATTTATCACCCTTCTTTCTTATAAAAAATTTGTGAAAAAAACCACTTATCCAAAATATTGAAAGGAAAAAAGAATACACAAGCAAATAGCAAGAATAAAGCAAGAAATTTTTTTTAATCTCAATTTTTTCATCGCATGATTTAAGGCTTATGTAAACAAGCAATGATGAAAATACTGTAATTAAAATAAAAATTATTAAGTCAAAATTTATTCCATAAAGAAAATAAAAAAATTTTACGTCAGGAAAAATGAATGTGAAATCAATTGCCCTCAAAAAATTAAGGCTCTTTAAAGAATTCAAAACAAACTTTAAAATTGAATAAAAAAACAAGACAAGAACTGATAAAATTGAAAAAACATTGAATGACAAAAGTGCACTTAAAACTCCTTTCTTGACATTAAACAACAAATGCTTATATTTTATTGAATCCTCAAAATAGCCGCTGTACCATCTTTTTCTCTGGTTCAATAATTCATTCAAAACAAAAGGTGTTGAAGTATAAACAACACTGTTTAAGCTATTTTCAATAATGTATCCATGGCTTTGGATATTGAAAGCAATTTCCATATCTTCAGTTAACGTTTCCTCATTAAAGCCTCCGATTTCTTCAATAACACTTTTTCTATAAATGCTTCCAGGCCCAGGAGTTACATACATTGAATTAAACATGCTTTGAACCTTTCTGAAAAGAATTGACAAAGAATATTCCACCCATTGCATTTTTTCAAAAAAACTTAGTTTTTTTTTAACTTTCATGCTGCTTGAAACAGCAGCAATTTTAGGATCATCAAAGTATCCAATTAAGCTATTGAAGCTGTTTTTTTCAGCATAAGAATCAGCATCAATAATATAAATTAATTCATTTTTAGCTTTGCTTATTCCCAAATTAACAGCATTTGCTTTTCCGCCGTTTGTCTTATTGATTAACTTAATTATCCCTTTTTTTTCCAATTTTTGGCAAATTTTTTTAGTATTATCCTTACTACCATCATTTACAACAATTATTTCAAACAATTCTTTTGGATAATCCTGCAAGTAAACGCTCATTACTGTTTTCTCAATAGACTCCTCCTCATTAAATGCAGGTATGATTGCTGAAATTGAATACTTCTTCTTTGCTTTAGGGTCAATCCATAGCCTATCATAGTTATCAACGAATATTACAACGCAAATAATGCTAAAAAAAAGCATTGAAAATGAGAATATCATTATAAAAACAAGCATTAATTCCATTATTTAAAGTAATTAATATTAACTATAAAAAACTATTGAAACTCTTTAAATCCTGTAAATATTAATAATCTCGCAAGAATCATTATTAATCACTTTCACTAATTCATAGCTAGAATAGTCACTGTTAAAGCATGGATTAAAGCTTGAGACAACAATATAAGAAGCATTAGAATCAGCCACCCTTTGGCCAATATTGCAAGGCTCAGAGATTGCAATGCTAGAAAGATTAGAATAATAAGAAACTGTTGGCCAAAAATTCGACAAAATCAAAACATCACTTTTTTCTTCGAAAAATCTTGACAACTCAACCAAATTATCGTTAACTGAGCAAATGATTTCATAAAAAAACATTGAATAATATAGTGAAAAAGTGAAAAACACTAATATTAGTAATATAAAAACTAAATCAAACTTCATTAGTTTAGAAAAAAACATTGCAGCAAAAGGAAGCAATGGAATCAAATACCTTGGCTCCTTATGGGTCATTAATTGCAAAGTCAAAAATATAACAAGTAAAGGAACTAAAAAAAACAAGTCTTTTTTGTTATATTTATAATTTTTTACAAACAATAAAAATAAAATACTTATACCTAAAATTGTAAAAATGTTTATAAAATAATAAAAAAATCCTGAATTGTTAGAAACATAACTTAATGCCAAAAAGAATGTCTCAAATCCAATATGATTGCCCCATAAAAAAATGGGGATGAAAAAAACAATTAATCCAATTAGCATTTTTGCATAATCTTTTTTCTTTGAAAAAAATAAATACAACAAAGAAACTATTAAAACACTAATCCCTAAAGGGTACCTTGTTAAAAATGCAAGGCTTGAAAACAAATAACTTAAATAAAAAAACAAATCATTTTTTTTATAAATGTAATTTTTTATGAAAAATATTGCAAAAATCACAAAAGATGAGCTTAAAATTTCAGTCATCAATTTTTCAGAATACATCAAAAATATTGGAAAACAAAACATTATAATCAGCACTTTAAAGTCCTTTGAAAGCAAATAAAGGCTTAATAAAAAAAAACTTAAAATAAAAAGCGGAACAGTTGAAAATATTAAACTGTCTATTTTAAAAGTATAAAAAATTGAAACAATTAATGGCAATATTGGAGGCCTTATGTTTTCAAAATAAATCTTTTCACCACTGAAATACTTCGCATTCATCAAATAAACATGCTCATCCCATTCAGTATTAGGCTTGACAAAAATAAGGCTAGAAAAAACTATTAATATTAGCAATATTATTTCTTTTTTCATCCAACCAGCTCCCTTAAAACCATTGTTGCATAAGAGCTTTTCTCCAAGCAAAAACTCACTGTGTAATAATCTTTTTTCACATCAATTATTTTAAAGTTCTTAGGAAAAATCAATGTCTTTCTCATAGCTCCTCTTGAGCTTATCTCAGGATAGCTCCTAACCTTAAAATCTGACAAAGTAATATTCTCTTTTTCTAAAATTTTTTCATAAACAGCTGCACCCATGCTTTTCAAATCAGATTCGTGCCCTGGCAAAACCAGCTCAAAATCAGAGATTAAGCCTTTTTTGTACAGTTCAGACAAAGCAAGATTAAACAGATATGATTGATAGGAATAAACCAAAATTTTTGCAATATTTTTAGGCAGCCTCCTGATAGAATTCACGTAATCATTGGAGTATTTCACCAAATGATTCAACACCATTCTTTCAATTGTTAAATATTTCGGGAAAATTTCTAGCGCCCCTTTCCAATCCTTCCAATTATCCCACAGATACTGCCTGGCTTTCTTGCTCTCCTCACCTTCCTGCTCATAAGCTTTTGCAAGCAACTCCTTCAAAGCTTCCTCATAATTCTCCCTTAAAATACTCTTTCCAATAAAATGATTGTTAGGCCTTTGTATTCCGAACCTTTGCTCTCCGAAAAAATTCAAAATACCTCCATCTAATAATTCTTTGAATTCTTTCAAGGATTTCTTCACGTTTTTGCACTCATAATTCCTGACAGTAACTATGAATTCATTGCCAACTAAATCCCCTAACCTTAAAGGCTCATCGCTTGTGAAAAAATCCTTTAACTCAATGTCTTTAATCTTAATATTTTTCAATACTTCTTCGCTGACTCCTTTAACACTGACTAATTGCTCAGTAATGGCGCTTCTGTCTTTTGTTCCTGCAAAAGTGAATCTTTTCCAGCTAGTATGGCAATATTTAGCAATCTTATTAATAGCATCCATTGTTGTCCAATTGCTTTTTTTTAAAATAAAATAAGTGTAAGCTCCTGGCTTTTTTTCAGGCTTTTTCATAACTTCTTTAACCATGAAGTCTTCAAATTTTTCCTTAATGTAACCTTTTGTAGGATTATTGAATTGCTTAGCATTTATGCCAAAATCCTCAAAATTAACCTTGAAATCCTTATACATGATTATTTAATCGCGCTGAAAAGCGGCCTGAAATCATCAGTGATTAAAGTGCCATTCAAGTCATATAACATGCAAGAGCAAATGCAAATAGATGCTAACTTATCCATAGTGTAATGATTCTCATAAAAGCATTTGCAATCAGTTGCATTATACTCAGTCATTTGCAAAACCACTTCATCATTAATATAATCCTGCCAAGTAGTATTGCAGTAAATATTCCTCTCATTAACAGTTTCTGCCCATTTCTTCAGCCTATAATTATCTATCAACAAATAAAACCCATAAGAAGCCAGCAAAACAAGAAATAAAACAATAACTACCTTAACCAAAGTCCTTAAAGCTTTCTTGCTTACCCTGATAGTATTCTTTTTCTTCTTAACCATAACAAATAAAATAAATGTTAAGGGTTTTTTAAAGGTTTATTATAAATAGCAAGACTATTTTTTTAATTAAATTGCCCTGAAAACTCAGCTGATTCCACCAATTTCCTTGCCTTTTTAAAATAAGGTTCATATTCTTTATTAGGAGCTAAATTAAGCCATTTAGAGATTAAAAATAACCTAATTAATGAATGCCAATCTTCTTTAAGTTTATTTTTTTTGAAATATTTTTCATTTAATTTAATAGAGATGTTTTTATCAATATCTAAAAAAGTTAAAGATTCCAGTTTTTGTAGTAATTCTTCAAAAGTTTTTGCTTCTTTTACTTTTGCATAGATTTTATAGAGAGTATTTATTATTGAAAAGAATTCATGATACCTGTATCTTTGTGTTGAGCCTTCTTTTTTTGTATAATATTTATAGCTGAATTTTGGCATGCCTTTATTTTTATCTTCATTTAAATAATATTCAGAGGTTTTTTTGAAAAGCTCTAAATTATTTTCCAGATAAATTATTTTATACCATTCTAGATACATTTCTTTTGTTGGAAATCTGTGCATTATCTTTCACTCCTCATTAAGTATTCCTGCATGTTCCATTCTGATTCAAATCCATTAAGTTTACTTTGAACATAATTATCTTCAATAGAATATTTCTTAGATGCTAATAGTTCTTTAATGTTGTCTAAAACATATTCTGAAGCTTGGAATTTTTCAGCCAAGAAATAATCATAAATTAATTTATCAACATCATCAATTGTTGTGTCTAAAATATAAGAATAATCTAGTTCTAATTCGTTCACAGCCATTATTTTATAATTATTTCCATAAATTTTGTAAGAAATTGCATCAGCTCTTGCCTCCCAATCAAAATTATAGTTTAAGCTAGTTCCTTCATTAAAGATTTTCTCGCTTATGTAATGCCCTATTTCATGCATTAAGTCACTTTCTCCATTTTTAAAGTTCCATTCAATGCTATTATCCCCAAAATTACTATCACTTAAAGTTAGTGAAAGCGAAGGTGTTATTGCATCAAGATTTAGAGTGTTAAGATAATTATTTGCCATTTTAAGATTAAGCTCATAAACGGATTCATAACCCCCGTTTATTATATTTAATAATTCCTCGTTTGTATAAAGCTGCGGATAATAAGTTAACCCTATAGACAAGCTTTCTAATAATTGCCTGTTGTTTAAGGCTTTGATAGGGTCTAAGGCGATCTCGCCATTTGCGTTAACAATTACTCCTTCGCCTAAATTGATTAAATTCAAAGAATTTGACAAATATTTTAATTGACTAAAATAGTTCTGAGTGTTTTGTTTTGCCTGCTGGGCTGAGCCATAAAACATTCCGACCAAGCTTATAAAATTGAATAAGAAATTTGTCCATAAGGCAAAATTATTGGGTTTTTGCTCTTCATATTCTTTGTTAGGATCAAAAGTTCCCTGAACTCTTTGTATATTGCTCCAATAATAAGAATCTAATTTATTCATGGAATCATAATTGTTTGTAACTATTAATGAAGGAGTAAACGAATACGTTCTTCCTTGTACTGTAAAATCAGCAACTCTTTCTTGAAGCGAACCTGAATTATTTTCATTCACAGAATCTAAATAAGTCAATTTTAGCTCATCCGGACTTCCTGCTCCAACTAAATTCCCATTTTTGTCAAAAATCATTGTATACATTAATTCTTTATTGTTTCCGAATTTTTTTGACAAATAACCAGCATTTTCATCATTGTATTTGTACTGAACTATTGTTAGCTCTTTATTTGTTTTAAAAAGTTCTTCATTTGGTTTTATAAATAAATCAAAATCTATGCCATAGGGGTTAGAATAACTAATTTGTTTATTTCTTTTAGAGTCAATATAATTCCTTATCCTGTTTGCTTGAGATACTGTGACTGCAAAACCTATTGCTCCAACTGTGAGCATTAAATTTTTTATTATTTCATCATTGCTTAATCCTTTATTAATTAATTCTATTATTTTATTGTTATAATTTCCTGCTTCTATATTATTTGTGAATTCTTCCCCTCCAGGTATGAAGGGGTTTAAAGAGTCCATTTCTCCATTAATGTTTGTTATTACAGTGATTCCTATTGTTTTAGTGATTGCTGTTCTGTCATCTTTTAATTTTAACAGTACTGTTTGAGTTCCAGTGCTTACTGGAGTTATTTCAAAAGTGTTAAGTCCACAGTTAGCTGTTCCTTCAATGTTAGTGTTTTTTAGGTATAGTTCATAAGTTATTGCTCCTGTGCATTCGCTGATGCTGAATGCTGCAAGTATTGGCTGTCCTGTTTTTCCTGTGCTTGAAGAGATATTGTAAGTGTTTAGTTTCATTTCTGTGCAATCATAAGGAACTTGCTTATCATCCCAGGTAATGCATTTATCATAATCAGTCACTGTATCACACACTGTTCTTGTATCATAGCAGGTTGTATAATACCATCCTGTTTGAGTTTCATAATATGAGCAGTCATAAGAAGGGGGGCAGGTTAAAGTATCCCTGCATACCATTTCTTCTCTCCATCCACAATTGTAAGGTATGTAGTCATAACATGCGTATCTGCTGAAATAATCACAAGGAACTTCAATTAATTCATAATCACATTTGTATACATATTCAAAATTACATGTTTGAGTATAATGACAGCTTGGGGTGCATGTTTGAGGCACATAAACACTATGAGGGCCATAAACCCTGCATGAGTGCGGATTGTAGTTTTCGTTTCTGCAATTAAATTCTATTGTGCCATATTGTGAGCAGTAAGATTCTGTTCTATAGCAAGTTGTTGAAAAAGAAACTGGAATTAATGATAATGTAAAGAATAATATAATTAACTTGGCAGTTAATTGCATAAATAACTTATAAGCTCTTTAGATATAAATATTTTTATTGATTGATTTTTAGGTTAAAAAAAAATTTAATAATTGGGAAAGGTGCGGATTGCTCCGCATCCTTTTTCTCCCAATCATTAAATAAAATTTAATTGTTTAAACTTTATTCAGCGTCAGCTACTACGCTTACTGTAGTGTAAGAGCTAGAACTTGTGTCTAACCATACTAGGTTTCCACTTAAATCCATTGCTCTTGTTCCAGCTACGTGTGCAGCTAATGCTTGGCATGCAAGCTTTGTGTCTTTAGCGTCTCTTCCTGCTATTACAAGAACTGTCTGGCTTCCGCCAAATGCATTCTCGATTAATTCTAAATACGCTTTGTTAGTTGCTTCTAATAATGCAGCAGTAGTTATTCCTTCTTCATTAGCTGCTAATTCTGCAGTTAATAAGTTAGCGTCTCCACCACCAATTATTATAGTTGGTTTTGCTAAAGTTACTGGGCTTGAATAAGCTGATGCGCTTGCTCCTATTCCAGGTGTTATTGGAGTTACTCCTCCAGCACTTGCAACATTTGAGCCTGCAACAGTCCATCCTTCGCCATCAATCTCGTCTCCAACACTAACTGTTGTTGCTTCTGTAGCACTTCTTCCAATCCATAGATCTGCTTGTCTTCTTGTTTCAGTAGCTTCTATGTTTATTGAATCTACAGTTCTACTTACCATTCCACCCCATGCAGTATATGTGTCTTCACCAGTAATTAGGTTTCCTTTTCCTGCAACAGTTAAAGAATCAATGGTATTGTTTTTATAAACAATTGTCATTACATCTCCATTGTTTTCTTTTACAGTTAAAGTTCCTGAGATTTTTCCATTGTTGTTTAATTCATCAACTCCACTAGTTGCAGCATAACTTATCTCATTTAAATATAATGGAGTATAATTTGTTAATTCTCCACCAAATTTAGGTGATTGTTTTGCTGTAAAGTTAAGCAAAGTTATGTTGTATTGCATTGTTGGGTATGTTGATCCACTTGTGTTTACAAATGTAATATTATACCAAGCACTTGATGTGTTAAACAATGCAGCACCACTCCAAACTGGAGCTAAAGCAGCAGGTACATCCATTTGAGTAAAGTTTGATACTGGCACTAATTGTAATGCATCTCCACCAGCATTTTTTACCCACATGTGTGTATAGTTAACAAGCTGTATTATGTTTAAGTCATCTGAGCCTATTAACTGAAGTGTTGATGTGTGTCTATCTGTTCCTATTGTTGTTCCTGTTATTCCATGCAAATAAAGTGCTTTTGATTCTGATTCATTATTTGTATAAGAAATAGCTGGAGCTACTCCTCCTCCTGAACTTGCAGCAGGGATATTTGTAATTGAAATTGAAGTTGTATTCACATCTCTCCATCCTGCGAAAGTTAAGTTAAAGTAATCCATTACTCCAAGGCTTTCTCCTGCAACTAATTTTATGTTGTTAGGATATGATGGGCTAGTAAAGCTTATTGAGCTTAAATTTCCATCCCCATTTGCATCACTTACAATATTAACTTTCCAATTTGCTAAAGAAGCATCTAAAGCGCTTGCATTCTTAGTTGATTGTAGGCTAAATGCTGAAGTTGACCAGCTTAAATCAATTGTTGAAGCTCCTGAGCTTAGTGTTCTTAAATTACTTAAAGTAAATAAGTAATCTCCTAAGTTATCTTTTGTTCCAACATTAGACATAAAGTCATTGAACATTACAGTTCCGTTTTCTGCTGTAACTTTAACTAAAACATCTTGGTTTCCAGTTGTACTGAAATCAAGAAGTTGTATAGTTGCTTCTCCTGGTATTGTTACTGTTGAAGGGAATGTTAATCCTTTATTATCAACCATGTTTCCAAACTTTACTTCATTAGCAGCTGGAATAGATACTATTTGGTAATTTTGTCCAAACATTGGAATTACTGATCCAACTGGAAATTCATACTTTGCTGTTCCATTATAAGAAACAGTATATACAACATTTCCTGGTGATTCAGCATATTCTCCACCATAGTTTATTGATGCTGTTGCTCCAACAGTTAATTTTTCATAGATTGGGTATTCAGTATCATTGTATGAAACTGTTGCATTTGTCATCCAGTCAAAACCGCTTACGCTATTGTTGAAGATTGTACCAACTGGTGAATTTGTTATATTCATATATCCTGTTGATGAATTTATTTGTCCAGGTGTCATTGGCCTTGTTAGGCTTATTGATCCGCTTGATGTTACTGTTGCGCTTGCTTGTTGAGCAAATGCTGCAGCAACATCCATTGCGCCGGCTAAGTCGCTTGAGATTCCAGCAGCTGTTCCGCTTGAACCTACTACAATATTAGCATTAAATACCCCATTTGTTACAAATGGTGCTGGTAAATTTGCTAATGTTGCTGCCATTACAGGTGCCATCATAGAGCTAGCCATGATTGCTGAGCCTGCTAAAGCTGCGACTTTCTTTATTTTCATTACTAAATTGTTTTGCATTTTACTTTTTCTCCGTTTTCTTTTATAGTGTGTATATTTTTTAGGAAAACTTTTCTTTTTACTGTTTCCTCTAACTAGAATAGTGTGTGTAATAAACAAGGTTAATTGTTTGCTTTTAAAGATTTTGCCTAGTATTACTTCGTATTACTTTCCTGGATAGTATTTTATTTAGGCTTAATTGGGTTTTTAGCTGTTTGTCTATTTCATTTAATTTTCCTAAGAAATCGTTGGCGAAATTTTCTAATTCTCCTGCGCTTAATTCAAGCTTGTATGGTTCAATGATTTCAGCGCTGGTTGGTGAATAATTTATCATAAATGAGAAAAATTCTGTCAAGTTTTTGAATGTGATTGTGATTTCAATAAAGGAGGAGTAAAATTCTTTGCCTGTTTTTTCAGGCTTTTCTATGTGCTCATCTTCTGTTTTGAAGTTTTTCTTGAAAGAGTCAAGCATTGCATTTACTGTTTTTATTAATAATTCTTTGGGTGAGCCCATTGTTTGTATTATTAGTCTTGATTTTATCATTTTATTTTCACATACATTATTATTAGGGAGATTAGCCCTATCAATATTGCTGGTATGTAGTAATATTCATCCCTTTTTAAATTTAATTTTGCGGTTATTTTTGAAGTTTGCCCTTCCTGAATAGTTGATGAAACATTAATTGGTTCAGGGCAGCTGATTATTTCGCACTCAATGCAGGTTTCGCATTCAGGGCAGGTAAGATTAATTTGTTCAGGTTCTTGCGTTTGGTTTGTTATTATTTCAATTGAATTAAGCGTTTGGTAAGTGTTTATATCAGATTCTGCTTTAATAATGTAATCATAAACTCCTTGGCTTATGTTTTCTAATATTTTGTTTTTCATAATTATTATTGCGCTTGAGCCTTTTGTTATGTTTAGTACCTTGAAGGAGTCATCATTTAAATTTTCATTAATGTAATTGGTTTGGTTTTTTATAAATGAAGATAATAATATTACACTGTTTTGGTCAATGTTTGTGATATTCACATAAGCAGTTACTTCAGAGTTAGGGACTGCTGTTTGGCTGGATAATACGCTTAATATTATTCCAGCGCTTTGTTCGGGAATTGTTTCTTGGTTGCTTGTTTGCTTTACCAATATGAAATTCCCGTCATCGCAGTCAGTTCTTGTTTTTGTAGTTCCATCCTTTTTATAGCTTAGCTGCAGATAAAACCTGTAAACTGAGCTTGGCGCATTGTTTAAATTAACTGTTAAAGTGTCTAAGTATTGGTTATTTATTGAAATATTTTGTGTGAGCAATAATGCATCACACTTTAAGCTGTATTTTCCTTCTGTAAAATCATAGTTTGATAGGCAGATTTTCAGTGTTCCTATTCCTATGAATTCTTCTTCAATATTAACTGATATTGCTGCAGAGTCTTGCGGGTAATATAAGTGATTTGTTAGGGTTCCTTCAACTCCTGCATAGATTGGGCTGAAAAGCAGCATAATTGCCAGTGCAATTACTTGTTTTTTCATGAAATTTTTAGTGTTTAATAATTAAAAAAAGTTTTTAAACAATTAAGTTATTCATTTTAAACATGGGTTTATTTGACAATAATAAAAAATCAAGCAACATTAGCTTTCCTCAAAAAGAGGGAGAAATGAAACCTGCTTTTCCAGAGCCTCCGGAGTCAATTGATGACTTTGATGATCTAGGAAGCGTAAAAAATAGTGTTGAATCTTCAATGCCTGAAAATGACTCAAACATTGATGATAGTGCTGTTGAGAATGCTTTAGAAGAAGATATGGTTTCAAAAGAGCCAACTATGCCTATTAATTTTGGACAAAGGCCTAAGATGGAAAGCAACAATCCAATATTATATATTAAGCTTTCAGAGTATAAAGAAGTTGTCCAAGCAACGAGCAATATGAGAAAGGATATTGAAAAGGCTAAGGCTATTGTTGGAGATTTAAGAATGATTGAAAGGGATGAGAATTCAAAGCTTGAAAAGAGCGAAGAGGTAATTAAGGAAGTTGAAGATATAATCTCTTTGTTTGAAAAAGTGATGATTACCCCTATAGAATAAAAAAACTAAAAAAATAATTAAAAAATAAGGTTTTTAGTTTGGTTTTGCAATTGGCCTTAAAGCTAATTGCTGAATTCTATGTTTGTACCATTCGGTTTCAAGTTTTTGTTTTTTTGCTTCATTTTCTATTTCTCTAGACATTTCATTGAAGCTTTTGAAGTTGCATATCATAGTTATTTAGTTACTTATGGGTTTATTTAAAAAGAAATGATACTAAGCTTCCCCTAATCCGTTAATATTTTAAATACACACTTAATCAATAATATTCATGGTTTTCAAGAAAGGCCACGTGCCAGTTAAAAAAAAATCTGCTGCAAAAAAAGCATCTGATGTTATTAAAAAAAAAGAAAATGACGTCTCTGATTTTTATGTTAAATTTGGAATAAAAAATGATATGAAAAACAATTTATCAAACCTTTCTTACTTAATTGCCACATTAAAAAAAGATTTAAGTCTTGTTAATAATCTTAGAGGGAAAAAAGCTTTTTTAAGAAAAGAGCTTTATGAAACCCTTATTAGCTTAAGGCTTAATATCGATTCATTTGAAAGGCATATGCCTGCCAAGGAATATGAAGCTTTAAAGAACAAGATTCTAGAAATAAGCAAGTATGCCAAGAAAGAATTGGATAAAAAACCTGAAGTCAGAAAAGTTGAAAGGATAGTTCCAAAACCTGCTGAAATTATAAAGGAAACCATAAAAAAGCCTGAGCCTGTTGCTGAAAAAAAATCCAGCCTTTTTGATGGAGCTTCAGACAAGGAGAAAAAAGAGCTTGAAACGCTAAGAAAGGATTTGGAAGACATAAGCGAGCAGCTAAGAAACAAGGATTAGTAAAAAAAATAAGTTTTTTAAAACAAGTGTTATCTATTAATTATTAGCTTTGCAGGGTTGCCGGAGCGGTCAAACGGAACAGACTCAAGACTACTATGTTTTGAGTTATGAGCATATTAATTGTGCGATGAAATATTGTTAAAATGTGAGAAATCTGTCAGCTTAGTGCTTGCGCGAGTTCGAATCTCGTACCCTGCAATTTTTTATTTTTTTGATTTATAAAAATTGCTGCTTTAACTGTTATTTTATTCTTGATGCAGTGGTTATTGTGAATGGGATTGTTTTTAGCCATACTTTCCTGTTTTTAACATTTTCAAAAATATTGTTTAAATCAATGAGGTTGTAATTAAGTGTTATTAATAATCCTCCTTTTTTTAGCAAACCTTTTAGTTTTGCAAGCATTTTTTTAAGCTGCTCACCTGAATAATAATGCAACACTAATGAAGCTAGTATTACATCATATTTTTTTTTCAAAACAAATTTTTCTAGATCTGTGCAATAAAAATGTGCATTAAAGTTTTTTAGCCTTTTTTTTGCAAGGTCAAGCATTTTTGGTGAAATATCCAGCAAATCAATTGAGTTAAAACCTTTTTTGAATAATTCTAAATCGTTTTCTCCTGTTCCTGCCCCAATATCTAAAATGCTTGAATTATTTGGAATTTTTGAGAACTCCTTTAATAGTTCTTTTATTATAGGATTATTTTTTTTGTAAACAATGTGATAATTCTTGGCATATTCATCATAAAATTCCTTGTATTCTTTGGTTGATGCATCCATAGGTATGAAATATCCTGGCAAAAAACCATCATACATTACATGCTTGTTATTAATGTTTAATTTAACAAAGGATGGCTCTTTTTTTACATTCAGCTTTATCCAAGATGGGCGCTTTCCGCTGCCGCCATAAGAAAATGATATTTTACGTTTTGGTTTTATTGAATAATAAAGCTTGACAATTCGCATTATAATGGTTTTTTATTGCCAATTGTTTAAAAATATGATTATTCTCCTTCAAATTCAATAACTTTGTAGATTGGCCATTTTATTTTTTCTTTGCCTTTGAGTTCAGGAAGCTCAACTATGAATAAGCATTCAACAACTGTTCCCCCTAATTTTTCAATCAGGTTTCCTGCTGCTTTAATTGTTCCTCCTGTTGCAATCAAGTCATCAACGAGCAATACTTTTTGCCATGGAATTATTGAGTCTTTATGTATTTCAAGCTCTGCTTTTCCATACTCTAAATCATATGATTCTGAAATTGTTTCGCTTGGAAGCTTGCCTTTCTTTCTTATTAATACCAGTCCTTTGTTTAGCTTGTTTGCTAAAATTGATGCTATTATGAAGCCTCTGCTTTCTATTCCTGCAATGATGTCTATATCCATGTTTTTGTATCTTTTTTCAAAAATATTGATTAATTGGCTGAAAGCCTCTTTGTCTTTGAATAGTGTTGTTACATCCCTAAACATTATTCCTTTTTTTGGCCAATTTGGAACTGTTCTTATGCTTGATTTTATTAAGTCTAGGGAAACATTTGAAAGTTTATCAATTATTCTTATAAGCAATTCCTTCATTTTGCTTGAGTTTTTGTCAAATATTTTAAGGATGTCTTCCCAGCTAACTGGCTCTTCATCGGTTTTCCAGCAGTCATAATCAGTGCTCATTGCTATTGCCAAGTATTCAATGCCTGCTTCTTTTGCGAGTATTGCTTCAGGAGCTATGCTCATATTTATTACATCAGCTCCCCATTGCCTAAACATGTTGCTTTCTGCCTTGGTTGAGAATCTTGGGCCTTCAATAGTTATCACTGTTGCTTTTTTGTGGTAATTAAGTTTTAATTCTTCGCAAGCGCTGATTGCTTTTTTTCTTAGCATTTCGCAGAAAGGCTCTGCCAAACTTACATGCATTGGCCCTTTAGTAAAATCATCATGGAAAGTGATTTCTCTATGCCTTGTGAAATCAATAAAATCTGATAATATTAAAAAATCTCCTCTTTTTATGTGCTCCCTTAGCGAGCCAACAGCTGTTGTTGATAAAATATGAGTGCATCCTAATTTTTTCAAGGCGTAAATGTTTGCTCTGTTGTTGACTTTTGAAGGAGGTATTTGGTGCTTTTTTCCATGCCTTGAAAGTATAAATACTTCAATGTTGCTTATTTTTCCTGAAGTTATGCTTGATGAAGTTTTTCCATATGGAGTTTTTATTTCAAGCTCTTTTGGATTTTTTATAATTTTAGGGTTATCTAGTCCGCTTCCGCCGATTATTCCTAATTTCATAGTAGTTTAGATTAAAATCTTGCTTTTTAAATTATTCTATAATAAATAATTATTCAATTAATATATTTTTTTCTTTTATAGTGTTTAATATGATGTTTGTTTCTGTTCTTTCAACAAAGTCAAAGGTCTGGATTTTCTTTAAAAAAGCATCCATCATTCTTCTGTTTTTGAACTTTGCAATAATGATTGCGTCAAAGTTGCCAGTTACATCATAGACTGCAAAAACCCCTTTTAGTACAGCTATTTTTTGCTCAACATCAAAAAGCCTTCCTTTAGCGATTCTCATATGGATTAACACCTGAACATCGTAGCCTGCTTGCTCATAATCAATTTCAGCAGTGTATGACTTAATTGTTTTATTTTTTTCTAATTCTTTCACTCTATTCATTATTGTTACTGCTGACAATTTCAGTTTTTTACCTATTTCTCTATAAGATTGCTTTGAGTTCCCTATTAGGCTATTTAATATTTCCTTGTCTTTTTCATCAATCATGATTAACAACTCTTAACTAGCATATATAATATTATATTAATTACTTAAGATATTTAAATATAATTGTTTTAATATTTAACATTTGTTAATATTATTTACCCTAGAATTAATATTAACATTAAGTTAATATAATATTATGGATGCTGAGGAAATTTATAAGAAATTAAAAGAGGATAAAATCAGCTTTATAGAGCTAGAATTCACTGACATCTTTGGCACATTAAAAGCAATTGAAATCCCTGTTGATTGCGTTAAGGAAGCAATAGAGAAAGGCGTGTGGTTTGACGGCTCATCAATTAAGGGCTTTTCAAGAATAAAAGAAAGCGACATGTACTTAAAGCCAGATTTGGGCACTTATGCAGTTTTGCCATCAAACGATGAAGCCATAAAAACTGCAAGGTTCTTATGTGATACGCACAACCCAGATGGCTCGCCATGCTTATCAGACCCTAGAATGCTTTTAAAAAAACTCTTGGCAGAGTATAAAAAACTAGGATATGAATTAATGGTTGGCCCTGAGGTTGAATTTTATTTGTTCAGAAAAGGTGATAATGGAAAACTGCTCACACCTGAATTTGACCTAGGCTCTTATTTTGACTGCTCAAGCAATGATATTGGAAGCAACGTACGGAAAAAAATAATGGTTGCCTTAAAGTCGTTCGGGATTGAATCTGAAAGAGGGCACCATGAAGTGGGTGTTGGCCAGCATGAGATTGGATTTAAGTACGGCAATGCTTTAAGCACTGCTGACAAAGTTGTGACTTTGAAAAAAATAATAAAATCAATAAGCAACGAGCACGGGCTTATTGCTTCTTTTATGCCTAAGCCTCTTTATCAGAAAGCTGGAAGCGGAATGCACACTCACTTCAGCGTATTCACGCAAGGAAAAAACGCATTCTTTTGCGATTCAGATAAAAACAAGCTTTCAGAGTTCGCAAAGCAATTCATTGCAGGAATACTGAAATATATTAATGAATTCTGCCTTTTAACAAATCCAACAATTAACTCATACAAAAGATTGGTAAAAGGCTATGAAGCCCCTGTTTATGTCTGCTGGGGAAGCACTAACAGGTCAGCGCTTATAAGAATCCCTAGATTTACTCCAGGAAGGGAGTCAAGCGCACGGGGAGAAATAAGGTGCCCTGACCCAACAGCTAACCCTTACTTGATTTTTGCAGCAATCTTAAAAGCGGGAATGAAGGGAGTTACAGAAAAATTAAGATTAATGCCTGAAACAATGGATAGCGTTTATGCTAAAAGCCTAGAAGAAATTAATAAGTTAGGAATAAGGCTTTTGCCTGAGTCAATTTTTGAAGCAATTGAGAGCTTTAAAAAAAGCGAATTCTCTAAAGAATTGCTTGGCAAAGAGCTTCATTCCAAATTCCTCGAGCTAAAGGAGAAAGATGCTGAAAATTACAGGACAATAGTGACTGAATGGGAAGTTGACAAGTATTTAGAATAATAAAAATCTTTATTAATTCGTTTTGGGATTATTATTTATTATGATTAAGCTAAAAAAGTCCGAGCACTCAATAATTATTTCAGCAATAATCTCTTTTTTTCTGCTGATTTTAAAATTAGTTGCCGGGCTTTTGACTAATAGCATAGTGCTTATAAGCGAGGCTCTTGACAGCTTTACTGATTTATTGTCAATGGTTGGCTCATATATTGGAATAAAAATCTCTGCAAAAAAGCCCAATAATGATTTTAATTACGGCTTTGGCAAGGCTGAAAATGTTACTTCGTTTTTTATATCGCTTCTAATCCTTTTTGCAGCTTATTCTATTGGAAAAATGGCATATGATTCATTTTTTTCAGACATAGCCATTCAAAATAGCGTTTTGGCATACGGTGCAGGAATAGTTTCAATGATTACTTCAGCATTTTTGTCTTTTTATTTGCTTAAAAAAAGCAAGGAACTAAACAGCGAATTATTGTTCATTAACTCAAGGGAAAGGCTTGCTGATATTTTAAGGGGATTTGTTGTAATCTCTTCAATTTATCTGCATGAATCAGGAATTCTTTATATCCAAGGAATAGTTACTTTGATTATTTGCTTTGCAGTTTTTTTCATTGGAATAAAATCTTTGGCGTTTTCAATCAAAGGGCTGATGGATAATTCTCCTGGAAAAAAAATAATCCAAGAAATACAAATGATAATCTCTAAAAATAAGGACGTTTCAAGCTTTAAAAACTTGAGGCTTAAAAAATCAGGCAGCTACATCTTGGGGGATGTTGAAATAAAAGTTAACAAGAAGTATTCTATAAAGAAAGCTCATGATGTTGCTGACGCCCTTGAAAAGTCAATAAAGGAAAAATTCAACGATGTTGCTTCATTCATAATACATGTTGAGCCTAATGAATAAAAGTTTTTTAATGCTTAAATGAATGCAGTTAGTTATGGATTTTTTTAAAAAAAAGCCAATCTTAAGGCTTTATCAGGAAAAGATTTTAAGCGAGGTATTAAAATCCAACAGCTTAGTTGTGCTGCCAACTGGTTTAGGCAAAACAATTATAGGATTATCATTGTCCGCATTAATGCTTAATAAGCATGAAGGGGAATTTGTTTTATTTTTGGCTCCAACCAAGCCATTGGTTGAGCAGCATAAAAGAGTGTTTCATGAATTCTTTAATTTTGAAAATGAGCTAGTCTCTGTCAGCGGGAACATTAATCCAAAGGAAAGACAAAAAGAGTATGAAAATGCCAAGATTGTTTTTGCAACCCCTCAAACAATACAGAATGACTTGATTGTAAAAAGATTAAATCTGAAAAATTGCTGCTTACTTATTTTTGATGAATGCCATAGGGCAGTAGGAGATTATGCTTACACTTTCATAAGCCAGGTTTATAAAAACCAAAAGGAAACCATTAAAGTTTTAGGCCTAAGTGCCAGTCCGGGAAGCGACAAGGATAAAATTTTAGAGGTTTGTAAAAACCTTTTTTTTGAAAACATTGTTTACAAAAGCGAAAGCGATGCTGATGTTTTGCCATATATTAACAAAAAAGAGATAGAGTTAATTGAGCTGTATCTCCCAAAGGAGCTGGAAGAAATTAAAAAATTATTAGAATCAAGCCTTAAAAAAAAGCTGGAAATAATGAAAATAAGAGGGCTCATTAACACAAGTGATTTGAATAAGATTAGCAAAAAAACTTTTCTGGCAATTAATGCTGAGCTTTCTAAAAAAATAAAAGAATCAAACGATGCTGAATTCTTCAAATTCATAAGCCTTAATTCTGAAATAATCAAAGTGCTTTATTGCTTAGAAATTCTTCAAACCCAAGGGGTTAAGCCTCTCATATCTTATTTTAATGAGTTGAAAAATCATTTGAAAGTCAAAAGCAACTCTTCGCTTTTCAAGGACAGCGATTTCAGAGATGCTGTGCTTAAAGCTTTTGACATTGAAGACAAAGTTGAGCATCCAAAATTTGAAAAAATAAAAAAAATGATTGATGAAAACTTAAACAGCAATTCCAAATTCATCATTTTTACGCAATTCAGGGAGACTGCGAGCAGGATTGTGAATTACTTGAAATCAAGCACAATTAATCCTGCTTTGTTTATTGGCCAGGCAGGAAAGGAAGGCTTAAGCCAAAAAAAGCAGCTAAGCGTTATTAAAGAGTTTGAGAATGGCAAGTATAATGTATTGGTTGCGACAAGCGTTGCTGAAGAGGGATTGCATATTCCAAGCGTTGATTACGCAATCTTTTTTGAGCCAGTTCCTAGCGGACTCAGAATGATTCAGAGAAAAGGAAGGGTTGGAAGGGTTAATATTGGAAAAGTTTTCGTGCTATACACTAAAGGCTGCATTGATGAAAAATATTTGTTTGTCAGCAAATACAAGGAAAAAAGAATGAAATACGCAATCAGTGAAGCGAAAGAGTTCATTGAGTCTAAAAAGCAGAAAAGTTTGGGGGATTTTTGAAATTGATAATTGTTGACAACAGGGAATTTAGGAGCAAAGTTGTTAGGGAGCTTTTCAAGAAAGGTGTTGAGTTAATTCCTAAGCAATTAAGCATAGGGGATTACATTATTGGCGATGTCTGCATTGAAAGAAAAAGCATTAAGGATTTTTATGGCTCAATTATTGACAAAAGAATTTTTGAGCAGCTAAAAAGCATTAAAAGCAATTACGAAAAAAAACTATTAATTGTGGAAGGCGAAGGTTTTGAAAGAAACATACATCCTAATGCAATCAAAGGCTTGATTGCAAGCATAACTATTGACTATAAGATGCCTATAATTTTTTTGAAAGACTCTATTGAAACTGCTGAATTCTTGGGAATTATTGACAAGAGAATGCAGAAAAAAATAACCCCCATAATAGCTGTTAAGAAAGCTAAAAACAATTATGACTCAGCGATTAATGTTTTATGCTTAATTCCTGGCATTGGAATCAAGAATGCAAACAATTTGTTAAATGAGTTTAAATCCCTTAAGAATGTTTTTTTAGCAACAGAGAAAGAGATGATTCGAGTATTAGGCGAGAAATGCGCAAAAAATTTCACCAAATTCATTAATGAAGATTTTTAATTAATAAGCCAATAAAAGAGATTATTATGCATAAAAAAATAGAGGCTGATTATTTCAATAAAAAGTGCTTGAAAATCTTTCTTTACATGGCAAAATTCTTGCTGCTTTCTATTCCAATAATACTAATAGTCAGAATAGATTTATATTTTATTCAAAAAATTTATGCATTGATTAATAATGCTTTGCTTAACATTTTAGGGATAAAAACTGTTTTTTTTGACTCATTCTCATCATCAGGCCTAAGCCCTTCAATATATTTTAACCAAAAAATCATAAGAATTGACTCTGCTTGCACTGGAATCAGGAGCTTTTATCTGCTGTTTGCAATGATTTTTGCATCCAATGCAGCGCTTTTTAAAAAATTCAAATATTTAATGCTCGGAGCTTATGCAATAATAACTGTAAATATATTAAGAGTGCTTGTAAGCTCATTATTATTCTTTAATAACCTCATGGGATTTGACAGCATTATTTGGTCAATAAGCCTTAATTTGGCTGCATTTGCTGTTTTTTATTTTTTTATAAAGAATACCCAAAAAAACATTTGAAATGTTTTAAAAATAATTAAACCCTTTAATTTATCTATATGAAGGAAAAAATTGTGCAGTTGATCCAGAAAATAGGGCCAATAGTGCCTACTGATATTTCAAAAGAATTAGGCATTGACAGCTACGTTGCTTCAGCAATTATAAGCGAAATGATTAGGGAAGGATTAATCCTTTATTCTTATAAAAAAATGACAACTAGTCCATTATATTACCTGAAAGGCCAAGAGGAGCTTGTGCGAAAAAGGCTAACCACTATTCTTAAAATCCCTGAAATTAATATTTTAGAATTTTTTAAGAACAATAAATTGGTTGCTAAGGAAAACTTGGAGCCCCAGCAAAGATACATGGTTGATGATTTAAGGGATTTCATAACCCCTATGGTTCTGAAAATTAACGGCGAAGACAAAGCATTTTATAAGCATTATTCAATAAGCGAATCAGAGGTTATTGAAAAGTTCAACAAGTGGAAGCAGGACCAAACTAAAGAAGTTGCTGAAGCTAAGCAGCAAAAAATTATTGAAACATCAGAAAAAGAAGAGCATGAAACGCCTAAGCAGCAAAGAATTGACTCTGCAACTGACAAATTTTTCATCAAGAATGGTTTAGAAATCATTGAATCCTTAATTGTTAAAAAATCGAGCGAGTACGATTTCGTGGCAAAACAGAGTTCAAGCGTTGGCCAAACATTTTTTGTAAAATACTTGAAAAAAGCAAGCATTAATGATTCCGATATTAGCAAAGCATACACTGCTGCGCAGTCCAAGAAGATGCCCTGCATAATATTAATCACTGGAAAACTTTCAAAAAAAGCCCAAGAGTTAATAGCAAACTTAGGATATTTGGTTAATGTTATTAAAATATAAAAATAGCGAGGAGTAAATTTAAGAACCAACCCTTTGCTTCGCAAAGCGTTGGCGGAAAATCAAACTCAAAAATTTAATAAATATTTAGCGAGGAGTAAATTTAAGAACCAACCCTTTGCTTCGCAAAGCGTTGGCGGAAAATCAAACTCAAAAATTTAATAAATATTTAGCGAGGAGTGGATTTGAACCACTGACCTTCGGGTTATGAGCCCAACGGGCACTCCAAACTGCCCTACCTCGCTATAATATTATTCATTGATTATTTGCTTATTAAAAAGGTTACTAAAAACTTGCTTATTTTTTTTTTAAAATATTTATTATATCTTTTATGGGCTCAATAATTTTTGTTAACAAAAAAATAATTGAACCCATTAAAATAATATTATATAATTTAATTCCTGACTCAAATGGCAGCGTTTCTGCTATATAAGCTAATATTCCAATTAATGGAAAAAATATGATTATTTCTTTTTTCATTTTGTCATACTTTAAGTAATAAAGGCAAGGGATTGCAATTATTAAGTATAAGCATACGCCTAAAGGCAAATCATTTAATAAATAACCTATAAGCATGAAAACAATTAATGAAACTAAAGATATTGCTTTTAATGCACTGTCATTTATCATATTAATCGCTTAATTTTTCAATATTTTGGCAGTGGTTTTGATAGCCCCAATGTTTGCTCCTAAGTCATTCCTTGTTTCTTTTGAGATTTCTAAGGGTTTTTTGAAGAGTTCATAGCTGTTTCCCATTACAACATACCCTTTGGCTAATCCTTGTATTTCGCCGTTTTTAATGTAATAAAAAGTGCTGCTGTTTTGCCCGAAAGCTCCTGTGGTTTTGTTGATTGTATGGTCAGGGTAAGTGTCATATAAAATAAATCCCTCTTTTACTGACTTAATCATTTGGCTTAATTTATCCTTTCCTTTAAGGGTTATGCAATTATAGGATGTGCTTGGCTTTATTATCATACTTGCGCTATTGTTTGTGTTAGCCATTCCTAATTTTTGGCTAGTGTAAGAATCATGAATGAATGATTTTATCACTCCATCTTTAACCAGCACAGTCTTACCTGATTTGTTTGCTTCAAAGTCGAAAAAGCTTTTATTGTTTTTTTCATAAGAATCATCAATTATTGTCAAGTCCTTACTTAATTCTTGCTTATTGATTGAATTAATGAATCTTGATTGTTTTTCGCACACAGAATCCCCTTTAAGAGAAAAAAGCAAAGGCGATGTAACATTTAGCAGGGCTTCATGGCAAAATATTACTGGATAAGTTCCTGAGTTGGGCTTGCTTAAATTTTTTGAAGCCTCATATTTGAATAATGCTTCTTGCGCGAATTCCTTCAAGTTAGGCTTTTTATCTGAAAGCAATGAAACATTTGTTCCAA
The DNA here is from genome assembly GCA_041652755.1 of Candidatus Nanoarchaeia archaeon. Classification (GTDB taxonomy): domain Archaea; phylum Nanobdellota; class Nanobdellia; order Tiddalikarchaeales; family Tiddalikarchaeaceae; genus JAQTTT01. The sequence goes on from JBAZGS010000006.1 coordinate 60,793, forward strand.
CCCTTTGGTCTTTTCCAACCAATAGCTGAAAAATTAACGAGTCATTTTCAAGAGTTATTTTTGCACCTAAACTGTTTAAGTATACTGTTTTGCTTTTTCTTTTATTTGCTAAAAATTCCAGTATTGGGGCTTTTTTGTCTATTAGTTTTTTTATCTGCTCAGTTGATTCTATTAATTTTTTTTCATTGAAGGACTTGTAATTCAAGAGTTTTTTGCTGAACTTAGCAGTGCTTGTGATATTAGGCATTAATTCTTTTTTTGAGCTTAATTTTGCAAGTTTATAAGCTTGAAGTATTGAGTTTTTTAAAGAGGAAGTGTTGGTTGACACTATTGTTCCTTGCTTTTTGCCTATTATTGCCCTTGAAAATATTGTAGTAATGGAATTGCTTATAGGTGTGTCAATTTCACTATTCATTGTTATTGAATCATTCCTGACTGTTTGAATAATTGACTCCCAGCTAAAATCTTTTGGCTTAATTTCCGACATTAATATCCCTCACTGCAATGTATGGAACTTTTTCTGATACAGGAACACTTTGGCCTTTTTTCCCGCACATTCCTCCCGAATAAGGCGATCCGAATTCGTTGCTTATTCCTGTAATGTTTTTCAGCACTTGCTTTAAATCCCCGCTTAAGCTTGCTCCTTTATAAGACTGCATAATTTTTCCATTCTTTATCAAAAATGCTTCATCAGCTTTGAAACTGAAAACCCCTGAAGTTATATCAACAGCTCCTCCACTAAATCCTTTGACTAATAAGCCATTTTTAACTTGCTCCATTAATTCTTGCTTTGAGTATTTTCCTGGCTTAACCTCAGTATTTGACATTCTTGGTATTGGCAAGTCATGCACTGACTGCATCCTTGCATTTGATGTTTTTTTCAATCCATTCACATCAAAATAGCTTGACAAGTCATTCATGAAATTAACAATTCTTCCTTTGCTTATTAAAACATTTTTTTTTGATTTTATGCCTTCATCATCGTATTCGTAAGAGCCCCAGTAATCTTTCAGAGTTGGATTATCATACAGTGTTAATTCATCAGTGCTTACTTTTTCATTTAAGCTTATGCACGTGCTTTTATCTCTCAAGCTGTCAGCTTCCAAGGCATGCCCTACTGCTTCATGAAAGAATGTTCCTGATATTTCAGGATCAATCACTAAATCGTATCTGGCTGGCTTTGCTAATTTTGCATTAATTAATCTTTTTATCTTGTCCTCTGAGTTTTTTATGAATTCATCATAGTTAAAATTGAGCAATTCGTAGCCTTTCTTTGCACGTCTTATATTGTGGCAATTCTCGTTTTTAGCAGCAATGTCATTAAAGATTTGCGAATAATTAGACTCTTCAATAACTCTAGCACTTTTAGAATTGGCATAAAAATTATTGTTTTTCGAAAAAGCAATGGTTGTTTCAACATTTTTTAATTCCTTTAAAGAGAACGCGTTGTTGAAATCTTTTAAGTATTCTATTTTTTTGGATTCGTCAATGCTGAAAGGGTCAATTTTTATCTTTGATTTAATCACTGCTTGATTTGATTCAAAAGCCTTAAGTATTGTTTTATTTTTTTTCACTAGGCTTGCATTTTTTGCCAATTTGTAGGCTCTGCTAAAAACTTCTTCCTGTTTTGTAAAATCATTGCTTGATGCAAAGCCAAAGCATCCATTAACCAGCATCCTTATGCCAAAACCTTTAGAGTCTGATTTTATGTAGCTTTTTAATTCCTTATTTTGCTGTATTATTATTTCTTTATTAGAGTTATTTTCCCAATATTCAACAAGCTCAGAATCTTGGTCATACTTTTTTATAAGCTGCTCATAATTCATCTTATTATCTTTCTGATTTTAGCTATTATTAATTTTTTCTTTTTAGATTCGCTTAAAGCATACTCTAAGACATCGCTTAAGTTTTCAACTGGCAAGATTTTGATTCCGTCGCTTTTTAATGAAGGTATTATGTCTCCAATGTTTAATTTTGGAACTATCACTCTTTTTATTCCTGCATCAATTGCTGCTTCTATTTTAGAATTAACTCCCCCTATTGGAATTACTTCCCCCCTTACTGTTAAGCTTCCAGTCATTGCAGTATCTTGTCTTATTGGCAAGTCTTCTAATGCGCTTATTACTGCTGTTGCTATTGAAATGCTTGCGCTGTCTCCTTCAACCCCGCTGTAGCTCATTACGAATTGTATGTGAGTGTCGTATCTTTTCTTTAAATCTTCTCCTTTGTATTTCTTTATTACTGCTGAAACATTCTTTACTGCCTCTAGGGCTATTTCTCCTAATTTTCCTGTTGCTATAACTTCGCTGCTTCCTTCTCTTGAAGTTGGAGTGACTGCTGCCTCTATTGGCATGACTATTCCTGCATCGCTTCCCATTACTGCAAGTCCATTCACTCTTCCAACTTCATTTCCTTCATTTTTTATAATGCTATATTCTTTGTTCATTTCAATTGCTTTTTCAACCATTTGTTTTTCTAGGCTGCTTGATAATTTTTTTGCCCTTTCAACATGGTCAGCTGTGATTATTTTTGAATTCTCTTCAATAGCTATATCTCCTGCTACTCTTATTAATCCGCCAATCTCCCTTAGCTTTAGAGTTAGTTTTCCTTTTCTTCCGCTTCTTTTCCTTGCTTCTTTCAATACTTCAATAACTCCAATTTTATTCATTGCTGGAATTTTTCCTTTTTCGTTTTTTATTTCCTGAGCTATGAATTGGCTGAATTTTTTCCTGTTTTCTTCATTGTCCTCCATCATGTCATTAATATAGATTTCATAGCCATTTCCTATAATCCTGCTTCTTAAAGCTGGATGAACATTTAATCCGTGCTCCCTGTCATAGTTTCCGGCTGCAACTAATATGAAATCGCATGGCACTGGCTCGGTTTTTACCATTGCTCCTGCGCTTCTTTCGCTTCTTCCAGTTATTGGCAACTTTTTTTCCTGCATAGCTGTCAGTAAATTTATCTGGCTTTCCTTGTCAAGAACAGCTATTTCATCTAAGAACAATACTCCCTTATTGGCTTTATGAATTGCTCCTGCTTCAACCCTTTCATGCGCTGGAGTTCCTAACCCTCCGCTTTGGAAAGGGTCATGCCTTACATCCCCTAATAATGCCCCTTCGTGGGAGCCTGTTGCGTCAATAAACGGCGCCTTATCCTGGTTTGAATTATCAATTAATAATTTGGGCTTAAGCACCTTAACCATTCTTTGGGATAAGGATTTTGAAAGCATGAAAATTATTGCAATGCACATAATTATTAGTGTCAAAAATATTGTCATGCTTATCCTGTTCGCTGCCTTTAAAACGTCGCTTTCGTTTGGGAAAAAGAACTCCTTTATTTCTTTAGGAAAAATGTTGAAAAAACTTTCAGGGATGAATTGCATAAAAAGTATTATTCCTAAAATTATTGCGCCTATATACAAAAAATTGTTGTTGACATTGTTTAAGTCTAATAATTCATTTGTTTGCGAGGGAATGCTTGACAAGATTTTGTTACCCTCACCTGCTTTTACTACTTTTATCTTTGGAGTATTCTCGTCCTTTTGATTAGGCAAGCATAACACGTCTTCTAGTTCAGTTTTTGGCAATAATTCTGAAAGAGCTAATCCTAGCATGCTTTTTCCTGTTCCTGGCTCGCCTATTAATATGACATTCCTTCTTTGCTTTGCTGCTTTTTTAATTATAGAAACTGCGTAATCCTGGCCTATTACTTGGTCAATTATTTTTGGGTTGATTTTTATCTCTTCAGTTGTTTTAAAATCAAGCTCAGGATAATCATCTTTCATAACAATTGTTATTAATTGGGTTTTTTAAAGATTTACTATTTAAAAAAAATAAGTTTAAAAAAAATTAAAAATTATTACATTTGCTCTGAATTAATCTTAGGCTCGTCAAAATTCACTATGGATTTTGAAATTAATGCAATATCTCCTATTGCTTTAATGTAACAATGGCCTACCATTACTTTTTTTGCACCGGTTGCAGTCTTTGCAAGCAACGAATTGGGTGTTGCTTTTATTTTCCATCCATAAACCCTGTTGCCTTGGATAAAAGCTTCCTCTATTTCGCCGTAGTAGTCCCCTAATTCAGTGTAAACTTTTAGTCCTTCCATATCATTTATGCTTTTTAATCTTAACATATTAGTTAAGTTTGAATTGCTCAAATATAAACTTTTCTTCTCCTTTTTGGATGTTGAAATATTCAAAGAATTTCTCACCTAAAGTCAATTTATAGCTCTTACCATCAGGGGCTGAATTAACAAACCCCATTTCATTCAAGCTTTTTATATGCTCATAAGCCTTGTTTCCTCTTATTCTTACAACTTCCCCTTGGCTTATTCCTTGCTTCCAGGCAATAACGCTTAATGTCTTAATTAAAGATTTTGAAATGTCCCCTGGAATTAGCTCATCAACCCCATTTATTAATTCCCTATGAACAGTCATCCTGTAAATATTATTTAGATTAAGTATTGTGAAAGCCTTGTCATTTGACTCGTATTCGCTTTTTAGCTCATTTATAGTATTGATAGCTTCTTGTTTTGTGCAATTAGTCTTTTGGCATAATTCATCAATAGTTAATCCTTTACTTATTATGAATAACAGAGCTTCAACTTTTTTCTTTAACTCATTAGGCATGAATATTATTAGAAAACTCAAAAGATTTAAAGTTTATGCTAATTTAATCGAGTTTTAACTCATTTTCTACAGGGCAAGGGTAATCATTGTTAGTGCAAGCTAAGCATATGCCTGAAGTGCTTAAATCAATAGATTGGTCATCTGGAATCTTATTTATAGCCCTTATTAGCCCTTCTTTTGATATGAACTGCACTGAATCAGCACCTATTTCTTTACATATCTCTTCAAGGCTCCTGTTATATGAAAGCAGTTCTTTATGGGTTGGAAAATCAATGCCCATATAGCAAGGATCAATAATCCCAGGAAAAGTGACTTTTACATGAACACTTTTTGCACCAGCTTCCCTTAAGCGGGTTACGTTGCTTTTAGTTGTTGTTCCTCTAACTATTGTATCATCTATTAATATTATGTTTTTTCCTTCTACTGCACTTTTGATTATTATATATTTTTCAGAATTAAGCTTTGATGCTTTTTTCCTGTCATTAGGATTACCGTTAATAAATGTCCTTTTATAATAATACCTGTTTCTTGCCATTCCAATTCTTATTTTTATTCCTGATTCATTTGAGTAAGCTGTTGCTGCAGGCATCCCGGAATCTGGAACCCCGAAAATTCTCCAATCCTTTTTTTCTAATTCTGTTAGATTAAGCGGCTGCTCTCTGTAAAGAGTTTTTCCGCATCTTACCCTGGTGTCATTTACAGTTTTTCCTTCAATTATTGAATCAATTGATGCAAAGTAAACATATTCTAAGGGGCATATGGCTTTTCTTTTTGGCGGCAACTGCAAAGAATCTATTTTGTTATTTTTTATTTCTATTAATTCTCCTGGATTAATATCTCTTAAAAATTCAGCGTCAATGAATTCCATTGACCTTGTTTCTGAAGAGATAATATAACCTTTGCTGTTTTGCAATTTTCCAATGCTTAGGGGCTTAAACCCGTGGCCATCTTTTAGAGCATAAATGTTTCCGTTGTTATCCATAACTATGATATTATATGCCCCTTGCATTTTGTTATAAATATTTTCTAAAGACTTGTTTAAGCTTTTTTCTTTGGCGTATTCATCAATTATTAAATTCTTTATCACTTCAGTGTCAGTGCTTGTTTCAAAGTTATAATCTCTTAGCTGCTTTTTTAAAGAGTTGTAATTTGTGAGATTCCCGTTGAATTCTACTGCAAAGCTTGAATTATCAATTAATTGCCCTATCATTGGGTGAAGTTTTTTCACTGCTTCTTCTTTGTTTTCAAACTCATTAACTGATGTTGTTGCGTAACGCGTGTGGCCTATGCCTTTGCTTCCTTTCAAATTATTTAATATTTTTGGCTGAAAAACATCCCCAACTAATCCGATGTCTTTGTAAAAATAAATCTCATTCTGGTAGCTTGTTGCCATTCCGCATCCTAACTCCCCCCTGTGCTGTATACCCTGCATTCCAAGATAGATCAAATCCGAGATGTTTCCTGAAGTTGCATAAATCGCAACTACTCCGCATTCTTCATGCAGCTCATCATCTAATGACTCTTTCACGAATAATTAGGCTTTGCCTTTTTTAATAATGATTTTTGTCTTCTAAAATAATCAAGCAATGGATGAAATCCTTTTTAAAGCTCAAAGATTATATTATATCTTTATATAAAAATAAGGCTTAATGCTTAAAATCTTGGCATTATAAAAGTATGATTATTGCCAAAATTATTGCTATTAATATGATTATTATTGGCCAAGTGTTAAAACTTTCTTTTCCTTCATATTTCTTTATTGCTTTGTAAAAATTGTTTTCCTGCACCACTTCATTCTTTGTAATTTCTGGAATTTGTTCTAGCTGGTTTTCAATTTTGTCCTTTTTGGCTTTTGGCATAAATATTAATTGAATTGCTCAGAATTTATTAATTTTGCCAAAGTCACTGCTGTTCTTCGATTCTTATTGGCTTTGTTATTTTTATTTCTCCAAATTGCTCTTTTTGATTCAAAGATATTTTTCCATCACAGTTTAAATGAAGCAAAGGGACAAATGTCCATATTACATCCTTTCTTTCATGTGAGGGCAGTAATTCTTCAAACGTTATCTCTTCTTTTTTCATTTTAGTGAAAAATCCGCTTATTTGAGTGTAAATGCTTTTTATCTTTCCAGTTATGTCTATTGGCTCCCTTGCTTTGAATTGCATCTTTTCTTTTAGTTCTTCCCTTCTTGTGTTTCTTCTGTCTTTTACAACCATTGCATCCTTCAAGGCTTCAACTAATTCGTCAAGGCTTATTGGCTTTATTCTCTGCCTTGGAAGATTGGGATTAATGCTTGTTTTTGATTCTTCAAATTTTTGCCTCATTGCCTGGTTTCTCATCTCTTCACTTAAGTATTCAATGTTTAAGTCATCAAAGAAGTCCTCAAAGTATTCTTGCGCAAAAGTAATGTCTTGAAACTCGAAATTATCGCTTTTCATTTTAAGCAGCATTGCAGCTGCGAGCATGAATTTTCCACTTAATCTGAAATCAACGTTTTTTAGCTGATTCACTACTTCCATGTATTTGCTTGACAGAAAACTTACATCAATATCCCAAGGGTTAATGTTTTCTTTTTTCACAATATCCCTAAGCAATCCTTCCCAAGTAAGCTCTTGGCTTATTATTAATTCATAAATTGCCAAATCATCCAAGATAGCTCAGCCCCTGCTTTATCTCTTCTTTCTGTTTTTCTTTTGCTTTTTCGTTAAAATAACTATACATATTAATGGTTTCTTCGTCAACGCTTGGCTTGGAATTCTCAAGAGCTTGCTTGAAATTTTTAAGGGTTACTTCCTTGCTTTCAATATTCTCCCTTAAAGCTATCATTGCTGCTTCCCTGCACACGTTTTCAATGTCAGCTCCAGTATAATTCTCCATATTTTTAGCTAATTCTTCAATTTTTACAGTCTTTGCAAGAGGCATGTTTTGTGTATGAACTTTCATTATTTCAATTCTTGCAGCCTCATCAGGCGCGGGCACCATAATTAATCTGTCTAGTCTTCCAGGCCTTAGCATTCCAGGGTCAATCATATCTGGCCTATTAGTTGCAGCTATGATTATCACATTTTGCAATTCTTCCAAGCCGTCAAGTTCGGTTAATAGTTGATTGACTACTTGCTCTGTAACTCCTGAAGAATCGCTTCTGAGCCCTCTTCTTGGAACTAATGAATCTATTTCATCAAAAAATATTATGCATGGCGCTACTTGCCTTGCTTTTCTGAAAGTTTCCCTTACTGCTTTCTCGCTTTCTCCAACCCATTTGCTTAAAAGTTCCGGCCCTTTTATGCTTATAAAATTCATCTCTGTTTCTTTTGCTGCAGCTTTTGCAAGCATTGTCTTGCCAGTGCCAGGAGGGCCGTATAATAATATACCCCTTGGCGGCCTTATGCCTAATTTTTTGAAATTCTCAGCATGTTTTATTGGCCACTCAACGCTTTCTTTAAGCATTTGCTTGACTTCTTCTAATCCTCCAATATCCGTCCATTTAATGTTTGGAATCTGGACTATTACTTCTCTCATTGCGCTTGGCCTTACTACTCTGAAACCATAATCAAAATCTTCCTTTGAGACAACTACGTTTTTCAATTTGTCTTCTGAAACCTTGTCATCCTTATCCCAGTCAATGTCAGGTATTAATTTTCTTATAACATTCATTGCTGCTTCTCTGCATAAAGATTCTAAATCAGCTCCAACAAAACCATGAGTCTTATTAGCTAAATATTTTAAATAATCGCTTGCAGACCTATGCTTAACCCTTTCATAAAATGACTTGTTTAATATATTGAACATTATTAATGATTCTATTATTTCTACTTCTTTTTTTGAGGTTTTGTCTTTTGCAATCTTTAAAAAATTATTCTTTGATTCAGCTATTAAATCTGAAAGTATTTCATTTGAAAATGATATTTCTTTTATGCTTAATAAAATATTTTCAATAAAATCCTTATTTTCTGTTTTTAAAAATAATTTACGTAATTCAATTAGTTCTTTTTCTCTTAGATTAATACTTCCTTTTTCTTTTGTTTTTAGCATTGAATCAATGTTTAATAAAATCTCCTTTACTGCCGAATCATTATTCCATTCTCCTTCTATAGGCATATTCCTTGTATGAATCTTAAGTATCTCTAATCTTCCTTCCCTGCTTGGAACGCCGATTTCAATCTCTCTGTCAAATCTTCCTGGCCTTCTAAGAGCTGGATCTAGGGAGTTAGGCCTGTTAGTTGCAGCCATCACTATAACTTTTCTGCCCTTTAATCCATCCATTATTGCAAGCAGCTGCGCCACCACCCTTCTTTCTACTTCTCCGCTGTTGTCCTGCCTTTTGCTTGCAATTGCATCTATTTCATCTATGAATATTATGCTAGGCGCTTTTTTTTCAGCATCTTCAAAAATTTTCCTTAATTGCTTTTCAGCTTCACCAACCCATTTAGACATTATTTCTGGGCCGTTTAGACTTACAAAATTGGCTTCGCTTTCTCCTGCAACTGCTTTTGCAAGCAAAGTTTTTCCAGTACCTGGAGGTCCGTGCAGCAATACTCCTTTTGGCGGCTGAATACCAAGCTTCTCAAAGACTTCAGGATGTCTCATTGGCAGCTCCACCATTTCTCTTACCTTCTTGACTTCATCCGTTAGTCCACCAATGTCCTCATAAGTAATGTCTGGTATTTTTTGCTTGTTCGCAACTGGAGTTGGATCATAATCAATCTCTGTGACATCAGTTATTACAACATTTGTTTTAGGGTTGGTTTTTGAAACAACTAGTTTTATTTCTGGGCCAAAACCCATGCCTGATTCAGTGCTGGGCATAAATGAATTAATATCTTCTTCAATCATTTTGAAAATGTCTGCAAAGTTCTCGCTTCCCCTTAAGCTTATTCTTCTGCTTCTTGTTCCACCTAAAGTAATTGTGTCATCTTCCCTGACAAATCTTCCAAGCAGGCTTCTTTTAAGTGTTGCTGCATTAATGTTTAATTTAATGTTTTCATCTGTAGGTGATAGCGTGATTTTTTTTGCTTCTTTGAATTCAGCAGGCTTAATATTTACTGCTTCTCCTATTGCGCTCTTACTATTATACCTTGTAAGCCCATCCATTCTTATTATCCTTAATCCTATATCTGCAGGGTAGCACCTGTCAGCTATTGCTACTGTTGTTTTGTCTCCTGTGATTTCAATTGGCTCTCCTCTTTTAATTCCTAACTCTTTCATTATTAATGAGTCAATTCTTACAATGCCTTTGCCCACATCATCCTGCATTGCTTCTGCAACTTTTAATTGAAATTCAACATTGTTAATATCATCTGCCATTTTTAGTTCACCTTGAATGTTTTTTTGTCCTCTTTTTCCCCATTTTTATAATAAAATACTACTTTTTTCATAACCATTATTGGCTTTTTACTTTTTCCTTTGTCTTCAAAACTTATAAATTTATTTTTCTGAAGCAAAACTAAATCTTCAAAAACGTTTTTGATGTTTCTTTCTAATATTCTAGACAAATCCCTAATGCTCTCAGGATGATATTTTGCAATTGTTTTCATTATCTCAATCCTTTTTGTAGTCAAGCATTCCAAAAGAACTAATTCTTTCAAAAGTGCCCTTTCATCATCTGTTTCAAAGGAAAAATCATCAACCATGTTGGTATTAAATACAAACAATTTAAGATTATAAATATTTTGATTATTCAAAGAATCTTGAATCCTTTTTTTCTTGCAATAGGAGATAGGTATTTGTTGGGATTAACTGCAAAAGGATTCCCCACTAAATTAAGCACTTCCAAATCATTTATGCAGTTGCCATAGGCATAAGATTGCTTTAGATCAATATTTAATTTTTTTGCTATTTTCTTTACCACACTTGCCCTTTCAGAGCCAATCATTGAAGGAGTGATGAGCTCTCCAGTGTAAACATTGTTTTTTAGCTTAAACAATGAGCCCCTTATATAATCAAACCCTAAAATTTTTCCGAATTTTTTAACTACATCATCAGGGCTTGCACTTAAAAGCACTAATTTGTGGCCTTTACTTTTATGCCAATTAATCCTTTTAACTATTGCCTCTTTCAAATTCTTAATATCAGTCAAAACAAATAATTCCGCAGCCCTTAAGGTTTCATTCTTGTTTGCTCCTTTGAAAGCTAAAGCCATCAAATTATCCGCTTGGTCGACAGCTTGCCTATAATCGCCTTTAAAATAAGAATAAGCTAATTTTAAGCTGGGAAGTATTGTTGATTTATTCGCTTTTATTATTTTGTTTTCATATAAAAACCTAATATACCTTAATCCGCTGTTTCCTTTTATTATGGTATCATCCAAGTCGAAAAAAGCGCCAACTTCCATAGTTAAATAACTGTTTTCAGAGTTTTTAATATTTTATAAAAATGCAGCAATAACTACAACATTGATTTTTATTAGTCTAATAAATTTTTTATGAATA
>JBAZGS010000007.1:0-67469 GCA_041652755.1 Candidatus Nanoarchaeia archaeon
TATCCTGGCCGTGCACAAGCGGCCAAGGGTGCGGGTGCTAACCGATTAAAAGGGATCGTGAGCTGGGTTAAGAACGAGGTGACTCAGTTCGGTTAATATCTACTGAGGGTGTTCTGTGTCTGAGTGGAAGGAAAATTAAGTACGAAAGGAACGATTTTTCGTGACCTCTGGTGTACCAGTTATCTGACAAGGTAACGCTGGGCAGCTACGTCATAAGGGATAAAATCTGAAAGCATCTAAGATTGAAGCCCCCCGCGAAACGAGACACAGTTTGAGACCTCCCGTACACGACGGGTTCGATAGAAACGGGGTGTAAGTACCGAGGCAACGAGGTATTCAGCCTGCGTTTACTAATAGGTCAAATCCTTCAATGTTTTTCAAACTTAGCGTCAGAACATTTGCTCCAAATATATAGAATTTCCACTCCTTAGTAAATAGATACTATTTCTGCTTTTTTTACTTTTATTTTAATAATTTCTAGAATTTTTTTCCAATATAAAGAATAGAGCATTCCTTGCTTATTAATTTTTTTATACTAAAGTTCATATTATATTTTAAGCCTAGACTGCCCTATACTATTTAGGGGAGTGAGGCAGTATGAACAAGGTTGGTGTTAAAGAATATTTTTCCTTAAAAAAAGAGTATGGTTCTTTGAAAAAAAAGTATTATTCCATGAAAGCTAAGGTTATTGCTAACATTTCTAAAGAGTATTGCATTATTCCTGAAGAGGTTTTGATAACTTTAAGGAAGGATTATGAGGCTAAATTCCTTGAGCTGCTTAAGTATAATGATGAGAGTGTTGCGAAAGAGCTCGTTAAGGATAAGTTTGATTTGATTGCCCAAGAGTACTATGTTAATATTTCAAAAGAATATAATGCTCATTCAGCTAAAGAGGTTGAGGATTTGGAGAAAGTTTTAGGCTTTTATGAGGCAAGTTTTGACAATTCAGCAGTTAAGGAAGGCTTGCTTAAAGTGGTTGGCAAGACTCCTTCAAGCAAGATAATAACTGGAATACAAGTATTGACAGCTGCTTTATGCTTCTTTGATGCTGGAAATATTCCGAAAAATATTTTGGAAATACTGTTGATGCAGTATTCAAAATACCAGGTTGATAAGCACTTGTATAAGAAGAAAACAGAAGATGTTGCTATTGATAAAAAAATAGCAGCATTAAAGGAAAGCATTGATTACTTGGACAAATATTTTGAAAAAAAGGGGATAAAAATATTAGTTGTTTAAATAAATAATTATTTAAAATTTTATAGATATTAATATTTTTAATGAATGCTAAGTATTTTTTGATTTTATTGGTTCTTTTCAGCGGCTGCAGCCAAAAGCAGGAGTATCCTGTAATTGACAGATTGAGCGTTATTCCTGCTGAGGCTGTTAAGATGAATTCAACTAGTGACATTTATCCTCCAATACTTTATTCAGATGAGTATTATGAGCCTGTTGCTTTGGATTTTCCTGTTAATACTGCTGGAGCTGAAGACAGCCCCTTTATTCCTTATGATTCTGATGATTTGTATTTCTTTTTCACTCCTGATGTTAGGGTTCCTATTAATGAGCAATTGTTTGACAATGTTACTGGATTATATGTTTCTCATAAATTAGGCAATACTTGGAGTGAGCCTAAAAGAATCTGGCTTAATAGCCCTGGCAAGGCTAGTCTTGATGGCTGCTATTTTATTCAGAATGATACTTTATGGTTTTGCAGCGCAAGGGAGGGGATTACTGGAATGAAATGGTTCACTGCTAAGTATGCTGGCAATGATACTTGGGTTGATTGGCAGAGTGCTGGGTTTCCTGACAGTTATGAGGTTGGGGAGTTGCATATTAGCGCTGATGGGAACACTATGTATTATCATTCAGCTAAATCCGGGGGCAAAGGAGGTTATGATCTTTGGAGGACTGAATTGGTTAATGGTTCATGGGCTGAGCCTATTAATGTTGAAGAGTTAAACACTGAATTTACTGAAGGTTGGCCTTATCTGTCCAAAGATGGTTTAGAGTTATGGTTTCTTAGGGTTTATCAAGGCACTCCAGCAGTTATGAAAAGTGTTTGGAATGGCACTGGCTGGGGTGAGCCTGAATTAGTAGTTAGCCAGTTTGCTGGCGAGCCAACTTTTGACAAGGAAGGCAATCTGTATTTCATTCACCATTATTACAATAATAATACTATGATTGAAGCTGACATTTATGTAGCTTACAAAAAATAATATTATTCAGTGTCAAAGGTTACATTATAGTTTAAATAATATGTGCCGTTAACTGGTGAGCCATTTATCCAATAGCAAGTGCCATCAGTTATTATTTGCCTACAACTCCAATCAGTTCCGCTTAATCCTGCAGTGTTTGCAACTTTTACCCATACAGTGTATTCTCCTATAGGTAATGATTCTTTATATTCAATTAACTCTTGTCCTAAGGTAGTGCTATCTTCCCATGAATGTCCTGTTATTCCTATTTGCCACGCACCTTCAGGTTTATTAAGAGTTAATTTAACATTTGTTTGTTCCGTTAAAGTAAATGAATAATATTGGTATTGCGATGCTGTGAATACATCAGTAACTTCATCACACATTGATACTAAGTAAGCATCATCTATTGTATCATGAAGCACTGTTTTGTCTATGGTTTTTGCGCTAAGGCTTAGGCAGCTTTGACTTACTGGAGTCATTGTTGCTGTTCCCTGCTCTATTGTATTAGAGGGTTCTAGTTCTGAAGTGCTGACAGTTAATCTAAAGCCTAATTTTATAATTCCATTTGCTGGCTCCCCTTTTATCCAATAGCAAGTGCTTCCTTGAGCGAATTCAAAGCAGCAATTTTCATTTGTGCATGTGCTTGCTAAAGCATTGGTTAATCTTGCATATACAGTGTAAGTGCCTGCTGGCAATTCTTCTGAGTACTTCACTGCTTGCCCTTCTGATTCTTGCTCAAAACTTTTCCCTATTATTCCTACTTGCCATGCTCCTGATTCAAAGCCGTCAATCATTAAGTAAATCTTTGTAGGTTCAGTTATTGTAAAAGTGTAATATTTTTGGTTAACGCTGTTCATTACATCCTTGTTCACTGAGCAAACACTAACGCTTTTCGCATTAGCTTCAGTGTCTTGTTCAAGGGTTGTTAAAGATAGTTCATTTACTGACAAAGACGAACATATAGTGTCTTCATAAGCAATAGTTTCATTGATTATTATTTCAGGTTCCAATTCTTCAGTCAAGTTGGTTGAATTGTTTAAAGCAGCTGTATTGTTTGAAGAAGTGTTAGTTATTACTGCATTTGCTGAATTATTGTTTGTTTGGGTATTAGCAGGTTCAACAACGTTTGTGTTGTTTTGCTCAGAGGTTTGAATGTTTGAGGGTTCGTTTCCTCCGGTGTTAATATTTATAGTGCATCCTGAGACTGCAACTAAAACTATCATAAAAATAATGAACACGTTTGAGTTTTTCATAAATCATAAATTATTTAGTGCTTATTTATAAATCATTCTTATGGATTAAGTTTATAAGATTGCATTGATGAGTTATTATGTTATGAAATTCGTTGATATTTTGAAAAAATTAGGAATACTTAGATACGGTTCAACCAAAGCAACTTACAAGAATGCAAAGGAAAGGCCTATTGAGCTGCAGGAAAACGGAGTTTTTAATGCAAAAACTGATTTGATTAATGCTAAAAAGAAAAAGTGAGCGCTTTCAAAAGCTTTATTAAAACATTTAATCCTATTATTATTTGGAAAGCTAATAATAAATTAGTGGCTTAAAGAAGCTGATTCACGCCTAATTATTTGGGTGAGGAACTTCTGCCCACTGAAACTATGCTTTGCATTAGCTCTTAAGGAGTTTTTGCTTAGAAAACAATTAGCAGAAAAGTCCGGCGCTTTTGAGTAATATGATAGCTTTGCTTGATGTTTCAGCTGCGCTGTTGGAAAAAATTGTTTTGGCATTTGAGGTGCAAGCACTTTTTGTGCGCTTAGTAGAATATCAGCTTTAACCAACCGTTATTAGTCTAATGGGGTTTAAGACAAAAGGCAGGGTATCTTTTTGCCATAGTAGCTTTCCAATTATTTTTTTTAATTATTATATAATAATAACATTTAAAAAAAGAATTATTTCTTTAAAATAAGTATGGCAACTAGTTACAAACCTTCTTTTTCAGATAAATTAAATTATAAGTTGTCGGGAAGAGTTGCAAAAACAATCTACGCATTAGGTATTTTAACTGGAATTATAACAAGTTTTTATGACCCTTTTGTGGGTATAAGTTTAACTTCTGCAAATATAGGTCTTTTATGTGGCAATGATTTTAGAAAAAAAGGAGAATCATTAGAAAATTATATATTAAGGACGAAGTAATAAATTTTATTTCTTTTTGTCTTCTTTTAAGATTACTGTTCTTCCTATTTTTTGAACAATTATTCCTGGCAATTCATTAGTGACAAATTCTTTTTTGAGGAATTTTACCTTTATTATTCTGTGGTCTTTTAGGGCTTTGATTAAGTGCTCCTTGTCCACTCCGTTTTTTCCTATTTGAAATGTTGGCAAATTATCATATTGCATAGTTAAACCTCTTTATTGTCTTGCATTCCTTGCAAGTAATATATCGAGTCTTATTCTTTAATCTTACTAAGCAGTTCTTTCCAGGTATTAAATACTCTCCGCATCCTTTGCATATCCAGCGCTTGTACTCTTTAGGAATGGGCAAGCCTATCTTTTCGCTGATTTTCTTGGCTAAATAAGTATACCTTTTTGCATTTTTAGGATAAGTCTTGCACATTTTCATGAGTATTTCAATCCTTTCTAGCCCAATTTGTTCATATTCTTTCATTAGTTATATTTAGAATTCCTATTTATTTAAATATAATGAAAAAAAGAAATAAAGTTTTATTTATTCATTGTCAAAATTGCTTTCGAAATCTTCATCTTCTTGCTCTTCTTCCATGAATTCGTCATCGTCTTGAGCATCATCTTCAAAGATTTCAGTTCCTTCCCTGTCTTGCTCATCATGCTCTGCATCGCTAGTTTCTTCATTGTCAAAATCTTCTTCAAGCTCATCAAAGTCTGGTTTTTTTGGTTTTATTGATTTCAGCAAGTTTTCTTCGCTTTCTGAATAAATGCCTTTAATGGTTATTGATTCAGCTTTTGCAGGGTTTGCTTTCTTTGCAGCTTTCTTTGCAACTTTAGCCTTTGCAGGCTTAGCTTTCTTTGTATTTTTTGCTTTATGTGTCTTAGCTTTCTTGACAAGTTTCTTTGCAGGATTAGCTTTCTTAGCAACTTTAGCCTTTAGCGGATTAGCTTTTTTTTGTTTAATATTTTTTGAGACCATTTTTTAATATTCCTCCTAGGAGTTTTTATACTAAAAAATTATACCTTTTGAACTTATAAACTTCTTGGGAAGGCAAAATCCTTGTTAATCAGTTAATTTTTTAAATCTCTCAATTTCTAATATTAATATCGCATCGGTGGTATAGAGGTAGTATCTTAGCCTTCCAAGCTGAGGACCCGAGTTCGAATCTCGGCCGATGCAAAAATTAATTATAAATATTTTTAAATAAAAAACTTTGATAAATGTTTTTATGAATAAAGAAAATGTTAAAGAATTGTTGGAAGAGACTATTCAGACTTATGGAAAATATTCTGATTCTTATGAAAAAAAATGGGGTAATTATAAAGGTCTTGAAAAAATTGCTGATAGTTTTATTTCTTATTTAAAGGGCTCAAGAGTTATAGATATTGGTTGCGGTCCAGGAAGGGATAGCAAATATTTTAGCGACAAAAATCTTGATGTTACTGGAGTTGATTTAACTGATAATTTTTTAAAAATTGCAAAATCCAAGGTTCCTAAAGCTGATTTTTTAAAAATGGACATGAGGCAATTAAGCTTTAATGATGAATCTTTTGAAGGAGTTTGGTGCAATGGTGCTTTTTTACATATTCCAAAATATGAAAACTCGGCGACTTTGAAAGAATTTTACAGAGTTTTGAAACCTGAAGGAGTAATGTATTTAAGTGTAAAAATAGGTGAAGGAGAACAAATAGTCAAAAAAGACTATTGGAAAGGTAGGAAATTATTTATTTATTATTCACAAGAAGAAATAATTGGATTATTAAAAAATACTGGCTTTGAAATAATTAACACCATTATCAGGAATCAGGAAGAGGATTGGATCAATATTATTGCAAGAAAATAACTTATTTCTTTTCTTTTTCATTAATTTTTAAAGTAGAAATAAGAAATATTGGCTCATGATTAACTTTATTATTTTTAGTTTCTTTATTTTATTTTTGAAATTAATAATATTAAATTTGAGCAATCTCAAAACACTTAAAAAGAATTGAGAGATATATTAATTTATGAAGGTTAGGGATAGGATAAAAATAGTTCTTGATTCTAAAAAAAAAATTAGCAATCCTTTGTTCATTATTGGATTTCAGGGAGTTGGCATGGTTGGAACACTAGCGTCGCAGCACTTGGCTGACAGCTTGAATTGCGAATTGATTGGCCACATTGAGTCTGAATACTTGCCCCCTATAGCCATACTTAATGACAGCACTTTAAGCTATCCCATTAGGATTTATTACCAGAAAAAAAATAATATTGTCATAATTAGCAGCGAGGTTCCTGTTTCTAGTGAATTCGCTTTTGAAATGGGCCATGATATTATTGAACTGATGAATAAGTTCAAATCAAAAGAAATTATTGTTCTAGAAGGCTTGGTCACCAAGGATGAGCAGCCTAATCATTCCAAAATTTTTGGAGTGCCAACTAATGAGAAGATTAAAAAATACTTGAATGACAACAAGGTTGAAGTTATTGGGAATGGCGCAATATTAGGCGTTGCTGGCAGCGTATTATTGTCAAGCATACAAAACGGCTTCAAGGGCTATGCTTTAATGGCTGAAAGCCATATGAATTTGCCTGACGCTTCAGCTGCAAGCGTTATTTTGAAAAAATTGTCTGACATCCTGAAAATTGACATTAACACTAAAGAACTGGACAAGAAAGGATTAGATGTTGACAAGAAAGTTAAGGATATTATGTCAAGCTTGTCAAGGTTCAAAAAAGAAGAAAATGATGATTCTAAAGTTCTTTATGGTTGAACTGATATGCTTATTATTTTAGATTTGGACGGGACTATTATTGACAGCGAAAAATGCCATTTTAACAGCTTTGTAAAATCTTTGGAAAGAAACGGGTTCAAGGTTACAAAAGAGATTAAGAACAAGATTAAAAATGTTTTCGGAATGTCTGCTAAGGAAATTATTAGAATCGTTGCTCCAAAAATCACTGATGAAAAATTAAGATTGGTTTCTGAAGGTGTTAAAGACATTGCTGTCAATGAAGAGATTAATAAAGTGAAATTAATTAACGGCGCTTTAGAGTTCATTAAAAAACACAATAAAAATAATGATTTGGCAATCCTTACTAATTCGAGCCAAAAATTCACCAAAGCCATTTTGAAGTCTCTTGGTTTGGCTAAATATTTTAAGTTGGTTTTTACCCCTTCGCTGAATATTAAGCCTAAGCCTTCCAGCGAAATGATTGAATTCGCTGTCAAAAAATTAGGGCACTCTAAGAATGATTGCATTTTAATAGGCGATTCAATTTATGACTTTATGAGCGCAAAGAATGCTAATGTTAGATTTATTGCAGTTTTGTCAAAGAGCGATTACAAAAAAGAATTAAAAAACAAAGCTGAGTGTTTTTTTGACTTGTCCAAGGTTAAAATTTGAGGGATTATTCTTTTTCAAAGCTCACTAAGTAATAATAGATTTTGGCAGTTTTCCATGCATCCTTTTTTAATCCTGCTTTTTGGCTTAATTCCTGCAGGAATACTTTTTTATCTTTTATTTGCTCCCATACTTGAGGCAAGAATGTTGCGCTTAATCCTTTGCTTTCAAGGATTATTCCATAGTCTTTTTTTATTTTGCGCAATAATTCAGAAGGTGTTTTGAACAGTATTGGCTTGGCAGGACTTAGGATTGAAACCTCTATTTTAACTTTAGTAAGCTCATCTTTTGTTAATGGACTGAACCTGTAATCATTGAATGCTGCATTTATTGCATTATCAACAATGTCTTGCCATAAAGGCTTTGTTGCAGTTAATGAGCCAATGCAGCCTCTTAGTTTTTTATTGATTGTTAATGTTACAAAGCAGGCTTTTTTTTCGTAATATTTTTTCCTGTCCTCTCCATTTGGCATGAATTTTTCATTGTTGAAATATTTCTCTAATGATTTTCTTGCAATCTCTGTTAGGTTCATTTTTTTAAAACACTCCTTCTATTTTTTCTTTGCAATATTTGCATTCATTTTTTTTCATGTTAACAATTGTTGAATAGCCTATTCTTTTTATAATTGTTTTTTTGCAATTAGGGCAGATAGTGTCAGTTGTTTCACCCACATTCCCTAGATAAACATTTTTCAAATATTTTTTGCAAATTATATATGAGTCTTTCATTGTTGACAATGAAGTTGGCAATTCTTTCATTAAATAATTTGGAAAATATCTTGATAAGTGAAGGGGGATATTTGGGTCAACGCTTTTTACAAATTTTGCAATTTTTTTAATCTCTTTTTTTGAGTCATTTTTTTTTGGAATTAATAAGGTTGTAATTTCAATCCATATTTTTAATTTGCTTGCGAGCTTTATTGTTTCAAGCACTGGCTCAAGCTTTGCTTTGCATGTCTCTTTGTAGAATTTTTCGCTGAATGATTTTAAGTCAATATTCATTGCATCAACAAAAGGACTTATTTTTTTTAGCGCCTCCTTTGACATGTATCCATTTGTGACTAATACATTTTTTATTCCATTTTTTTTGGCTATCTTCATTGTGTCAAGCCAGTACTCTATTGCCACTGTAGGCTCATTATAAGTGTATGCAATACTAGAGCATCCTTCACTTTTTGCATTCTTGACTATTTCTTTTGGTGCTAAATTAATTCCAATTTCAGTGTTTGACTCTTGCGAGATTTCGTAATTTTGGCAGAAGCTGCATTTGAAGTTGCATCCAACAGTGCCTACAGAGTAAGCCATTGTTCCTGGCAAGAAATGATATAAGGGTTTTTTTTCTATAGGGTCAATGTTTGCTGAGATTGCTTTTCCATAAACCATTAAGTAAAGCTTTCCTTCAATGTTCTTTCTTACTTTGCATATTCCAAAATTATTTTCTTTTATCATGCAATAGTGATTGCATGCCAAGCACTTGATATTATCCCCTTTAAGAGTTTTATAGAATAGGCATTCCTTAGCAGGCATAGATTTTATTAATTATGGATTCATTAAATATTTTATGAATTGGTACCCTGAAAATAAGGCTGAATTAAGCGAAATGGTTTTTTCCTTCATTTCTGAGATTAAATTAAAAAAAATTAACGGAGTCATTGTGCCTCATGCAGGCTACGAGTTCTCAGGCAAGATTGCTGGAAAGGCTTATTCTTACGCCAAAGGTTTCGAGCAGGCTGTTGTTTTCGGCCCAAGCCATTATGAATATTTTAAGGGAGTGAAATGCTTGAAAGCTGCAAAAACTCCGATTGGTGATTTAAAGATTATTGGAAATGATTTTAAGAAAATTAACTACGAGCACTCTGTGCAAAACCAGCTGCCTTTTCTGAAGTTTTTGGGAATAAAAAAGGTTTTGCCTTTGGTTGTTGGAGAAATTACTCAAAGTGAGGCCAAAAAAATTGCAGAGCAATTCAAAGACTTTAAGGGCTTATTCGTTTTCTCGACTGATTTGTCGCATTTTTTTGAATATGATAAAGCCAAAAAAATTGACACTGATTCTATTGATAAAATAATAGAATTAGATTCAAATAAAATTGATGCCTGCGGAATCAATGCGCTCAAAATATTTTTTGAGCTTGCTAAAATTAAAGAAGTTAAGCCAGAATTGGTTGAATACAAAAACTCCGGAGATATTACAATAGACAAATCCTCAGTTGTGGGTTATGCTAGCTTCATTTTTTGATTTCTATTCTATCCCCTTTTTTTATCTTGAATCTTGAATTAATGGGGAATTCGTAAACTCTTTTTTGGCCTATGCTTGGTGGGAAGAATTTGCTTTTTTTGCACTTTATTACTTTCAAAACTTTGCCGTTTTTGTCAGTCCATGCAGCAATGAATTCAAAATTCACAAAATAAGAGTCAAGCACTGAATCAGGAGCCATGTAAATTATAAAAGCATCATAGGGCTTGAATGATTTCCTGAACCTTAAGCCAAACAAGCTTTTTAGGTATTGGCAGTCGCAGACGTTTTTCGCAATCACTTTGTTGTTTAGAAGGATTTCCATAAAGGTTTGAATCAAAGAGGCTTTTTATAAGTTTTTTTTATTGCCAATTCAAAAGATTTAAATAAGAATTATTTTAATGATTAAGATATGCTTATGTCTGTCTTTGGTAACTCCCCTAAGAATCATCATCAAATTCTTGAATTCTTAAAGCCTATGCCTGAAACTTCGCTTATTCGGGTGGATAATCATGAGGATTTAATAAAGTCCAGTTTTGGGTATTCTTTGCCTTGCGCAAGGTACATGAATGTCGTGTTTCAAAAGCAGTATTTTGATAATGTTTTTTGGATTAGCAAAAACTTTGATTATAAAGTAAGGAGCTATGAAAATAATGGTTCTTTTTTAGGGGATTATCATTTCAATGAATTAGACAAGGCTTTAAATTTTTTAAGCAATGCATCTTTTGAAAAAATAGTGCTTGACATTGACCCTGACATCCTTGCTGATTATGATACTGGCTTTTCAAAAGGTTCGATGAAAAACGCTGAGCTTACGGAGTTAATAAAACATTTTGACTGCAAAAAAAATATTCAACTTTTCTTCCTTGCAGGCCCTAAGGAATTCTTAGGCGAATTATTGAAAGATGCTTTTTATTGCATTCAGTAAAAATTGTATTCCAACAGCAAGCATTAAAAGCCCTGTTATTTTGATGTTTAAATAATGAAGGTTCTCGTTTTTTGAATTGCTAGATAAGAATTTGTATGAAAAAATCATGAATAAATAATTGATGAGTATTGCTATAATTCCAATAATTAAGGAGTACAGAAATGTTGAATAAGAGCTTATTAAAGTTATTATGCTTATGCTTGCCGGACCAACAATAAGGGGCATTCCCACACTTAAGTAAAGAATGCTTTTGCTTTTATCTGTAATGTCAAAAATTTCTTCTTTGAATAAATAATTTATTCCAAAAATGGATAAGCTTAATCCACAGGCCATTATTAATGCGTTATCACTAACCCCCAAAATTGTCTTAAAAACAAAAGGCCCGATTAGTGCAAATACAAGTATTAATATTAAACCTATTAAGTTGCTGTAATTTATTACATCCCTTATTTTTTTTTTATCTTTTATTTGCCTGGATAATTGGCTTGATAATAAGGCTTTACTAAACGGGTTAAGCGCAACTATTAATATTATTAAATCTGTCAAAAAACTCATTATCTTTTATTATTTTGCTCTAATATTATAAAATTTCTGATTTTAATTCATCCAAGAATTTTTGGATGAATTCCAACTCATCATGTTCCATTATTTTTGAAACCAGAGTATTTTGCGAAGCAAAGGGCTCTTTAATATCATAGGGTTTTAGGTCAGAATTCTTCCTTATGAGCTCTATTAATAATGTTGCTTGCTTTAAAGAATTATTAGTTAATTCATCATTAACTCTTTCTAAGAATTTAAGCATGAATTCATGCCTTTTGGCGGCTTCTTTTTTTAGCAAAGGCACAGTTATTTCATCCTTTAATTTTAGCAGCTTAAAAAAGAAATGGTCTAAGCTGTAAGTATAATCATCTATTTCTCTATTCTTTGCCAAAGGGTCTTTCAAGTGATAGGGTTTTTTTAAAACATTATGGCTTGTTGTTCTTATTATTCCTATTGCCCCTGTTGCATCTAGCCTATCAGCTTCCTGAAGAATTCTTGCCTCAAGGGTTTTTGGAATTATTCCTTTGCTGTGCCTGTGATTTTCTATGCAATAAACTATTTTTTCAATTTTGTCAGCATTAAAATTTATTGACTCCAAATATTTTTTAGCCCATTTTGCTCCAATGCTTGCATGGCATTCTCCTGTTTTAGACTCATTGTCCCTTGCAATGTCATGCAAAAGAGCTGAGGTTAGTAACACTTCAGTGTCAATTTTATTAAGTGATTGCTTGGAGATTTTTGAGCATAAGTTGTAAACCCTTAAAACATGATCAAATGAGTGCCCTGAATGATTCATAAAAGATTCTGCATAATTTTGTATCTCATTTAAATCCATATTTTAGTCTAAAAGCAAGTATTTTATAATCCTTTTTAAAAATAATCGCAATATTTTTAAATTAATCACTGTTTTTTAAGTTAATTAACATGAAAGCGGAAAAGAACAGTAAACAAGAGAAAGGCAAAGAGAGTACTCATAATAAACCTGAAAAGCCTGCTTATGTAGCAAAACCTGACCTTGTTAATACTGTTATTGTGCGTATTGCAAGCACTGATATAAAAGGAAATAAAAAAGCAGTTAAAGGATTATGTACAATTAGGGGAATTGGCGATATGTTCAGTAATGCTATTTTAAATATTGCTGGAATCAGTTCAAAAAAAACTATTGGAGAATTATCTGAAAGCGAAGTCAAAAAAATTGAAGACATACTTAAAACTCCTGAGAATTATAATATGCCTGATTTTTTATTTAACAGAAAACTTGACCCTGAAACAATGAAAGATGGCCACATTGTTGGAAATGACTTAAGGCTTATGAATGATTTTGACATTAGAAGACTAAAGCGTATAAGATCTTATAAGGGAATAAGGCATAATTTAGGATTAAAAGTTAGAGGGCAAAGGATTAAGAGATTCAGAAAAGGCGGAGCAGCTGTTGCCAAAAAGAAAGTGAAGTTGAAGTAATATGGGAGATATTAAAAAATTAAAAAAATCATATGAAAGGCCAAAGAAGCCTTGGGAAAAGGATAGGATTTTACAGGAGAAGGAGCTTAAAAAAAAATACGGTTATTTTAGCAAAAAAGAAATCTGGGGATTTAACGCTTTGCTTAGAGGTTTCAGGCAGCAAGCTAGAAAGATTTTCGCATCAACATCTGAACAAAGCAAGAAAGAAGGAGAGAATTTGCTTAAAAAAATCTATAATATGGGATTACTTGAAGAGAAAGCAACTTTTGATGATGTATTAGGACTTAGCATTGATGATATTAGCAAAAGAAGGCTTGTAAGCTTTGTTGTTAATAAGGGCATTGCTAGAACTCCTAAGCAAGCAAGACAATTCATTGTTCATAAGCACATCTTGGTTAATGGCAAAAAAGTTAATGCCCCAAATTATCTTGTTTTAAGAAAAGAAGAAAATAGTATTGAATTCGCGGATAATAGTGTATTAAAAGACCCTAAGCATCCTTTAATTACTGCAATGGCTAGCATTTCAAGAGATGTTAAATTAGAGAAAGAGGAACAAATTGTTAAAAAATTAAAAGAAGACTCTAAGAAAGATATTAAAGTGGAAAAAGCTACAAAGAAACCCATTGAGGTGAAGGAATAAATGGCTGAAAAAATAAGGTACGGTGTTGCGCATATTTATTCAAGTTATAATAATACTTTAATTCATGTTACTGATATTACTGGCTCTGAAACTTTAAGCTTCAGAAGCGGCGGAAGAGTTGTTAAGCAAGGAAGGCAAGAAGGAAGCCCTAATGCTGCCATGATGATGGCTAAGGATATGTCAGAAGAGTTAATAAATAAAGGCATTAATGCTTTGCATATTAAAATAAGAGCTCCAGGAGGCCATAATGGCCCTAATAATCCAGGAAAAGGCGCTCAGGCAGCTTTAAGGGCTTTTTCAAGAGCAGGCATTAAAATTGGCAATATTGAAGATGTTACTCCTAAACCTCATGATGGTTGCAGAAAAAAAGGAGGGAAAAAAGGAAGAAGATTATGAAAGCTAAAATTTTAAAGGAAAATGATGAAAAATTAGTAATTAATCTTTCAAAGATTGATTTCGAAACTGCTAACAGCATTAGAAGGGCTTGCATGAACATGGTTCCTACTATTGCAATTGAAGATGTTGAAATCACTGAAAATAATTCTGCATTATATGATGAAATCTTGGCACATAGACTTGGGCTTATTCCTTTAAAGACTGATTTAAAGACTTATGTCAAGTCTGAAGATTGCAAGTGCAAAGGTGCTGGTTGCGCTAGGTGCACTGTTGAATTCACATTAGTTAAAAAAGGCCCATGCACTGTTTATGCTAAAGACTTACTTTCATCTGATAACAAGGTTGTTCCTGTTTTTCCTGAGATGATTATTGACAAATTATTTGAGAATCAGGAGATTAAGCTTATTGCAAAGGCTAAGCTGAACAATGCTGATTACCATATTAAGCACTCTGCTTGCAATGCATTCTATAAATTCGAGCCAATTGTTGAAGTCTTAGCTAAATCTAAAGAATTAGACAATATTTGCCCTAAAAAAGTTTTCAAAAACGGCGAAGTTGATTCTGAAAAAATAATGGACTGCAATTTATGCTTGGCTTGCTCTGACGCATTCCCTAAAAATGTTAAAGTCTCCAGCGGAAAAGACATTATTTTCACTGTTGAATCATTCGGGCAGCTAAATCCTAAGGAAATCTTCAACACTGCTTTGAAAGAGTTATCTAATGGCTTGGAAGAAATAAAGAAATCTTTAAAATAACATTAATTTATTGTTTTTGCCATGCAAAGGTTACAAAGAGACAATTGTTTAATCAAAAATATTGAAGATTCTGGAACTATTGAAAACTTGGTTAAAGCCCCTTTGGCTGAAAGATGGAAAGAGTTTTTTAATTTAAATTTTCAAATAAATTTTTTGGACTCGCCTAGCCAATCATATATTTTGAACTATTTTGACAAAAAAATCAACTTAGACTTGTGCAAATATTTTAAGATTAATGAAGAATATGAAATCTCGTGCGATTTAGGCAAGGAAACTCAAAGCCTTTGCAATGGATTAAACTACAAAACATGCAGCTGGTATAATTACCAATTTTTAGTAAAAAAATTAAGCAATGAATTGAATCCTCAAGAGCTGGAGTTATTTTATAAATTTTGGATTACTGGCATTGGATTAAGATATACAAAGAAAAGGATTGAAGAGCACTTAGCCAAGCATTTAAACGAGAATAATATTTTCAGCAAAGATTGGTTCATTAGCGCTGATAATTTGAAAGATATTTATTTAAAAGTTCCTGGCGCTGATTTGGAGTCTGATTTGATAAAAAAATATGAAGCAATGCTAAATAATAACTCCTTTGATTTAGTGGATAAGCTTGAAAAATTGCTTAGGCATTACATTAAGCATTTTGATATTTCAACCCCTGTTCCATTAAAAGGCGCTAAAGAGTTCAGGGAATTGGTTAAAACTAAGGATTTTGATGTAATCTTGTTTAATGGAGTTTCATTGAAACCTTTTGATTTCTAAAACTTTTTAAAATAATAGATTTCAATTAATAACTAGTCTATCTTTAATGTGGGGGTGGCAGAGTCTGGTCAAACGCGCAGGACTTAAGATCCTGTAGGTTAGTCCTTGCGAGGGTTCAAATCCCTTCCCCCACACACAATTTCATTTTTTAGAAAGTATTTTTTCAATTTTTTTGATTTTTTCTTTTACTTTTCTCAGGTTCATTAAGATGATTTTCAGTGCTTGAAACATTCTCATTACTTCTTTGTTCTAATTCTTTTTTTGCAACTCCTGCAACTTCCCCTCCTTGAACAGCTGCGTCTTTGTTTTGATTGAATCCTTGAGCATCCTTGTTTCTTGCTATTCTTGTTGTTGATGCTTCTCCAAGCATTGTAAATATTAGTTCCAAATCATTCATGTGGTCTCTCAAATTTTCACGACTTAAGCCTTTGAACTTAATATTCCTTTCGTGCTGGCACAGTTCATTCCTTGTTTTCCTCCTTTTGTTTGAACTTCAAGGGTAGTGGCAATTTGCCCCCACCCTTCAGATAATACTTCATCACGCCTTCTCATATCCTTAATATAACCTTTAGGATCCTTGGAATCAGTCAAAACAGATATTACATCCTCTATTACAAACCACCATTCATCATTAAACCATGTTCTTCTAATATTTTTGTCCTCAAAAACAACTAAAGCATTATCACTATCCATAATAAGAATCAAATAATTATAGATTAATAAAGTTATGATATTAGTTCCTTAAATCCCTTTTCCCTCCCCCACACTCAATATTAAGGTTCTGTTTACAACCATTTATATTTTTAAATTATTAATTTAATGTATTATTATGAACATAATACTTAAAAATAAAGATTCCATTTTAAGACCTTTGAAAGTTAGTGATGCAAAAAGCACTTGCAAGTATATTAAAGGTAATAAAAAATATTTCAAGTATTCTACTACTATGAGATTTCCTCATCCAATTAGCATGGAAAAAAAATTTATTCAAAACACGATTAAAAATTGGAAAACAGGAGAAGGTTATGAATTTGGGATTATTGTTAATGGTGAAGTTATTGGTTGTATTGGACTACATGTTAATAAAAAAGACAATAATGCTGAACTTGGTTATTGGTTAGCAAAAGAATTTAGTGGAAAAGGAATTACAACAAATGCTGTGAAAAAAGTTATTAAATTTGGATTTAATAAAATAAAATTGAAAAGAATTTATGCGTATGTTATTAAAGGAAATATTCCTTCAATTAAAATATTAACAAAATCCGGATTTAAAGAAGAAGGTTTACTAAAAAAACATAAGAAGTTAAGAAAAAAATATTACGATTACTATATTTTTGGAAAAACAAAATAAAAAAGAAAATGTTGTTATAACTCACCATAATCGTAACCTTTGGTTAAAGGCGCTTACCCCACAATCAATTTTTTGCCTAATCTTTATAATTTTTTGAAAAAATATGCTTCATTTTTTGTTTCAAATGAATTCTTAGTTGCTATCTTAGAGCCTTGAGTGTTGGCATTGGAGGTTGTTATCAGTTTTATGCCCTTGTTTTTGCATTCAGTTTCAACTAATTTTATAAGGTAAGAGCCTAACCCTTTTTTTCTATACTGGTCTTTAACAACCAAATCATTTATGATTGCAGTAGTTTCGTTTATGCAGTAAGTGATTCCTGCAATTAATTCATCACTATTAAATATTTCAATAAAATCATATTTTCCCATGAATAAAGGATTAAATCCTCCTGAGCAATAGCATGGAATGTTTTTTTTTATTAAAGAAATAAGGGTAGGCTCAGTGCTTTTCCTTAAGAATTTTACAGCATATTCCATATTAAAGGCTATAAAAAAAATCTTTTTAAAAACATTGCTAGTGTTGATTTTTTTAATAATGCTTTCTTAGTTATTCATATAAATTAAGGAAAGCAAGTTTTTTATAAAATCTTCAGTTTATATTGGTTAATGATTATTAGGAAAGCGCGCATGGATGAGGCAAAAACTATTGTGGATTTTAGTTTTGATAATTTTTATCAGTACCTTATGGATAAATGGGCTATTAAAAACAAGTTTATTGCTGATACTATTGCTTATAATAATCCTGAACAAGCAAGGAAAAGCAAAATTTCTGAATATAAAAAATATATAAAAAATTGTTTGTTCTTTGTTGCTGAAGAAAAAAAGGAATTAATAGGATATGTTATAGGTTCGATCAATATCAGAAAAGACAGAGTAATTAAAAAAGAAGGTGTACTCATGGGAATACATGTCAAAGAAGGATGGAGAAGAAAAGGGATAGCTACAAAATTATTTAACCATTTAAAAAAAGAATTTAATAAAAAAGGCGTTGGATTTATTAGGCTTGGAACTGGAACTGTTAATAATGGAGCCATAAGATTATATAAAAAATTAGGGTTTGTAGAAACTGGGAAGAAAATGATAAAAAAGTTATAAATAATTGATTCCGCTTGCACCCAATTCTATTTTATATCCTTAACCATTAATAAAATAATAATCTTATTCCTAGAATTATTACAAATATTGATAATATTTTTCTTAAAATATTTGCTTTAATTTTTTTTGCATAAATTGATCCTATTGTTGCACCTATTAAGGATCCAATAAATAACGGAAGTGCTAAATCATACTTTATATTCCCCATATAATTATGAACAATGAATCCAAAAATATTGGTTAATAGCATTGCAAATTCGCTGCTTCCAACTGCTTTACTGAATGGAATGCCTAATAAACTCATAGTTGCGGTATCAGTTGTTCCTCCTCCCATGCCGCTTAATCCAGTGATTAGTCCTCCAAATAAGCTACTAATGCTTGCAATAACATAATTTTTAAAGCCTAATTTTTTTTTATTTTTTACAAATTTTAAATTTTTATAAAAAAGCAATAAAATGCCTAGAGATATTATTATTATACTGCAAAAAATAAGTAACATTTTAGGGAACAATAATGATGTTAAAGCTGCTCCAATAATTACCCCAGGTATATCAAAAATGTCATATAATAAGCTTAGTTTAATATCTATTTTTTTTTGAAAAAAATAACTAATTGTTGAAGAAATGTTTACTCCTAACATTGCAAATATGCTAATGCCTACAGCACTAGCAGGTTCTATATCATATATTAATACAAGTAAGGGTATAAAAAAAACTCCTCCGCCTAAACCTATCATTGAAACTAAAAATCCAATTAGTAATCCAAAAAAAATTAATATTATCATTAATATGCATTTAATTTAAGATAATAAAAATGTAATTATTAAACAGTCAATAATGTTTTCTTATAAATCACAATACCCTGCTATTCTGGTAATGCCTTTTTTTTTAGGCTTAGATTTAACATCTTTATAGATTATTTTATTATCATTACCTAATGTTTGAATTTCTTTCACTTGTTCACTGATCTCTAAATTAAAAAGATTAGAGTATTTTGAGGCAAGCTCTAAGTATTCGTTCATCCTGGAAATTATGCCCCTTTCTGCATCAATTCTTGCATACATTAAGCTGTTCTCAATGCCTTTTTCTCCAATAATAGTAAGTTCTTTTCTGTCTTTGCCTTTGAAATACTCCAGGTTTTGCTCTAAAGAGTCATAAACGCTGAAAAAGTCGCCTCTTTCCGCATCACTTCTTATTTGTTTAAGAAGTTGGGGAGGAGTGTATGATTTCCAAGTGTTTTCTTGTAATATTGAATCAAGCATTACCATTATAAAATATTAAGGTTATATAATTTTTTATCGTTAAACAACGATATTTTTAAATTAAATTATTTTTTAGTTTATATCTTTAAAAATGGTTTTTTTATAGAATAATAAGATTAATAAAGGTATTATTTTTATTAAATTGTATGATTGAAACAGTAATAATCAAAAATACTATCTCGGATGTTGAATTTTTTGTTGGAGAAAAAATACCTAATGAATTTGAGTCAGAAATGTTAAACTGTTTGGATTCTGTAGAAAAAAACTCTGAAAATATGAATCCTATTACAAGAATGGATTATATTTGTGATTCGTTGATTAATAAATATTTTAGTTTAAAATCTGAGTACAAATAAACAACAATTTTTTTATAGTAATAATAATTATATTAACTAATGAAAATTATAGAGTCATATTTGCAAGGCAAGAAAAAAGACCAAAATTTATGCGAGGATTGCTTAATTATTTCTGGCAGGTTTTGCGGAGTTGTTGATGGAGGAACTGACAAGACGGGTATTGATTGGGGCAAGGGTCAAAGGGGAGGAAAAGTTTTGTCACTAATTGTAAAGAATGCTTTTGAATCAAATAATGATTTGCCTGTTGAAAAAATAAAAAAAGTAATAAATGAAAAATTCCAGGAGCTTGCCAAAAAGAATGGTATCAATATTAGTGACAGGATGAATTTGCCTGATGCTGCTGCAGCCATTTATGACAATAAAGAGAGAAAAATTTATTACATAGGTGACTGCAAGGCAAGGTTTGTTTATATCACAGGAAAGCTAAGCGAGCAGTTCATACCTGATTTGAGAATAGATTTAATAAATTCTAGGTTAAGAAAAACAATAATTGATATGCTTTTTGAACTAGGGATTAACCCTTTTAGAAACGGCCGAGATTTGGGAAGGGAATTCATAACCCCTCTTTTGAAAAAACAGTCTTTGCTTGCAAACACTGACTCTGAAGGGGAATGGTTCATGGGCATACCTTATGAAGCAGCAAAGTTCAACATCATAAACGGGGTTGATGAAATAATCTTTAATGAAATAAGGGTGCCAAAAAGAGTGAATGAGATTATAATAACCTCTGATGGTTTCGTTTCTGTTGAAAAGAGCCTTAAGTTAAGCATGAAAATGCTGAATAAGTCTATAAAAGAGGATCCTTGTAGATGCAAAAAATATTTATCAACCAAAGGTATTGGCAAAGGGCAAGTTTTGCCTGATGACATCTCTTATGTTAGAATCAGCATGAAAGATTAACTGAGCACCATTTTTTTTAAGAAAAATTAATCCTTAGGGGGTAAAGTTTTAAATAATATCATTATGTAATTTTTGCTTATGATTTTACAAATGGGTTTAGGATTAATAAGTATAGGTTGGATAGTGCAGATAATAAAGATGAAAAAGAATGAATTAAACAAGTATGCTTTATTATGCTACATGATTGGAGCTGCATTGCTGGCGTATAGTGGTTTTAGTGACGGAATAATTGCTGACACAGATATATTAGAATCACTGACATTATTAACCTCAGGAATAGTTTTTTATAAGCTTTGGGCGCAAGGCAAGAAAAAATAATAAAAAAAACCTTTTTTTGTTTTTTTTTAATTTTTGTTTAAATAAAAGAATTTTTAAAAAGAACTATTTAGGTTAATTGCATGAATGACTTGGAAAAAAGGCTTGAAAATTTTAAGCAAAATGAGATTTGCTTGAATTTTGGACTTAGCAGAAGCAAAAGGCTTAAAGAAATGCAGGATTTTGGAAATGATGAAGGGTGCATAAAATACAAAGAAAGTGGCTGTTACAGCTGCAATGGACATAATGAAGAATGCAAAAATTATTATTCCAACAAGAGCTCATACAATCCAAAGAAGAAGTTAATTTGAAAAAATTAGTGAAGTCTAATGCTTGCTTTTTCCCGCAAATTTTATATTGTAAGAATTGATTCATTTATTGTAAAAGTAAATAGGGTAATACTTTCGTATTAAAAAAAATATGACTCAGCTGAATTTTAACATTTTTTTGAAAATATTAATTGGAATGGGAATTGGTTTTATAATATTAATGCCTGCTTATCCTTTGATTTATGCAGTATTTTATTTGCATGAAATCCTTCCATTCGGCATATTCTTGCTGCTTTCACCAATACTTATTATCTTAAGTTATATTTTGTTTATTGTGTTTTTTGTTATTGAAACTAAGGTTATTTTGTTTTTCTTAAAAACAAAAAATGTTGAAGGCTCTTTTAAAACAAACGTATTAAACAGGACTCTTATTTATTATAGTGTTTCCAGTGCGTTTACAACAATGCTCTCTAAGCTTTTGAATAGATTAATGATTAATTCTTCAATACTTGATGAGATATTATTCAAAACTTATGGTAACAATGTTGGCAAGAATTGTATGATTGGAACTTTTATATTAAATCCTTATTTGATAGACATGGGCAACAACTGTGTTATTGGAAAAAATAGCATATTATCAGCCCACTACATTGTTGGAAATAATATTAAGATTAGAAAGATTAAAATAGGCAACAATGTCACTATTGGCCTAAATTCAATAATCAGCCCAGGAGTAATAATTGAAGACAACGTGCTTGTTAAAATCAACAGTTTTGTAAAGCCAAATACTGTGTTGAAGAAGAATAGTGTTTATGCAGGAAATCCTGCAAAGTTTGTGAAAAAAATTAACTTTTCAAAAATTCAATGATGTCTTTAAATGAGAAATATGATTTTCTTAGGTTTTTGTTGTAAATGCATGAAATTGGAACTTCTTTTACGAAAAGATTTTTTTCATAAGCATCTTTTAATGTTTTTTTCTCTATGTTGAAATGATTGCCTTCAAAATTTAGTTCATTAAGGGCTCTTTGATTATAGATTCTGAAACCACTTTGCGGGTCTGTGATATTAAGCCCGGTTTGTCTGCTAACAATCATTGAGGCTAAATAATTTCCAAGTTTTCTTACAAAGGGCATTTTTGTTTTTACTCTTCTTCTTGCACCAATCACTATATCTGCATCAGAGTTTAATAGGTTAGGGATTTCTTCAGGCAAGTGCTGCAAATCCGCATCTATAGTTACTATGCTTTTTGCATTCTTTTTTTTCAAGTAATTTATTCCAATTTTAAGAGCGTTTGCTTTGCCTGAGTTTTCATTGATATGAATTAATTCTATATTTTTCAGTTTATTAAGTATGCTTTTGGTTTTGTCTGTGCTTCCGTCATTTACTATGAGTATATTGTTTATTATTTTTTTAGTTCTGAAAATCACTTCTTTTATTGATTTTTCTTCATTGTATGCAGGGATTAATACCCATAACTCCTCATTTTTTGTTTTTTTAGAAACCATAATTAATCACTACTTTATGCACATTATAAACTTTTTGTTAAAAAAAAATTTGGTTAATTATTGTGAATAAATAAGTTTTTAAAAGCATTTTTTTTAGTTATTTTAGGTTATGAAAATTAAAGAAACTTTTAGCAGAATCAAGTATGCTTTTAAAATAGCTTTTGATAAGGTTTTATATGAAAATTCTGTGAATTTTAATCAAATTTTAGAGCAAAAAGAAAAAAAGTTTGACAAATCTGTTGCTAAATATCAGGGTATTATAAAGGAAATAAAGAAAAATAATCAAAGCACTTTTGAGAAATTAAGGAAAAAAGCCTATAATGAAGGATATTTTGATGGCGAATTCAATTATTTTAATTACTTAAAGGAAGAATTTTCAAAAAAGACTTCTGTTGATTCTGAAGACTTGGAGCATTTGCTTTTTGACATTGAGCTTAATAAAGAGTTTAAGAAACTTAAAAATAAGGATTATGAGACTGATTTCACAAAGAGATGCTTTAAGGAGCTTGAAAAATTTGAAAATTATATTAACAGCTTAGTTTCTTATGTTAAAGATTTTGACAAGAAAACAATTGAAACAGTGAAAAAAGGGATTTGCAATGGCTTGGTTAATTATTTTTTGGTTGCGGCTAATCTTAAAAAATTTGATAACTATGCAATATTAGACAACAGTTATTTGTGCAAGTTCAGGGAAAAGTATTATAGAAAAATAATAACTGCTAAGTCTTTAAACAGAAATGCTGAAGGAATCATTGTTCCTACTATGGTATTAAACGAATATTATAACTGGATAAATTCTGTGAATAAGAATGCACCTAGGGTGAAGAAGATGGTAAAAAATGATATTATTCAATTGCTTACTAATCCTAAGTTAATTCTTATCCCTCCATTCAAAACTTTAGAGTTCATAAAAGAGGAGGTTTTAGAAAAGTTTCAGGAAATTAATGAGGATGGAACAGTGCATTATCATAGGGCGGATTTGGAGATTTATGAGTTTTACAGAAGATTTGGGGAGCAGTTTAGCAATATTTCATTGCTTTCATCGGATTTCGGGCTGAATAATGAGATAGAACAGCTTTCAAAGTCATTCAGAAAAGAGCATGAGTTGTCAATTTATTTTAATCTAGAGCATTAATCATGGTTTGTTGCACGCAGGCACTGCGCATATTTTTCCCCTTATTTCTTCTCCAATTATTGATGGGTGTATAACGCACTTTTTTTCTTCATTTAAGAAGATGCATGGTTTTGGGCTGTCTATTCCGTTCACTTCATAAAATTTTAATGTATCATACAAGCTTTTGTATTTTAATTTGGAATTGATTCCTTTGCTTTTCAGGTAGTCTATTATATTTATGGAATTATATTTTATTAGCCCTTTTACCACTTCGCTTGTTTTGTAAAATCCTCTTTGGCAGCATATGCCGCAGTTATCGCAGACCATTAATTATTAAAGAGTTTTTCATGTTTAAATAAGTATTTATGTAAAAATTTTTAATACATTAAATGATGATTATTTTTTATGAAAAAGCTTTTAATTGCCATATTTTTAGTTATAATGTTAAGCGGATGCGTGAGCAAAATGGTTGTTGAAAATGGCGACAAAGTGTCTTTAGAGTATACTGGAACTTTAGAGGATGGAACAGTTTTTGATTCAAATATCGGAAAGGATGCTTTGAATTTCACTGCTGGAGCTGGCCAAATGATTGCAGGATTTGATGCTGCAGTTATAGGAATGAGTGTTGGGCAAGAAAAAACTTTCACTTTGCCTCCTGAACAAGCTTATGGTGCTAAACAAGAGGGTTTGGTTCAAAAGATTAACCAGTCAGAATTGAAAGCATCAATTGGAACAGAGCCTGTTATTGGAATGGTTTTAAGCGCAAGCAATGGCATGAGCGGAACGATAACAAATATTTCTGAAGGCATTGTTTCTGTTGATTTCAACCATGAATTGGCTGGAAAATCATTGACTTTCACTATTAAAATCTTGGATATTCAGAAAAAATAATATTTTTATTTCCTTCAAGTTTTTATTATATTATGAAAATTGACAAAGTTTTAGCTTCAAAATATCCTGCGCTTTTATTGGTTATAATTAATGCAATTGTTTACTGTTTTGACTGGGCAAAGTTTAATGATGCTTCCTTGATTTTTGGGTTAATTATTGCAATGTTTGGAATTTTTACTTATGCTTATAATTGGTTTATGATGGGAAATGTTTGGACTATAACTGTTGAAAAAAAAAGTAAGATAATAACTAATGGATTTTTCAAATACATAAGGCATCCTTTGTACCTTGGGTGCGTGATTGCATGCTTAGGAGGAGTGATAGTTTCATTCAATATTTTCTTAATGTTGATGCTAATCTTTGTTGACATGCCTTTTGTTTATTTAAGGGCAAAGTATGAGGAGAAGTTACTGATAAAATCATTAAAAGGCTACAAAGAATATATGAACTCTACTTGGATGTTTATTCCTTACGTTTTTTAGTTAATTTTTTAAATAGAATTATTTATTTAGAATTGGATGAATAAATCGCTTGAATATATTAAAAAAGGATTGAAAAACTTTTCAGTTTATGTTTCTTTATATTCTTTAGAAAAAGCAGCGAACAAGTATAGCATATTATCTTACACCATAAAATCCATGTCTACTTATTTAAAAGGCAAAGATTCTGCTGAAGAAATAAGCAAAGAAGTTCAGGAATTAGGTGAGAATTTAAGGAAAAAAGAGGCAATGTTGCGGCTGAAAGGAGTTATGACTAGCTCTAAAAAAAGGTTTCTTGAGGAGTTCATTAATGGAGAAGAAATAGTAAATAATGAATTATTAAACAAGTATTGCATTAAAATAATAAAATGCGTTGAAAATATTAACAAAAAAAATGCGTTTTTAAAAAATATTAATATTAATAATGGAAGGAATGAAGTTTATTTTAAGCAAATTAAGGAGAATATAAAAATTTCAAGCAATGGCTTGTTTGAAAAATTAAACGAGTTTTCAGAATTGGCTGATAAAAAAGATATTGTTCCAAAGTTGGATTAAAATAGATAAGTTTTTAAGTACAATTTTTTTTCTTTTTACGCATGAAAGGTGCTGAAATTTTTAAAAATGTTGATTTGTCAAAAGTTTTGAGCAACCCTCGTTCTGAGTATAATTTAGCTGGTTTGAAGGGTTTAGCAAATAAGTATAAAGAGCTTTCAAATAAAATAAAGAAAATATCTAATTATTTGTATTTGAAGGAGAATCCTGAGGAGGATAAATCCAAGTTTAGCGGGTTAGAGAATGAAGTAATGATTCAGGAAGGAGAGTACGAATTATCAACTAATAATATGGAAAATGTGAAAAAGATTATTTCCCATGAGTATGAAGTAAGCTCTGATAATTTAATCAGGTATTGCAAAATCTTAGGCTCTTGCGTTGAAGACATTAATGAAAAGAACAAAAAACTAGAAAAAACGATTAAGCATTCAAATTCTAGCAATAATATGGAATATAATAGGTTGGTTGAAATAATAACTAATTCTTCTAAGGGACTTTTTGAGGAAGTTAGCAAGGCTTCAGGCATAATTAAGAAAGAGCAATTGGTTCCTAATATTTTTGACGTCGTCAAAAAATAAGAAGTATTTAAAGTTTGCATTTTTTTAAATTAATTAATGAAAATTGACAGAGTTATTAATATTTTAAAAAATGAGGTTAAAAACTTTGATGTCCCTGTAGTTAACCTTATTGCTTTTCAGTCTAATAACCCTGACAAGGTCTTGATTAGCGCAATATTGTCAACTAGGACTAAGGATAAGGTTACTTTGGCTGCTAGCGAAAAATTGTTTTCTAAAATTAATAGTGTTAATGATTTGAAAAATTTGAGCCTTGCAAACATTGAGAGATTAATTTATCCTGTTGGTTTTTACAAGACTAAGGCAAAGCATTTGAAAAAATTAGCAAGTATTAAAAGAATTCCTGAAACTTTTGAAGAATTAGTTGAGTTGCCTGGTGTTGGAAGAAAGGTTGCTAATTTGTTCTTGTCAGTGGTTCATAACAAGGATGAAATTTGCGTTGACACTCATGTTCATAGGATTAGCAACAGGTTAGGTTGGGTGAAGACTAAAACTCCTTTTATTACTGAAAAAGCTCTTAAAAAAATTTTGCATAAAAAGTATTGGAAGACCATTAATTCAATTCTTGTTGCTTATGGCCAAAAGATTTGCAAACCTATTAATCCTAAATGCAGCATCTGCAAGGTTAGCAAGTATTGCAGATTAAACAATCCTTAAAATTAATGATATTACTACCAAAGTTAAAGTAATGTAAGCTAAGTAAACATGGTATTTCACGCCTATTTTTGTGTTGAAATATTTGTTTAGCGAAGGCACTGAAGCAGTTAATAAAACAAGCAATAATGTTATTGTTTCAATCATTAAGCTAACAAGCCTTCTAAATCTTTTAAATTCTTTGTTTTGTCCCACATTTCAATTAATAATTTTGAAGGCATATCTAAGTAATTAGTCAAAGGGGACCTTAAATAGTCTAGTATTTCGCTTATTTTTTTATAGTCTAAAGTGCATAATTTTTCAGCAAAACCAGTGATTGTGTAACCCATAATTCTGACTTCGTCCAATTTTTTCTTTTCAGAGCAATAAAAGCATTTCGGGAGATATTTAATGGAATCAACCACTTTTAACCCTAAGCTATAAAGTTCAGTGTTTTTTTTGTAAATGCTTATATGATTATTGAATGATTCGCTTAATTTTTCAAAAAAATCTTTCAACACGTAATCTTGTAAATTTTCAATAGTTCGTGTTAGCTTTAAAACATTGAAATTTTCCCTGAATTTAGCAATCATAGCTATAACATTTAAATTATTTTAAATAAAAATGTTTTGGTGAAGTTTTAAATCTTAAAAGGGTAAACTTTTTAAATCCATCACTGTTTTTTAGTGTTATTATGAAAAAAGGCACAACTAGTTATCATACTCAAGGTTTGATTAATGATTTTGAAAAGCTTTATAGAAAGACAAAAAAGCCTTTGTTTAAAAGGATTGTAGATGAGCTTAAAAAATCTTCAAGGCAAAAAAGGGATATTAATTTGTCTAAGATTAACAGGTATTCAATTGAAGGAAGCAATATTATTGTACTTGGAAAAGTATTAAGCAGCGGGGAGTTGGAGCATAAGGTCAATATTGTTGCTTTTTCTTACAGCAAGGTTGCACTTGATAAATTAAACAAAAAATCATGCACTGCTAGCTTAATTGATGAATTGGCAAAGACAGGAAAAATTCCAAGCAAGGTGATAATACTTGGATAAGATAATTATTGATGCAAAGGATTGCATATTAGGAAGATTGGGTGTTGAAGTTTCGAAGCTTACTAGGTTAAACTATGAAGTTATTATTCTTAATTGTGAAAAAATAGTTATTAGCGGCTCAAAAAAAACTATTTTGAACCATTATCTCGAAAGGCTTCATAGGGGAAGCACTGAATCAGGACCTAGGCAATCTAAAAGGCCAGATAGGTTTGTTAGAAGAGCAATTAGGGCAATGTTTGAGTATAAAGGTTTTTTGGGAAAAACTGCTTTTGGCAGGGTTAAGACTTTTATTGGAATACCTGAGGAATACAGTGATAAGATTAGCAAGGATTTTAAATGCAAAAAGAGTTCTGATTTGATACATAACAAGTACATTGTTGTTGGGGACTTGTGTAAGCAATTAGGAGGTAAATGGTAATGGCAGCTAAAGCGTCAAAAAACATAATCACTTCGGGCAAAAGAAAAACCAGTATTGCAAGGGCAATAATTGTTAAAGGAAGTGGAATTGTAAGAATTAACCATATTAATTTGAATGTTTATGGTAATGAAATTGCTAGGTTGAAAATAATGGAACCTTTGATTCTTTCAGATGATTTAGCTAAGAGTATTAATGTTAAGGTTAGTGTTAAAGGCGGCGGATGGCAGAGCCAAGCTGAAGCTGCAAGGCTTGCAATTGCAAAAGCAATGGTTGAGTATTTTAAGAAGGATTCTTTAAAAAACAAGTTCTTAGATTATGATAGGAACTTATTAGTTGCTGATATTAGGAGAACTGAGCCTCAGAAACCTTACAGGTCAGCTGCAAGAAGTAGTAGGCAAATGAGTAAGAGGTAAAGTGATAAAATGATTATTCCAATAAGATGTTTTAGTTGCGGAAAACCCATAGCACATTTATGGGAGAAATATAAGGAGCTCGAAAAGAAAGTGGGTTCAAAAAAAGCATTGGATGAATTAGGTCTTGAAAAGTATTGCTGTAGGGCATTATTTTTAGGGCATGTTGATCTGATTGATATAACAGGGAAGTACAAAAATTAGAGGGTGTAAAAAAAATGGTTACTAAAAAAGCTGGCTCAACAGGAAGGTTCGGTTCAAGATACGGAACAAAGATCAGGAGAGCTGTTAAAAATATTGAAATTGATCAGCATAGAAAACAAATGTGTACTGTTTGCAAAACTGGCGTTATGAAAAGAATAAGCAAGGGAATATTTGTTTGCAAAAAATGCAATGCTAAAATTGCTGGAAAAGCTTATACTTTAAATTGAGGTATGAAAAAAAATGAGTTATAGCTGTTTAACATGTAAAAAAGAGATTGATAATGAAAGCGTAAAAAAAAGGATTAGGTGTCCTTTTTGCGGGTCAAAAATATTGGTAAAAAAACCAGTAAGCATTGACAGAAAATTGAAAGCATTATGAATACTGCAAAGTTAAGAATTAAATCAATGGACTGTAAAAAAATATATGATTCATTAAGTCCTGAAATAAAGTTGAATGAATCAATCAGGTCAAGCATTAAAATGAAAGCTTTAAATGATGAATTATTGATTGATTTTGAAGCAAAAGATATTAATGCCTTAAAAACTGTGATAAACCATGTTTTAAGGCTAATAACTGCTTATGAAGAAGCTGCAAAAATAAGGGGTGAA
Organism: Candidatus Nanoarchaeia archaeon; assembly: GCA_041652755.1. Taxonomy (GTDB): domain Archaea; phylum Nanobdellota; class Nanobdellia; order Tiddalikarchaeales; family Tiddalikarchaeaceae; genus JAQTTT01. Next base: position 29,440 of record JBAZGS010000007.1, read on the forward strand.
AAATAAGTATGGCAATAGATGTTCCGAAAGAGGCTGAGCAAGAAGTAATGAAGCTTCAGCAATACCAGCAGCAGTTTCAAATGCTTAGCATGCAAAAGCAGAATCTTCAGTCCCAATTAATAGAGATGGAGCATTCTTTGGATGAATTGAAAAAACTTGGAAAGCAAGAGACTTATGAGATTGTTGGAACTATTATGATAAAGAAGGATAAAGAGGAGCTGATTAATTCTTTGGCTGAAAAAAAGCAAAGCGTTGAATTAAGGGATAGTGTTATTTCAAAGCAGATTGACAAGATTTCTGCAAAAATGACTGAAACCCAGGCGAAAGTTATGAAAATGGTCAGGGGTGAAAAATAATCATGTCTTTAGAAAATATTGAATCAAGCATTGAATTACTGGTTGAGATTATTGAGGATTCCAGTGTTCCTAAAAATATTAAGCAGACTTGCGAGAAAGTGAAGTCTATATTGCTGAATGAGGGGGATGAAAAGGTGAAAATCGACAATGCCATCCAGAATCTGGATTTGCTTGCTGATAATGCATCAGTGCCGACGTATACTAGGATGCAGATATGGAATATTGTTTCACTTTTAGAGTCATCACAAAATATATAAATAATGTATTACTTCAAGAATATTAAGTGATTTAAATGGTGTTTGATAAAATAAAAAAATTCGCTGAAAAGCTTACTGGAACTACCAGAATATCTTACGATGAAGATTATAATGAAAAAAATGATGTTGAAGAGCTGGTTGAAGTAAAACCTTCTGCTGAAAAAGAAAAATTCAAGATTTACATTAAGTATTTGCAGATTGAAGAAGCAAATGACACTAAAAAGATACTTGACTATATTAGGGAAGGAAATTATATAATCTTGGCAAATTATAAGAAATTAAAAGACAAGGATGCTGTTGAGCTGAAAAGGTCTATTGATAAGATTAAGAAGACCTGCGATGCTGCAAACAGCGACATTGTTGGCTTAGAGGAGAATTTTGTATTAATCTATCCGGGATTTGCAACAATTTCTAAAGAAGAAATAAGCAAATGAGAATTGACAATTCAATTTACGGTTTTGAAGAGTGCGACATTTGCTTTTTAGGCATTAATAAAACTAGCTCTTTTACCCCTAATCCTTTAAGCAAAAAAGGGCCTGACTTATTGAGATTCGCAATTAACAACAAGGATGACTTTGATTCATCAGACAATAAGTGCTGTTTTGATGAGCTTAAAATTTCAGATTTAGGCAATCTGAAAAGCATTAATAAATTAATTCCTAAATTAAGTAAGCAGAAATTATTCATCTTTGGAGGGGAGCATTCAATCACTAAAGAGTGCTTTTTGAGCTTAAATAATAAATTCAAGGAATTATCACTTGTTGTCTTTGATGCTCACATGGATGTTAGGGAGAAAGGAGAAGATAATGCCTGTTTTTTAAGGAGCATAATTAATAAGATTGAAGCAAAGAATGTCTATCTTTTTGGCCAAAGAGTTTACTCTAAAGAAGAATATGATTACATTAAAAGTAAAAATATTAAGATTAATGATTTAGCTAAGCTTAAAGGCAAGAAAATCTATATTAGCTTTGATATTGATGCAATTGATGATGCCTATGTTCCAACTTGCTCTACTCCTGAGCCTTTTGGTGAAAGCTTGAAGTATTACAATGACTTATTGGTTAATCTTATTACAGAGAATGATTTGGTTGCAATTGATTTCGTTGAATTCAGCGGCAAAACTTTTGATATTACTTATTCCAATATTGCCTCAGTCATAATTAACTTGTTAAAAAAGCTGAAATTAAAAAGCCAATAACTGAACTGATTGTAAGAAAAGGCATTGCAGGGTAAAACTTTTTTTTCTTTGTAATCAAAAGCAATGCCAATAATCCTATGCTTGAAGCAATTGCTGTGATTAATGAGCTGATTACTCCATAGTCACGCAGTATTAATGAAACTATTAGCATTACGAATGCTATGTCTCCTCCCCCTATTATTGCTGATTCTTTGGCGTAGTTTATTTTTATTCCTGAAAAAATATTTTCTTTCATTTGGGTTTTTGCCAAAACTATCATATGCTTTGAAAGGTAAACTGCTAAGATATCATAAATGCTTATTATTCCTAAAAGGATTATTGCTGAGAATAAATTAAGCACTGGCAGCAATACTATTGCTATTGAAGGATAAATGATAAGTTCTGAAATATTGTTATAATAAGGGTCATTGGTTGATTTTTTTATGATGATTATCAGTATTGACAGGATTAATGCCTGAACTGGCTCAATCATTGCAGATAAAGTGATGAATCCGCACAGTATTAACGCGAAAGTGTGCCAATATTTTATTAGTAATCTGAATTTGCTGAGTATTATGAAAATTATTGAGGCAAGTATTAAGAAAAATGGAAAAATGATTGCTTCCTGGCTTATTTGGTTTTGTGAATACTCAGTGCCTAGTTCAGGTGAAATGTTTGAAATAATTAATATTCCAAACAATTGATGCATTAAGAATGCTAGCACTAACAAGGCTGTGATTTTTTTGGTGTGCTTCATTTTATCTTGTTTTCATAATCTTCATAAAGCGATGCTAAAAGCATTAGTATTATTCTCGGATTGCCTTTAGCATTCTTGTGAATCTTTTCAACTTCATTCTCTGTGAAGGGTTTTATGGTTCCTTTCCCTGTTTTTTTGACTTCATCAAGCCTTGAGATTATTAGTTTCTTGGCTTCATCTAAGCTTACTGGAGGAACATTCAATACTTTGAAGTATTTTTTCAAATGAGCATCCATTTTTGCCATCTTTTTCAGCAAATCATCGCTTGTTGTTAATATTAGAGTAATCTTGGATTCGCACAGATTAGCCATTAATTTCACTATTTTTTCCTGCAAGCTGCTAGATAATGAAAGCAACAATTCAAACCTGTCAATCAATACAATTATTTGCTTGCCTAATTTTTTCTCTGTTGGAATATTCCTCAAATCATTCAAAGTATTAAGGCTGAAATCTAGGTAAAATAGCTTCAGGCTTTTTTTAGCTGACAAGTCTTCCATTGCTTTCTTTACAAACAATGACTTGCCAATGCCGAAATCCCCATTAATCGTGATTATTGCATTTTCGTCCAAGCTTTCAAGCACTGTTTTTTTGATTTTTTCAAAAAAATCAAACCTGCCAATTAACTCATCGCTTTTATCCCTAGGGGTTATGAAAAGGAAAGGATTAACATTAATCATAGCTATTAATTATTATTCGCTGTTTTATTAAGTTTTTCTTAGGATAAAAAAAATTAGATTAACTATTTAAATAAATATTTAATATAATAATTAATGAAAACTATCACCCCAGTAATCAGCGTTATTTTATTGGTTTTAATCACTATTGTTGCTAGCGTTTCAGCATTCTTCTTCATCAATTCCAATGTTTTGGGCTTAGAGTCAGGTGTTGATATTAATAATAATCCAATAACTGACAATTCAAGGCTTAATTTAGTGAGCATAACTGGAAGCAAGGCAATTGTCAGGAATGATGGCTCTAGCTCTGTTAATGAGGTTATTGTTTTCATTAATGGCGAATTGTTCAACTACACTCTTGACTCGCCAATTCAGCCAGGTGAATTAAGGGAGATTAATTTTAATGCCCAGCAGGCAGGAGAGGATTTGGAGATAAAATTAATCTATAATCGTGGAAAAACAGTGACTAAAACTAGCCCCGCTAATAAGAACACTGAAGATTCAGGATATATAATAGATTATTCTCCAAGAGTAGATAGTACAAGCATAACTCAGAATGCTACTCATTTGAAAGGTTATTGCCAAGCATCAGTTTACAATGCTTCAATTGAATCAGAGTATTATTATGAGTGGCTATTGGATGATGAAAGTTATTTGAACGGAAGCATTTTAGGAAACCATGATAATGAGAACTACTTATTAAATATTGTAGAAATTAGTGATGGCTCATGGAACTTCAAATGCCTTGTAGGAAATGGCACTTATAATTCAAGCTGGAAAACAAGTAGTACAACAACAATAGGAGACTCTGGAAGTGATGAGCCGGATAATAATCTTATTTACTGCTTGTCCAATAATTCAAGAAACACTTGGTTTAGCGGAAGCATAACTGGAAGCAATGGCGCTTGCTGCGGAGATGATGGATTTTATGACCTTTTTTACAATTCAACATATTCATGCAATAATGGATATACAATTTTTGATGATGATAACCATTTCACATATGATTATTTTGGCGATAAAAAAAGAGATTACAGCGGGAAAAATATTTGCGAATTAAAAGGATATGAATGGATGTCTCACACCTTGAATTTTGAAGACAAGATTGATTATTCAGTAATAAATGATCCTCAAGGGATTACCATAAGTGATGTGAACAATGATGGATGGATGGATATAATTTCAACTAATTACCAAGGCAGTTCTGTGAGTGTTTTTTTGAATGATGGAGATGGAAATTTCAGCATTAATAATTATAATATCGGAAGTAATTATCATTTGGATGTTGCAACTGGAGATGTGAACAATGATGGATGGATGGATATAGTATCAAATGATTGGCTTAATTCACAAGTGGATGTTTTATTAAACGATGGAGACGGAACTTTTGACAATGTTAGAAATGATTACCTAATTGGTTCATATTCAACAGGATTAACTTTAGGGGATGTGAACAATGATGGATGGATGGATATAATTGGCACAGCTGCTTATTTAGATAAAATTGTTGTGAGGCTTAATGATGGAGACGGCACTTTTGACAATTTTAATGAGTCATATAGTGTTATTGATGACCCTAGAAGTGTTGCAGTAGGAGATGTAAACAATGATGGATGGATAGATATTGTTTCTAACAATTATTTAAGCCATTCTGTTAGCTTGTTTTTGAATGATGGAGACGGCACTTTTGAAACTGCTCGCAGAGATTATGATGTTGGATCAGATCAGGATAGTGTCACTTTTGGAGATTTCAATAATGATGATTTTTTAGACATTTTAGCTTCAGATTATCTTGGCAATTCAATGATTGTTTTACTAAATAACGGCAGCGGAGATTTTCAAGATAACATTTCTTCATATTCATTAGGCATTTCTCCAAGAGATGGTGTTGTTGGAGATTTCAATAATGATGGTTGCCTGGATTTTGCAGGAATTCATTATAATTTAAGCATTCGTTTAGGGAATTGCGACGGCACTTTTAATTCATCAATTATTTTTGCTGCTGGCAATGATGATTCTTTTAGTTTCAGCACTGCAGATTTCAATAATGATGGCAATTTAGATTTTGTTACTGCAAACAGAAATCTAGATTCAGTCTCTGTTATATTTAGCACTTTTTCCGGATTGAATGGCCCTTGCTGCGGAGATGACGGAGCAACAGATGATTTTTACAACTCAACAAATTACTGCTGCAACGGAGCATTTAATACAGGAAGTTGCCATTGCGGAGATGGGATATGCCAAAGTTGGGAAACAGAAGGAAACTGTCCATCTGACTGTTCTTTACCTAGCTGGGGCACTCAGGTAAGATTATCATCTAATGATGTTTATAACTCTGGTGCGCCAAGAATATCAGGCAATGGAAATAATGTTCATGTTTTCTGGTCAGATTTGAGGGATAATTATCCCTATCCTGAAATTTATTATATTAATAGCAGTGATAATGGTTTGACTTGGAATAGTGAAACATTAGTTTCATCTGATGATACTCATATGTCATTGTGGCCTGTTGTGGATGTATATAATAACAAAGTTCATGTGGTTTGGGAGGATTATGAATCTAGTGCTAAAGTATTTTATGTTAATAGTAGTGATAATGGTGCGAATTGGAATGAATTCTTTAAAGGATTACCTGTTACTTCTGTTCGTCCTCATATATCAGTAAGTGAAAATAATATTCATGTCGTATGGCAAAATGGAGGTTATAGTGGAACTGATATTTTTTATGCTAATAGCACTAATGGTGGAAGCACTTGGAGCACACCCATAATTATAACTTCAGCAGGTGATGAATATGTATCAACTTACCCCGTTATTGCTGTAAGCGGAAACTACATTCATGTGGTTTGGGAAGATGATGAATTTAATGATGGCGTTTTTTATAGAAGCAGCAATGATAATGGTGCTAGTTGGGGAATGATAACTAATTTAAGTTATGATGAGGGTTATACCTCAATAGATCCTGATATTGCAGTTAATGGAAGTAATGTTCATGTTGTTTGGGGAGATACTCGTGATGGTAATTCAGAGATTTATTACAGAAAAAGCACTGATGGTGGAAGCACTTGGAGTGTTATGACACGTTTAAGCACTGATGATGTTTATGATTCAGTAGATCCTGCAATATATGTTAACAATAATAATGTTCATGTTGTTTGGGAGGACAATAAGGATGGACAATCAGAAATATATTATATAGAAAGCACTGATGGTGGAAGCACTTGGGGCACAGAAGAAGCAATAACCTCGGATGATGGATACGCGTCAGAACTTCCAGAAATATACAGTGATGGAAGTGTGGTTCATGTTGTTTGGCAGGACAATATTGATGGAGATTATGAAATTTATTATAATTCCAAAAGATAAATGTTTGAAGAGTTCAATTCCTTGTTTTGAAAAGGTCTAAATTATTCTTTGTAATGTTAATTATATAATAATCCCCTAATTTGTGGGCTGTTTTTATTTTTGTGTAATTGCTGGTTCTTGCGTAGCCGTCTTCGTCAACTAGCGCGTAATCCATGCATAGTTTTCTTTTTAATTGCAAGATATGTTTTTGGTGCAGGCTCATTAATTTTATTGCCCTGTTTTTTTTGTCAGTTAAGCTTACTTGGTTTTTCATCTTGCTAGATTCAGTGAAAGGCCTATCCCAGTACTTGCTTATGTTCATTACTTGGGGTTTTAACTGCTCAATTAATTCATAGGTTTCTTCGTAGTCTTTCTCTGACTCTCCTGGAAAGCCCACTATAATATCAGTTGCTATTGTTATATCTTTCACCTTAGTTCTTAAATAATTGACAGTTTCTATAAAATCATTTTTTGAATAATGCCTATTCATTAATTTCAGCACCTTATTGCTTCCTGATTGTATTGGCAAGTGGATGAATTTGTAGAATTTTTCATTGCTTAATATTTTAGCTAATTCTTCTTTGTATAATTTAGCATATTTTGGATTCATCATTCCTATTCTTATTTTAAAAAAATTAGGTATTTTGATTATTTCATTAAGTAAATTAATTAAATTAGTGTTTTTGTCAATTCCATAGCAACCTGTGTCTTCTGCTGTTAGCCAAAATTCTTTTTTGTTATTTTTTAATGCGTTTTTTATTTGTTTAATTATATCTTTAATTTCATAAGAGCATAATTTTCCTCTTGCTAATTTGGTTGCGCAGTAGGCACAATCACCTAAGCACCCCTTGCTTATTGGAACTATTTCTATTACTTCATTCTTAGCTAAAGGGATTAATCTTGTCTTATTATTATTTTTTTGCAGCGATTCTTTCAGCTCTCCTTTCACAATTTTCACTATGTCTGATAAATTGTTGCAGCCAATTAAGGGATAGTTTTTGAATAATTCTTTATGAGTGGCTGTCATGCATCCAGCTATTATTAATTTCTTGTCCTTATTGTCTTGTATGTATCTTTTTATTCTTTGCTCTGTTGGAGTTTTCACAGTGCAAGTATTGACTATTATATAATCTGCTTCTCTTTCATTCTTGGCTTCTTTGAACCCTTTAATTTTTAATAGCTCAGCCATGAATAATGAATCTGCTTGGTTATGCGAGCAGCCGTAAGTTTTTATGAAAAATTTCATAAAATAAGTATTTAAATTATGGATTTAATAATTTAACTTATAATGATAGATATAAAAAATAAAATAACAACACCTATAAAAAAAGAGCTAAAAAAATCTATCACCCCAGTCATAAGTGTAATTTTATTGGTTTTAATCACTATTGTTGCTAGCGTTTCAGCATTCTTCTTCATCAATTCCAATGTTTTGGGCTTAGAGTCAGGTGTTGATATTAATAATAATCCAATAACTGACAATTCAAGGCTTAATTTAGTGAGCATAACTGGAAGCAAGGCAATTGTCAGGAATGATGGCTCAAGCCCTGTTAATGAGGTTATTGTTTTCATTAATGGCGAATTGTTCAACTACACCCTTGACTCGCCAATTCAGCCAGGTGAATTAAGGGAGATTAATTTTAATGCCCAGCAGGCAGGAGAGGATTTGGAGATAAAATTAATCTATAATCGTGGAAAAACTGTGACTGACACCAGCCCTGCCAATAAGAACACTGAAGACAGTGGATTTGTCCAAAGCAGCAACCCTGATTCTTCATTAATTGATTGCTTAAACAATAATATCAGCAACACTTGGTTCACTGGCTCTTTAAATGGAAATAATGGCTCTTGCTGCGGAGATGACGGAGCGCTTGATAATTTTTATAATTCAACAAACTACTGCTGCAACGGCAGTTTCAATTCAGGTTCATGCTTCTGCGGTGATAATATCTGCCAATTTTGGGAGAATAGCGGAACATGCACTAATGATTGTGTTTCATGGCATTTATTCATGCATGATTCAAACAATTCAGGATACAGCAATGAAGTTACTAAACCTTCTCAGCCAGGAGTTTTTGAAGTCAAAAACTTCACTACCCCAGGATTATTAGGCAATTTTGTTTCAGTTCCTTTATTGGCTGATGTTGACAATGACAATGATTTAGAGATAATAATAAGGGGATCAACTGGATTAAAAGTTTTTTACGGAAACAATTATTCAGTAATGTGGAATGATTCATCATTAAATTCAGATGTAATGATTGGAAAAACTCTTGCTATAACCTCTCCTGATGAAAATAATGACAGGTATATTATTACAAGTAATTATGACGGGCTTTACGCATTATATGCACAAAATGGAACTTACAAATGGAGTAATCCATTATATCATTTGTATTCAGCATCATGGCTTTATACTCCAAAAAAGTATATTAACATAAAAGATGTTACTGGAGATGGAAAGGAAGATATAATTTTTTTATATAATAATTATTTCAGCGGTGTTGTAAACAATACTATAGGTGTTTTTAATGTAAGCACTGGAGAATTAATATGGAAATATATGATAGAAAATTATTTTACTAAAAATACTCCTGCTGCTGCAGACTTAGATAATGATGGAATAGTTGAGATTATTTTTGCAACAGATTATGGCAATATTTATGCTTTAAATGGAAATAATGGAACAGTTAAATGGACTTATAATATTGGAGGGGCTTACGAGATTGGTTCATCTCCTTCATTGGCGGATTTGGATAATGATGGAAAATTAGAAATAGTTATTGGAGCTTCAACAAATTATATTTATGCTTTATATTCTAATGGTTCATTGATGTGGAATTATAATGCTTTTTCAGATGTTAGGGAAGGTCCCGCAATAGGTGATATTAATAATGATGGAATAAGTGATATAGTTTTTATTACAATTAATAATAATGTTACTGCATTGTTTAATAATGGCACTTTGATGTGGAATTTTATTGATAGTGATGTTGGAGGTAATAGTTATAAATCATATCCTATTATTGGGGACCCTGATGGAGATGGTATAAAAAATATTCTTTACTCTAAACTTGATGATTCAAATCCTACTTGTTTGTCTATAATGATTCTTTATGGAACTAATGGCACTGAGCAATGGAGCCAAAAATATTTATGTAATGCAAATTTTTATAATTATCCTGGAGATTCTTTAGCTCTTGGAGATATTGATGGTGATGGAGTAATAGAAATAATTTATGCTGCTGACGATACTGAAGAGCCTCCATATTAAAATTACTCAAGCTCTATTAATTTTTCATGGGTTTTTGCTCCTATGATTTTTGTTACTTTTTTGCCTAAATGTTTTTCTAGTAATTTTATTAATTCAAAATTTGCCTTATTTTTTATTGCTTCATTTTTTAGGCTAATTTTGTAAATATCTCCTTCTTTTTTTATTGCTTGCATTTTTTGACAGGTTTTTATTGTTGCTTTTATTTTCATGGCAGTCACCAATCAACAATAATTATAATACCAATTATTAATAATAATATGTTCCATAAAATGATTGATTTGAAAGTTTTTTTATAGGTTAAATCAAATGATGATTTGATATAATTTATTATGCTTAATATTATTATTGTAAATTCATCTCCAATAAGCAAGGATGGAATGATTAGTGCAAGTAAATAAAACCAATTTTTGAACCAAGTTTTTCTTATTATTATTTCATCTTTTGTGATTCTTGAGATTATTGTCCCAATTATATAGCTTAAAGGTATTAATAGTGTTATTAACATAAAAGTTAATAATTAGGTGTTTATTTAATTGCTTTATGGTTTATTCACCAAGAGAAGACTCTTATCTATTAAAAAAATGGGTCAGCAAATTAAGCAAGGATAAAAAAGTGCTTGATATGGGAACTGGTTCAGGCATTCAAGCTATTGCTGCCAAGGCCAGCGGAGCAGTCATAATTTTAGGAGTTGACAAGAACAAGAAGGCTGTTATTTTGGCTAAAAAGAATGCCAAAGAGGCTGGTTTTTCTGATATTGAATTCAAGCATAGTGATTTGTTTTTGGCAGTGAATGAAAAGTTTGACTTGATAGTTTTTAATCCTCCTTACTTGCCTAATGAGGAGCATCTTGATATTGGCAAGGATTATGATTTGGTTGGCGGGGAGAAAGGCAACGAGTTAAGCATTGAGTTTTTGAAACAGGCAGTTGAGTATTTGAATCCTAAAGGTTGTGTTCTGCTTATTTGCTCCAGCATTAGCGACCCTTTTGAAATTTTCAGTTATGCTGAAAGCTTCGGTTATGGTTATAAAATATTAGAAGAGCTAAGGCTTGATTTTGAGACTCTTTATTGCGTGAAATTATGGGTTAAGGAATAAGCTTTAAAAAACCTGTTCATTTTTGTAATTATTGTTATGTTGATTGGAATTGTGGGTAAGCCTAACACTGGAAAAAGCACTTTTTTTAAGGCTTTGACTTTAATGGATGTTTTGATTGAGAATTACCCTTTTGCTACAATTAAGCCTAACAGGGGAATGGGGCATGTTAGGGTTAAGTGCATTGACAGCGAATTCGGGGTTAAGTGCAATCCCAGGAATGGTTTCTGCATTAATGGAACAAGGTTTGTTGGTGTTGAAGTGATGGATGTTGCTGGATTAGTGCCTGGCGCTCATGAAGGCAAAGGTATGGGCAATCAATTCTTGGATGATTTAAGGCAAGCTGACGCGTTCATTCATGTGATTGATATTAGCGGAGCAACGAATGATAAGGGCGAGAATGTTACTCTTGGCTCTTATGACCCTTGCAATGATATTAAGTTCTTGGAAGAGGAGTTGGATTACTGGTTTTTTGGAATTTTGAAAAATTCTTGGACTAAGTTTGCAAGAAGGTTAGAGCAAGGCAATAAGGAATTGGTTAAGGAGATTGCTGAACAATTCAGCGGACTTAAAATTAATGAAGAACATGTTAAGGTGGCTATTGAAGGGTTTAAAACTAATAAGCCGGCTGAATGGAGCGATGAGGATTTGTTCAAATTTTGCTCTAAGCTAAGGAAGCTTTCTAAGCCAATGGTTATTGCTGCTAATAAGATTGACAAGTCTAATGGTTTGGAGAATTTGGAGAGGCTGAAAAAAATGTTTCCTGACTACAAGATTGTTGGTTGCAGCGCTGAGGTTGAGCTGGCTTTAAGGGAAGCCAATAATAAGGGAGTGATTACGTATGCTCCTGGAGATAATAGTTTTGAGATTGTTAAAAATGATTTGCCTGAAAAATTATTGAAAGCTTTATATTTTATGAAAAATTTTTTGGAAAAGTTTGGCTCAACGGGCATTCAGGAAATAATGGATTATATTGTATTTGATTACTTGCATTACATTGCTGTTTTTCCCGGAGGCACTAAAGGGCTTACTGATAGCCATGGAAGGGTTTTGCCTGACTGCTTCTTATTGCCTAAAGGCAGCACTGCACTTGATTTTGCCTACACTATTCACACGGATTTAGGTGACAAGTTCATTAAAGCCATTAATGTGAAAACTAGGCAAGTTTTAGGAAAAGCGTACGAGCTTAAGCATAGGGATATTATTGAGATTATCACTTCTTAGTCTTGTTTCTTATATAAGTTGTTGGCAGAATGATATTTTCAGGGTTAATGTCATAATTTCTTGCAGTTATTACTTCTTCAAGGGTTGCTTTTTTGTTATTGTCTATGAACCTGTCATGCTTGTGCTCTTCGTAGAATTCAATAATGTTTGGCATTTTTTTGAATGAGTATATTAGGTTTCCAAGCCCTTCATAAATATAGTCTTTTTTTGACAGCTCGCTTAATTCATAGTTTTTGTCCAATTGCTTAACTGCTCTTATGAAATTATTGATTGAGTTATTCTTTTGAATTTTGTTGAAAAACTCTGAGTTGCTTGGGTTGTAAAAATACCCTATTGGAAGCTGCTTAAGCATTAAGTCATGATTAATCTTTGTTAATTTCCAGGGTTCATGGTTAAGCGTTTCATTTTTTGGATAGCTTATTTTTAGCAGTAAGTAAACGCTTCCGTAATATTTCTCAAGCAATCCTCTGAGGTTAAATTTTTCGAAAGTGGTTCTTGATATTTTTTCATTTTTTGAGTTAGCTGTTAAATAATTTATTGCCCTGTTTAGATTAGAAACATTATTCCAGTAATTTGGGTTTGCAGCTTCATTAAGCCATTTGAAGTTTGCTTTTATATAAGCATCATATTGCTGTTTTGTGAAATGATTATTGCTGCATAAGTATTCCTTATGGCTTGGAAAATGATGCAGTGAAGCGCTTAAAGCTATTATTGAAGTGTCATAATTGTTTGTTTTCATGGCTAATTTTTAGTTTAAAAAATTTTTATTTAAATAGTTGCTGGTTTGATTGAAATCTTTTTAAATCTTGTTTTAATTGTTCTTTAATAGTATGAGAGTTGTTGTTGTTGACAAGAAAAAATGCACTGCAGGCAAAGGGTGCGATTATGTTTGCATGAAATTCTGCCCCATTAATAGGGATGAAAAGGATTGCATAATCAAAGGCAAGGAGGGCAAAATCTCAATTATTGAAGAGAACTGCATTGGCTGCGGCATCTGCGTTAAGAAATGCCCTTTTGATGCTATTAAGGTTGTTAATCTTCCTAAAGAGCTGGAAAAAAAGGAGCTGTATTCTTACGGGCTTAATTGTTTCAGGCTTTTCAATTTAATTATTCCTGTGAAGAATCAAATAACTGGTTTGGTTGGAGTTAATGGTATTGGTAAAAGCACTTGCTTAAACATTTTGTCAGGCCAAATTGTTCCTAATTTCGGGGAGTTTAATTCTCCTGCTAGCGGCCAAAGAGTTATTGAGTATTTTAAAGGAAGCGAGGGGCAAATGTATTTTGAAAACTTGTATACTAAAGGTGTTGAAACTAGTTATAAGCCTCAGTATATTGAGCGCATTCCTAAGGCTTTTGGGGGAACTGTTAAGGAGTTGCTTAAAAGTTTTTCAGAAAAAATTGATGAGGTTGCTAAAGAATTAGAAGTTTATCATTTATTTGATAGGAAATTGGATGAGATTAGTGGAGGAGAGCTTCAGAGAGTTGCTATTGCTGCAAGCCTTGTGAAAGAGTCTCAATTATTGTTCATTGATGAGCCTAGCAGTTATTTGGATATTAAGCAAAGATTAAAGATTTCTAATGTAATCAGGAAAGTTGGGCTGCTTAAAGATTCTTGCGTGGTTGTTGAGCATGATTTAGTGATGCTTGATTACTTGGCGGATTTGGGCAATATTATTTATGGTAAAAGCGGAGCTTATGGGATTGTCAGCAACCAGTTAAGCATTAGGGAAGCAATCAATACTTACTTATATGGTTATATTAAGGAGGATAATATGCGCTTTAGGGAGAACGAAATAAAGTTTGATGTTAAAGCTCCAGTTATCTCATTGTCAAGATTTCCTTTAATAAGCTGGGGAGAGGTTAGTAAAAAGTTAGGAAATTTTAAGCTAAAGATTAATCCTGGCTCTTTGATGAAAAATGAAATCATTGGAATACTTGGTGAGAATGGCATTGGAAAAACCACTTTTGCAAAAATTTTAAGCGGAGTGATTAAGCCTGACAGCGGAACTATTGACAGCTCTATTAAAATAAGCTATAAGCCACAGTATATTTCAGTTGAAGATGATAACATTGTCAGGGTTTATTTGAAAACTTGCAGCAATTCATTGATTGAGAAATTAGACTTAAGCCATTTGCTTTCAAGAAAAGTTAGTGAACTTAGCGGAGGAGAGCTTCAAAGGGTTGCTATTGCTGAATGCTTATCTAGGGAAGCTGATGTTTATTTGCTTGATGAGCCTAGCGCGCACTTGGATGTTGAGCAAAGATTGAATGTTTCAAACATTATTAGGGATATTGTTAAAAAGAAGGAAGCAAGCTGTTTCGTCATTGACCATGATATATTGTTCATGGATTATTTGAGCGATAAATTAATGATTTTTTTAGGAACTCCTGGGCTGAAAGGTGAGACTTATGGGCCAATGCAGATGAGGGATGGAATGAACAAGTTCCTTAAGGAATTAAATATTACTTTCAGAAGAGATAAGGATACTAAAAGGCCTAGGGCTAACAAGCTTAACAGCCAGTTAGATTCAGAGCAGAAAGAAAAAGGAGAATATTATTACCAATAATTACACTCCTAAAAGTATTGTGATAAAGTTCCTGATTCCTGGGCCGAGCCCGAGTACGCAGATTATTATTTTTAAGTAATTGCCAAACTCTTTGTCCGGGTCTTTGTTTAAGTAATAAAGCAAGGGCAGCAGGACTAAGAGCTTTAATGCATACATTACTGCTCCTGTATGAAAGTATTGCGTGAAGAATCCTCCGACAATGTGAACTTCAATGTATCCAAAGAAGTCTATGTTTACAAAAGTGCTTGTTGCGTCAAACAAGTGGCTCATTATTGCTGCAAGGCTTAATTTGTCAGAAAGCAAGGGTATTTTTTTTCTGAGCAAAAACAGTGGAGCAATTGAGATTGAAAAAAATAATGCATATAAAGGCAGTGCTTTAAAATTAACTATGTTAAAATTAGGCAAATGAAAAAGGATTAGTATTGTTGGCAAGTAAGTCATTAAGATTTTTTTTCCAAGTAACTTATCCAGAAAGAATGACAGGAAAAACAGGGCAATCATCATTATCCATATTCCTGGAGTTACTGTCCAGAAAAATCTTTCATAAACTCCTGTGTCAGCGTAAACCCTTATGATGCTTCCGAGTATTATGAATGGCAAGATTTTTAGCAAAAGATTAATATTGAATTTTGCTTTTCCTTTCAAGATTTTATACATTAATGAGATTAAAATTATTGCCAAGATTGCATAAGCCATTGTGTCAAAAATGTTGTAAGATTCTGAGCTGCTCCATCCTTTTAGGAAATTTTCATAAAAAAAACTTGACAAGTTCATGAGATTATTCAATAATTGCTGTTTTAAAAAAGTTTAATAAATACTGGTTGCTAATAAATTTTTATGGCTGATAAGGAAAAAGAATTGTCTCCTGAAGAGTTGGGAGAAAAGATTGATAAAATTTTAGAAAAAAGCAGGATAATTGACAGTAATGGATGGAAAATTCAGTACAATCTTGAGATTCTTTCCCCTTTTGAAAAGCCTGAAAAGTTTTACGGATTCGTTTTAAGGGAGGTTAGGGGTGAGTTTAAGAATGTTTTAAGAGTTGACCAGTCTTTAAATGCGAGCCCTACTAGCGCGTTCTTTGCTGATGTCAGCCAAAGAAGAGCTATTGCTAAAGAGAATGTTGACAAGTCAATGGGTATTGTTGCTGGAATAGTTCAGACAATTACTAAGCTTTTGTATTCTTTAAGGGAGTTTGATTCAGTTCTTGATATTATAAAAAAGCTGGATTCATCCGATAAGCTGGAAGTTTTTGCTGCTGAGCAGAACTTGAGAAGAATATTCTTAGATGAGGTTGATTCAAAAAAAGGCAGGGGAGGAATGTATCAAATGCAGGTTGCTCAAGGAATGGAGTATGTTAATTTAGTTGATTCATTCTTGACCATTGAAACCTTAAAAGATATTGATGACTTAAGAAGCAATGACAGGATTAAGAGGATTTTAAAGGGAAGGTTTCAGGAGTATGAACTATGGAAAGTTGCTTTTAAAAAAGACATGGTTTCAAGAAAGGAGATTCAAAAACAGTTCTTAAAGTCGCAGGTTGAAAGCCTTAAGATTCAGCTTGATTGGATTAAGCCTTATTATACTTTGCTAAAGCAGTTGGAGATTAAAAGCGGAACAACTGATCCTGATTTGCTTGCAGGATTTGACACTAGCTTGATTACAACAAAGATTAGATGCATTGATGGAGGGCAAAAGAATGATTCGCTTGTTACTGCTTTTTTAGATGTTGACTTCTCATTTAAAACAGGTCCTTATCCTATTCAGACTGATTCTGGAGGAAGAGCGTATCATCATAGGTTTGGAACTAAGATAACTTACACTCCTTACATTATGAAAAATGAGGATTATGAGGATTTTGTCAAGAAAGAAACAATGAAAGAGATTGATTTTTTCAAGGATATTGTCGGAAGCCAGCTTAAAGCAATGCAGGAAGATTTGGATAAGTATTTAGGAGGGCAAGATTATATTGGCAGAGATGATTCAGATGATGATAAAGCTAAGCCTCTTAACCAGTTTGAATTCTTGACTCTTCCGTTTAAAGGCTTGCTTAACTTGTTTGGAATAAGCTTTGAAAAAAAAGGGAAGCCTAAAGCTAAGTTTTCTTTGTTTAAGTATGAGAATGATTTGGATAAGTTCAGGGAAAAACTCAAAAAAGCAACAAAGGATTTATACACTCTTTTTAAGGATGAAAATGGGCTTCCAACTGAAAGTGCTACTTTAAGCCTTAATTAATCAAAAAGCATAATTATTATAAAAAAAGGATGCTCTAATATTTGTTATGGCTTTTGACTCTAAATATTTCACTGGAACTGATTCTAGTAGTTATTTTACTGAAAACAGCAATTTGTACAAATCCAGCCAAGGATTAACTATTGGTGATGAATCAGGAATGGGCAATAGCCCTTTAAGCTCCACCACTAAAGCTATTCAGCATGGTTTTCAGACTTTGATGATTTTAATGAACCAGCCTGGAGCAGGAAGAGGCGCTGAAGGGATTGGAAATGTTGACAGGATAAGCCAGCAGCAATTAGATGCAACTGCTGAGATGCTTAGGCTTAATAAGATGAATTTCATTACTCATGGACCTATCATTGATTTGTTAGGTTTTGGAGGTGAAGAAAATAAGGAGTCAGTTATTTCTGCTGAAAAAAGGGATGAGAATGCTAGGATTTTTGAAAAAGTTATTGAAAACACTGATAAGATGGCTCAAAAAGCTGATTTGAAAAATACTCCTTTAACTATTCATGCTTCAAATGCTATAGGCCCTCAGGGTGATTTTTTTGACAGTGGTTATAAGACTAAGGATGGAAAAGTTATTTATGGACAAACAGGCTCAATGATTAAAAAAGACACTGGACAATTAGTGCCTATGCAGAGCAGCTTCAAATGGCTTCCAATAACTGATTCATATAAGAATTCTTATGAATTAAAAGAAGGAACTGAAGAGAATGGCTATGCTTTGTTTGAGATTACTCCAAAGAAGCATTTTGAGATGGCTAATGCAACTGCTTTGGATGAGGTTGATAAAAAGATTTCAGATATTGACATAAAATTGCAGCAGCTTAGGGAAATTCATCAGGAGAATTCTCCTGGTTTCCATAATTTAGGGGTTGAAAGAAGAACTTTGGAATCTGACAGGTTTCATTTGACAAGCGGTAAAATTGGAGGCATGGAAGGGGAGAATGTTTTTGTCACAGCAACTGATTACATGAATGAGATGATGCCTAATCAGATTACTAGGCTAGCTATGGCGTCTTATAAGACTAAGAGTCAGCCAGTTTTAGCTATTGAAAACATGCCTATGCATCAGTTTGGAAAACCTGAAGAGGTTATTAAAATTGTTGAAGAATCAAGGAAGAAATTCGCAAAAGAATTGGAGGATAAAGAGGGGCTTGATTATGACCAAGCAAGGGAGACTGCAAATAAATTGATAGGCTCAACAATGGACATTGGGCATTTGAATACTTTAAAGGCAAAGATTAATCCTAATACTAACAAGTATTGGACTGATGATGATTTGAAAAAAGAGGCTGAAAAAATGGCGAAAGCTGGAATTAAATTAGTTCACATTGCTGACAACATTGGAGAGTTTGGAAAAGACAGCCATTTAATGCTTGGCAGGGGAAATGCCAAGATTGATGAAATGCTTGATATTTTAAAGGAGAACGGTTTCAAAGGCCAGGCAGCTATTGAATCCTATGAAGGTGAAGGCGAGTTTGATAAAGTTTGGGCGAGGAATAATATTAGGGTTTTAGGCTCAATGTATGAGTCGGGAAGAGGGCCGTCAATAATGGATGTTGATTTAAGCGCTCCTTATTCAAGCAGGAGCAGCAATTATGGGCATAAAGTTTCTGATCTTCATTGGAGCCAATGGGGAGGGCCTTTTGCTGGAATGCACACTACTTTTGGAGGAGGCAGTGCTGATAAAAGGGATGGTTTTAGCGGCACTCCAACAAATTAATAAATAACTAATAAGTGAATATTTCATGGTAAAAAAAGAAAAAAATTCTAATACTCTTAGGCAGGGTAATGATTATTTAATTGCTTCAAAGTTCAGCGAAGAGATTTATCCTGAGTTCAGCTCAGTTATTAAAAGCATTATTTATTTTGGCAGCAGCACAAGGGATGACAAAAAGAAAGGCGATGTTGACTTATTAATAGTTTTTAATGACTCTGAGGTAATAAGCGATGATGATTTCAAGATTTATTTTAATTCCAAGATTAATGAGGTTTCAAGACGGGTGAGCAGCAGGATTCATTTGAATATTGTGACTTTAACTGTTTTTTTCCAGAACTTAATCAATTCAGAGCCTGTTGTGCTTAATATTTTAAGGGATGGGATTAGCATTGTTGACACTGGATTTTTTAATCCCTTAAAGATTTTATTATTAAAGGGTGATTTGAAGCCAACTCCTGAAGCAATATTTAACTGCGCAACAAGGGTTTCGCAGCATGTTCTTAGGAGCAAGATTAATCTGTTAAGCAGCGTGCAAGAGTTGTATTTGGCAATGCTTGATGCTTCGCAGGCTATGCTTATGAGCTATGGCCAAGTTGCTCCTAGCCCTGTTAAGGTTCCTGAATTATTAAAGGGATTGAAGGTTAATGCTGAATTAGTCACTATTTTTTCTAATATGCAGAAATTATTCAAAGACATTGAATACAGAAGGGTTAATGAATTGTCAGGAAAAGAATATGATATTTTAGCCAAGAAGTCTGGTGTTTTTATTAAGGAAATGGAAAAAAGATTAAAAAAAAAGATTTAAGGTTTTTTATTTTTAAATAATACTTATGCTAAAACCGAAGCTTGGTTTCTTTGAGCTAATGGATTTACTTTTTTCTTTTTATCATCCAATGATTTATACATTTCTTTTGTGAAATATTGTGATAACTTTGGATCTTTTTCAATTAAAGCTTTATCCACATGTCTATAAGCATTTACTAAACCTTTAGTTAAAAATGATTTTTTGAAAGTTTCAGGGCCTATTCCTATTTCTAATGCATAGCTCGCAAGGCTATTTGTTATTCTTTTATTCATTAATGGCTGGCTGCATTCATCATTGTCTATGCTGTCAAGAGCTGAAAGGATGTTTGTTAATTTTTCATCAACATACTTGTTCATGCTGAAGTTTTCATTACCTAAAGCTTTATATTTGATATTGCAAATTGTTAAAAATGAATTCATTGCATTATTGTTATCTTTATCTTTAATTATTGCATTATAATCATTTTCTGCAACTTGTTTAACAAGGCTTAATGCATTATCAATATACAGTGGAAGAGTATCATAAATAACTGCAACATTTTTCATGGCCCTTAAATCTGTGCTTATTTTTGGATAATTTGAAGTTACTTCTCCTTTTCCGAATTTTTCATGGAATCTTGAGTAATTGCTGAAATCTGAGATTATTTTTAATTTTTTGAAAGCGTCATTTGTTTTCTCAAAAACTTCATCTACATATTTTTTAGATGCTTCTTCATCAAGAGTTCCGTCTTTTTTCAGTTTTGTTAATTCAGGGCTTTGGGTATAAATAGCAGTATAGTTTAATCCTGCATATTCTCCTTTTTCATTAGTTTTATATAAAAATTCTCCTGTAGTTCTATCTGCAAAATATCTTAAATCTGAAAAAGTTTTGAAATACTGATTAATGTTTTCTTTAGTGTTTTTTGCATTATCCACTACACTCCAATGAGATTTTAATAATTCTCCAAGATCCTTATAAGTTTTATCAGTACTCATGCTTAATTATTGAATAAAATCTATTTAAAAATGTTTTTATTACTCATTGGTGACAAATTGTTGGCTTGTTTCATTAATTAATGCTTCAATTGCTTCTGAAAAAGGAACTACTAAATTGTCATTCCAGCGCTTTTTGTTAATGTATCCTTCACCTAAGATGTCATCCCCTTGAGAAATAGAGTGATTTGATGCGTATAATCCTTCGGAAGTTTTAGTATTGATTTTAATCTTTCTTTCCTCATAGTTTGCTGTTTTTTTCTGTGTTGATTTTAATCCTTTTACAAATTTGGTTACAGCTTTTTTATTCTCTTCATTTGATTGGCTTGATTTTAAAAAAGTTGTAATTAAATGAATTGCATATCTTTGCATTGCCAGTTCTTTGCTTACATTTGCTCCCTTAAAATCATCAATTGTTAAATTATCATAGTCTTTTTTGAACCTTTCAATATAATCAGTTAAAGCCCCTTTCGCATTAGTGTTAAGCTCTTGCATTTTTGCTGTAGTATTAGTGAAATTTGCGTCATCTGCTGAAAGAACTGATTCAAGGGTTGAATCAAAATAATTAATAGTTTGTTTAAATTTATCTTGAGCACATGAATAATTGCCTAAAGAGCTGTTAAGGTTTACTAATTCATATCTTCCTAATCCCTGCGAACAAGCCTTGAAACTTTCTTTGCTGATTTCTTCAATCTTATTTAAATATTCAATAGGTATTTTGTAAGCAGCACTATATTGTTCATTAAATCTTTTTTCATCAAAGTTTGGCTGAGCTTGGGCTTGAGCTTTGGTTTTCTTATAATTAACTAGCAATTTAATTGTTTGGGTTAAATTTTCAGAATCAATATACAGTTTAGCCACGCTTGGTAAATTAAACATGAAATAGTATAGGAAAGATTCTTTTTTTAAAGCTTTTGTAAAGGTTTTTAAATGAAATTAATTATCAAAGTATTATAATGCTTGAGATTATTGATTTGTTTATTGAAAAAATGCTGTCAAAGTATGAAAATTTGATAAGCGTTTGCTTAATAGGCAGCAGGCTTAGTTCAAATTATGACAAATCCAGCGATTTGGACATAATTGTCTTAATTGATAATGCTTCTTTAAAGATTGATGAAGAGAGCATGAAATCTGAAATCAAGGAATTGGCAGCTTCTGTTGACAAGATTATTCATTGCCAAATAATGTTTTTAACAAATTTTTGGAATTATATCAGCAATGGAAGCCCTATTACTTTTACAATATTAAGGGATGCGAAAGTCTATTATGACACTGGCTTTTTTGAAACCTTGCAAAAACTTTTGCGCGCAGGACTTATTAAGCCAAAAACAGAGGATGCTGAAAGGCAATTATTCATAGCAAAACAATTGATGAAAATGACTTACCATAGCATAAACAAAGGACTATTAGACAATTTGCAGGGAGCAGTTGTTTCAGCAACCCAAAGCTTGTTAATGCAAATGGGCAAAGAGCCTCCTGCTCCAAAGCAAATACCTGAGGCAATAAAAGAATTAGTTAATAAGAAATTAATTGATGAAGAATATTACTTGATTGCTAAAAAGATTATACAAGTATTAAAGGATATTGAGCATGGAAAAAGAGGCAACCTTGATGCTCAAGAACTGCAGATAATGTATAATTACACTAATAAGTTCATGATAAAAATGGAGGAATTAATCCAAAAATCCAAAAATTATTGAGGGCAAAACTTTAAAAATAAAAGTCTAATTAAATCACTAATATGAAAGGAATAATAATGAGCTACAGAAGAGGAAGTCACACTCAAACTACTAATCAAATGATTATAATGCCACAAGACCCTAAAAAAGCTAAAGATTTAATTGGCAAAAAAGTGGTTTACAAAGCAAAAACTCATGACATTAACGGAAAAGTCACAGCTCTTCACGGCAGAAGAGGGGAGATAAGGGCATTGTTTGAAAAAGGGCTTCCAGGACAAAGCATTTCTAAGGAAGTAATAATTGAATAAAAAGGTTTTAAATCTGAATTGATTAGTTATTTATTATGATTTATTCAGAAGGAAGCGTTAAGGTTAATGTTAGCAGGAAAGAGTTAATTCCTAAAAAAGCTGATGAAGTCTTTATTAATGAGCATAAAAAGTTTGACAGGGACATTCATGTGCTATTGCTTAATTCATTAGGCTGGAAAAACAAGACTTATCTTGACTTGATGAGCGCAACAGGGCTCAGGGCATTGAGAATTTCTAAGGAGACTAAATGCTTTTCAAAGATTATTTTAAACGATTCTAAGAAATCAGCTGTTAATAATATTAAAAAAAATATTGAATTGAATAATGCAAAAAATTGCATAGTTTACAATCTTGATGCTTATGAGTTATTGCACAGTCTTGAAAGAGGCGTTGATGCAATAGATATTGACCCTTTCGGAAGCCCGATTTATTTCATAACCCAAGCAATTAAAAAATTGTCAAGAAATGGAATATTAAGCGTTTGCGCAACTGACACTGCTGCATTAAGCGGGACTTGCCCTAAAACTTGCATTAGAAGATATCATTCTAGAAGCTTTTTGTCGGAGTTTTATTATGAAAGCGGAATCAGGATTCTTATTAAGGAGTGCATTAATTTGGCAAGCACTTATGATATTGCTTTGCAGCCAATATTTGCTCATGCAACAAGGCATTATTTCAGGGTTTATTTTAGGAAGGTTAAAGGCGCAAAAAAAGCTGATGAGTTAATGAAGCAGATTAATTATATTTCTTATTGCCCTAAATGCCTTAACAGGGTTATTGGAGTTAAGGATGTTTGCGAGTGCACCAGCAGGTTTGAATTGATTGGCCCTTTATTTATTGGCCAAATCTATGATGAAAAAGTGGTGAATAAAATGAAAAGCTTCAATGACTATCCTGATTTTTTCCGAAAGGTTGAAAATGAGCTGAAAGCCAATGTTCCGTGGTTTTATGTGACTGACTTGATTGCTAAAAGGCATAAGTTAGGTTTTGAGCCTAGGATTGAAACGCTTGGCTTTTATAGGACTTATATTAACCCTAAAGGCTTTAAGACTGATAAGGCTATTGATGAGATATTGAAGATTTTTAATAAAAATAAATGATTTTATTAAAGAAAAGGTTTTTATATTAAAATCTCTAACAAACTAATTCATGGCTAATGAAGGTTTGGAAAAAATTATTGGAACTCCAAGGATGAATAATTGCCTTGCTAATTGTGCTCTTACTGGAACAATTAATAGTGCAGTAATATTTTATGATGATGGCTCTCAGGGTAAAGTAAATTATGTTAATTTTTCAATAGATAACTCTAATTCAAAGGCTTATAAGGGCATGCATAGTGCTTGCAGTTTGAGTAGAACAGTAGAGGCTTATGGCAGCTATACTAAAGAGAATAATACTATTAAGATTGAAACTCTTGTTGTAAAGTATTAAAAGATTTATTCTTTTTCTACATCGCCAAGCTTTAATTTGTCTATTAGTTCTTTGTACCTGTTTCTGATTGTTACTTCTGTTACTCCTGCAACATCAGCAACTTCTCTTTGGGTTTTTCTCTCGTTGCATAGTAAAGTTGCTACGTATAGCGCTGCTGCTGCAACCCCCATTGGCCCTTTTCCGCTTGTTATTTCTACATCTTGGGCTTTGTTAATGATTTCTACTGATTTACTTATAGTTTTTGGGCTTAGTTTAAGCTCGCTTGCGAACCTGTAAACGTAATCTAGCGGGAAGGTTGGCAGTATCCTGATGCCTAATTCTCTGCAGATGAACCTGTAAGTCTTTCCTATCTCTTTTTTGTCTATTGAGAAGGTTTCGCTTATCTCATCTAGGGTTCTTGGGAATTTCTGCCTTCTGCATGCAGCATATAAAGCACCTGCAACAACTGATTCCATGCTTCTTCCTCTTACCAATCCTTTTTCTGCTGCGTTTCTGTAAATCTTTGCTGCTTCTTCCATTGCTACATGAGGAATGTTTAGAAAGCTTCCAACCCTTCTTAATTCAGCTAATGCGTATTTGACGTTTCTTTCTAGTGCAGTGCTTATTCTTGATTGCCATTTTCTTAGCCTATAAATCCTTTTTTTCTCGCTTCCGCCTATCCTGTTTAAGTCTCCTGCCCCTCCAATCTTTGTGCTTACTCCTTTGTCATGCTTGATATAAGTTAATGGGTTTCCTGTTCTTCTTTTGCTTTGCCCTGCGTCTCCTGAGAATTCTCTCCATTCCTGGCCAAAATCAATATTTTCCTCTTCTATAACTGAGCCGCATTTTTTGCAAACAGTCTCTCCTGCTTGCCTGTCTATTAAAAACTCGGTTGAGCCGCAATTAGAACATTTTTTAGTATTTTTTTCATCCATCTTTAAAACCCCCTACAAAAGCTTTATAAATATTTCGCATTACTTATTTATAAATGTTTTTAAAATAAGTTTTTTAGGCTTTCATAATAATCAAAGTAGATTTTTGCCAGCTCATCTGTTATTATTAAACCAATATTGCCATTAGGATGATGCAAAGAAATGAATGATAGATAAGAGTTATCGCTGCATTTTAGAAACATTCCATCAATTTTTGTAAAATCCTTTTCTTGAGGAATAATTGTTAAATTAAACTCTTTATTATTGTATTGCTTGCACAAATTCTCTATTGATTCCTTATTGCATGCATTGCTTGAGGTTATCCTGCTAAAAGATTTTCCATTATACTTTAATGCCAAGTCTTTTTCGCCATAATAAGGATTTTCATTAAATGCTGTTGCAATTATTTCTCCTGTAAAATTTTCATATAAGTATTTTGCAGCAAAATAATTCTCTTTTCCCTTTAAAGAAAAAGAGTTATCATTCTCTTTTTTGTTTAGGGCAATTTTCAAATTTTTTAACAGTTCAGAGCTTTTCATGGTTTTACTTATATTATTAAAATAAAACTTTTTAAAAAGATTTCTTTTATTCATTGTTTAGTTTTGAATTAATGAATTCTTCCAGTTTTTTGCCTGCAATGCTTGCATCAGGGCTGGAAGTGTCTATTATTATGTCTGCATGAGTGTCTATTCCTTGCTTTGCCCTTTCAATCCTTTTAATTATCTCTTCATTGCTTTCCCTTTTTCTTTCAGCCAATCTTTGCTTAATGATTTCAACTGGCACAGAGAATTCAACAATGTAGCTTTTATCCCATAATTTCTTGGCTTGACTGATTACATCCCTGCTGATATTTAAAATAATGCTTGTGCCATTTAACAGATGAATTATTACATCCTCTTTTTTTACGCCGTATAGTTTGTCATATGATTCCCACCAAAGCGCATAGTCTTTTTTTATAAACTCCTCTTTTTTTATGCTAATAAAATCTTCAGTGCTTGATGCTTCTCTTGTAATGTATCTTTTTGCTTTTTTTAAATTGCTTATTTTATTTAATGCATAGCTTATGGCAGTGTCTTTTCCGCTTGCGCTGTTGCCTACAATTAAGAATAATGAAGCATTCATAGCTCAATTATTGCCCCTTTTTTGCCTAAATTTAATAGTTTGGTTTTTCCTAAGTAATCAGTCAATCCAAAAGTTTCATGAATATGGCCTGTAAGCACTAAGTCTGGCTTGTAGTTTAAGATGAACTCCCTTAGTTTAGTGCTTCCAACATGGTCCCAGCCAATATTGTCAAGTTTTGTGTTAAAAGGAGGCTCATGAGTTAGCAGTATTTTTTTCTTGTTTTTGAATTTAGAAAAATCTTTTTTTAGCTTAGATATTAGTTCTTTGTCGCTGAATCCAAAAGGGCTAAAATCAGTTCCTCCAATTCCAAAAACTACAAAATTTTCAAATTCCCTATAATATGAATGAAGATTATAAACCTCTTTGCCGTACTGCTCTGATAAAAAATCAATATCACTTGGCGAGTCATGGTTGCCATGAACCATCATTACTGGAATGTTGGCTTTCTTGAAAGGCCCGATTATTCCTTCAATATTGCCACCCCATTCAATAATATCCCCTCCGAGTAATACCATGTCCACCTTGTTTTTTCTGGCTTTCTCTGCTAGTTTCTCTGATGCTATCCTGTCTGAATGCAAATCACTTGCTGCTAAGATTTTCATATTATTAATTATTAGTCTTTTCTTTTTAAAAAAATTGCCAATTAAAAAGATTTACTTTAAAGTAGTAACATTTATAAAAAGATTTTTTTCATAGAATTATTCATGGGAGAAGAATTAGAAAAAATATTGCTGGATAATAATGAAATTATTAATTTTAAGAAAATGTTTGCTAATTTAAAGGAAAAAAGGCCTGAATACGCTGAAGTTTTGGGCACATTATTTGAATCAAGCTCGTATTTAAATCCTCAAAATGTTTCAAACTATAGTTCTTATTTGGTTATAGGGGGCTATGCGGTGTTATTGAATTTAATAAAAAAAGCTCAGGAGTTATATAAAAATACTGGTTTGGAAAAATATTCAGCTGAAAACATTATTTTAAAATGGAGAGGCTCACACGATGTTGATTTGGTGGGTGATGAAACTTCTGAAAAAAAATTGCCTTCGCATATATTTAATCAATTTGAGTCAAGCAATCATAATCTTGTAAAGACAAAAAAATGCAGCTTTAATTACGTTGGGCCTGCAAAAAATAAAGAATCTGAAGGAATTCATGGAGATATTTATATAATTCCTTTTGGAAAAAAAGTGAAAATAGCTAATGCTGAATTTGAAAGAGATTATGAAACTGGATTTAAGCACGAAACAGTAAATCTTTATGGAATTAATATTTTTATCCCTAAAGTAAGCGATTTGATTAAATCAAAAATCACGGATTTTAAAGATGAAAAAACAATTGAACAAATTTATGAAAAAATAAAAAACAAAAGGCAAAGAGATTTGGTTGATATTATAAATATTATAAATTCTTCAGATTCAAAACTTAATTTCAATGAATTTAATGAAAAGGAAAGGCAGCTTGTTGAGTTCATATATAAAACTGGCAAAAAATTTTCAGAAGAGATGTTTTTTAAAGACATTTATCTAAATAATAAGATGAAAATATCATGGCAGAAATAATTGAAAAACTTAAAAAATCTGATTTCAAATGGCTAGCAACAGGCAGATTCGCAATAGACAATATTTTATCCAATAAGTTAGAACAAATTGATTGTTTTTCAATTATAGTCCCTGAAAGCGATAAAAAAAAATGTGACAATTACATTAAAAATAATAATATTTTAAATATCAATATTATTTATTCGAAATGTTTGGATAATGAGTATTTTTTATTGAATGGAATCCAAACTGTTTTTGATGAAAAAAATCTTGAAGAAACTGCTCCGAGATATTATAGTAACAATAAAATTTTGTTAAAAAAAAAGATTGAAGAGTACAGAAAAATGTATTAAATGGATGATTTAATCATAAGAATATTTATTTTTTTAAGATTACGCTTTCCCCGTTCTTTAGCATTTTTATATTACTTGGTTTGTATCCTTCTTCTTTTGCTAACTCTGCTCCGCTTTTCAGCTTCTCTGGAGTTCCATGGCTTGGAATGTAAAATTTAGGCTTAACCATTTTTATCAAATCCCTGTGGTCCTCCCTTGCTGCGTGGCCGCTTGCATGAAAATCCAAATAAATCCTTACGCCTTTATTTTTCAGCTGCTTTTCCAAATTTGCCCTGTTAGTTATGCATTCAGGAACTGGAATTGTTTCGCTGCAAAATACTACTATGTCATCTTGCTCGAATTTTAATGGCAGTTCATCTTTTGCCATTCTTGAAAGCATTGAATTCGGCTCGCCTTGGTTTCCTGTCATCACTAGTAAGAATTTGTCTTTTCCAACCCTTTTAATCCTATTAAAGGCTTCGGCGACTTCAGCATTAAAAGATGCTATTTTTGCCTTTGAAAAATCTATTAATTTAGCATTAGTGCTTGCTTGCAGATAATTCTTCATGCTTCTTCCAAAAATTATTGGAGTTCTTCCCATTTTTTTAGAAATTTCTATAATGTTGTTAATCCTTATGCAGTGGCTTGCGAAAGTTGTGAGCACAACTAATTTTTTCTTTGATTTAAGGTTAAGCAATAAGTCTTTTATCATTTCACGCACTATTGACTCGCTGAAAGTCCTTCCTGGATTGTCTATCCTAGTGGAGTCATCAAGCAATGCGAGAACTCCCTGGTTTCCTAATTGCTTAAGCCTGTCATAATTAGTTTTTGAGCCATAAGTAGGGTTGTCATCAAATTTGAAATCGTTGGTGTAAATTATTACTCCATCAGGAGTATGGATTGCAATTATTACTGACTGAAGAGTTGAATGCGTTGTGTAGATGAATTCTATCTTGAAATTTTTGCTAACACTGAAGGATTTTCCAGCATTAAGCCTTACAATCTTGTTTTTTATCTTTTCTTTCTGATTTTTTTCTAAGTTTTTTAATACTTCATAAGAAAAAGGAGTTATTATTATTGGGCATGAATATTTGTTAGAAATCTTTGCAACTGCACCTAAATGATCTAAATGGGCATGGCTGCAAGTTATTGCTTTAACCATTGGACCTAATTTTTTAAATACTTCCCTGTCATCAGGCAAAACCTCTAGTTCCAATAACTTATTATTGCTTAATTCTGAACTATCCCCTTCATAATCCATTAATTTGCTAACATCAATGCCCATATCAATGATTATTGCTTCATTGCCGCATTTTATTGCAGTCATATTCTTGCCAATGCCAGAATAACCTCCAACTGCATAGATTTCTATCATTTATTAAACACGTCTCTGTTAATTTATTAAGTTTTGGTAAAGAATTTTTTGATTGTCTAAAAAATTTCCCTAACAATTTTTTTAATAAACTTATTAGGAAAGTTAATCTTTTTAAAGATTACCTATTAATAAAAAAAAGATTTATATAGTATTAAGCGATATATATTTGAGAAAAGGTTTTGTGGTATCATGATTTTAGTAGTAAATAATGGGTCAAGATATATGAAGACTCTTCTTGTTAGGCTAAGGGAGTTCAGGATTAAGTTCAGAGTAAGCGATTATTATAATACTTTGCCAAAATTCTCAAGGTATAATGGAATAATTCTTTCAGGTGGAACTAATTTTATAAAAGAAAGGTATGATTTTATTAAGGGTATAATTGAAAACACTAATATTCCTGTTCTTGGAATCTGCATTGGAAGCGAATACATTGCAAACACTTTTGGAGGAAAAACCATTCATGATATTCCTGAAAATGAAGGATTCTATGACGTAATGGTTTTAAAACCTAATAAATTAACTGGGGATGTGAAGATTCTTAAAGGAATGGATTGCCATCAGCATAAAATTGTTGAATTGCCTAAAAATTTTGAAACTTTGGCAGCAAGCATGTATTCAAGGTTTGACATAATAAAGCACAAGGATAAGGAGATTTATGGTGTGCAGTTTCATCCTGAAAACAACGAGGTTGGAAGGGCTTTAATGGAGAATTTCCTAAAAAAAATCTGCAAAGAGACGCAATAAAGATTATTATTTAGTATTCCAATATTCATTAAGATATGAAATTTTATTATTTTTCATTTTTAATATCATTATTCCTACCATTTTGTCTTTTTTCCATTTTTTTTCATTTTTTATTTTATATTCATTATTACATTCCCATTCAGCAAAACCTGTTTTTTCATCTTTAGATACATAACATTTTCCTAATTTAAATTTAATATTTTTCGTATTTTTTTTAACGTTATTTTCCCAGAATTTTTTAATTTCTTCATGTCCTTTGTAAGGTTTTGATAATGGACTTTCTTGATAAATTCCTTTTTTTGTAAAACACTCTAGGATTAAATTTGAATCTTGATTTTCCCATGATTTTTTATATTTTTTCATCACTTTTTTAATTTGAATAATTTTCATATTAAAAAATATTAATCAATTATTTATTAATATTTATTTCCTCAAAAAAATCTGCAAAGAGACGCAATAAAAACCTTTAAAAATAATAAGTAATCTAATTATTCTTGTTAGCGGCCATAGATTAAGGGGAAACACCTGTTCCCGTTTCGATCACAGAAGTTAAGCCTTTAACCGTTATCAAACAGTACTCCGGAATACGGGGGAACTTGGTAAGCTGCTAACATCCTCTTTTTTATAATTAAATCAAAAATTTTAAAATACCTTTAAGTATTTAGTTTGTTTATGGCTAAGGGTTTTTTTGACGGATTGAAAAGCTTTTTTTCTAAGCTTTTTGGAAAGCAAAAGCAAATAAGATTAGGCTGTTATGGCAGCCCTAATGCAGGAAAAACCACTTTGGCTAATAATATTTCTAAGGAGTTCTTGGGCAAAGAGGTTGGAAAAGTAAGCAATATTCCTCATGAAACAAGGGAAGTCACTGAAATTGAGCATATTGAAATGAGCAATAACGGGAAAAAATTGGTGATTAATCTAGTTGACACTCCTGGAATTGCAACAAAAATTGATTTTGAAGACTTCATCAAGCATGGAGTTAAGAAGAAAGATGCAAAAATTAGGGCAAAGGAAGCTACTAAAGGAATAATTGAAGCAATAAAATGGCTGGATAAAATGGATGTTGTTTTGGTTGTTATTGATTCAACCCTTGACCCCTACAATCAAGTTAATCTGACAATTTTGGGCAACTTAGAAGCTAGAAAGATTCCTGTAATAATTGTTGCGAACAAGATTGACTTAAAAAATTCTAATATTGAAAGGGTGAAAGAGATGTTTCCTCAGTACGAGATTGTTGGAATAAGCGCAAAAACCGGAAAAAACATGGATGAATTATACAAAACTATTTTCAAGGTGGCAAAATGACTAATATAAATAATATGAAGATTGATTTGGAATTTATTCCTTTTGAAATATTAAAAACAATGGATTTAGAGCAGCAAGTTAAATTCATAATCAAAAAAACTAAAGACAGCAAAATCTTGATTTTTGACTCCCAGTTAACCCCCCAAGAAGAAGCTAAGCTGATAAGCGAGACAATGAAGCATATTGACAAAAAGTTTTCAGGAATAGAAATTTGCTCACTTCACATGGATAAGGCTGAAACTTGGATTGATAAGACTAAATCTTTCATTTTTAAGACTTTAACTGGAAAGATGAGAGGAACAAGCATTATTGGCCCTGCCAAGATTATTAAGCAGATTAAAAGGGATCCTGAAAGCATCAGCATATTGATGAAGTAACACCCTATTAGTGGTAGATAAGGCTTTATAAAACCAAATGACTATTTTTTTAGCATGAATAAGCAATTAATTGGGCTTGAAAATTATTTTAAGAATAATAAGGAGACCTCAATAAGGGATTATGTTTTAAAATTGGATGACAAAATAAACATTGACAATTATTCTAATGAGCAGCTAAAGCAATATATTGAAAGCAATTATAATATCACTTTTTCAAAAAGAAACAGCAAAGGAAAAGATTATGTTAACTATAACACTTTCAGAAAAATTACTGGAGAAGTTAGGACTAAAAAAAAGATTTATATTGATATTCAAAAATTGTTTTTGGAGAAAAAAGACCAGCAGAGAGCAAAAACTTATGAAGAAATCAAGCAATTATTATTTGACCACAGATTAAACTATGGACTAGAGTCTCTTTGGAAAACTGCAGATACTGAAGAATTATGCGGAAAATTAGGTTACTCTGTTGAAGAGTTAAGTGATAGGATAAATTTGGATATGAGCTCAATTTTAGAAAAATATTACTTGCTTGATGAAAAAAGAATTGAGCACTATATAGTTAATGCAAAAAAAGCCTTGAAAGAGAATAATTTATCACAAGCGTATAAGCTGAATGAAGAGATAAATAAGGAGATTTTTGCAAAAATTGGATACAAAAACTTGGAGAATTTAATAAACGCTTCAAATGTTTACACTGGAAAAAATAAGATAATCCTAAAAAAAGCTAATTCGGATCAGCTTGAAATCATGCTTAACAATAATAAAATAAGTTTAATTAAGCAAGTGCAAAAAGAGCTTGGTTTAGCTATTGACCCTAATGATATTAATGGGCAAATGTCTAAGCTTATGGTTTTAAGCGATGGAGAAAAAATGGTTACAGGAAGCTTTGATGCAAATGGGACTTTTAGAACTGAAATAAAGGATTATTTTGCAGTGAATGAAGAATCAATTTTCAATAATATAATAAAGTATGAATCCTCTAATTTAAAAAAGATGAGCTCTGATTTTGATCCGAAAGTTTTAGTTTCAGCCCTTGCTGAAAACTATGCTTTAGTAATGCAGGGAAACCATAATATCAGCTTTGAAGATTTAGTTGATAAACATTCAAGGAAAGTAATCAAAATTTAATTAAGTTTTCTTTCTCTGCAACTCTTATATCTTGATTAACATAAACAGTGTTCTCATTAGTTTTCAGGAAATCTAATGTTTTGCTAACACTTGAAACCTCTGGAAATGCTTTTTTTAAAAAATGCTCTAGGAATAACCTGTGGGGCTCTCCAACAATTATGTTAACTGTTTCAGGATTAAATGACTCTTTGACTTTATAGTATGTTTTATTGAACGTTAAAGGATTAATGTACAATTTTTCGTCTTTAGTGTATTCAAAGCTTACGTTTATCATATCTTCCAATACTTCTTTTGAAATGCTTGGCTTTGTTTGCTGCAGCTCAGAGCCGGAGTAAAGGAAATAATAAGCCAATACTTCCTCTAAGAATTTTAGCTTATTGCCTTGGGAGTAGATTTTTTTTAAGTATTCTATTTTGCTTAGTTTTCTAAACAATTCATCCATTTTTATTACTCTGGAATCAATAGTTCCTTGGTACTCTCTTAAAATTTCTAGGGCATTATTTGTTATTGCTACGCTTCTGTTAAATCTCACTAAATCCTCAACTTCTCTGTTTTTATAGCTAAATTTATCAATGCACCCTATGGGCAGGCAATAGACATATCTGTCTTTTATTTTGTAAATCATTTTAAGAATCATTGGATTAACCCTGAACCCTAGGTTAGTGTTGAAGTAGTTGTTAACATATTGTGTGAATTGGTTTTCTGTTGAAAAATAATCCTCATGCCTATTGTTTAAAATATTGTAGATTAAATTATTTGTGTCTTTTTTTACTGGCAGTTCTATTAATAAATAAGAGCTTTTGCCTAGGTTTTGTATCCAAAGAGGAACATTTTCGCACCTGTCATTTATTCCATTAATCTGGATTTTCATGGGTTTATTGTAAAGAAATGTTTTTAAAAATATTGCCTTAAAGGAAGCTTTATCTATAATCTTATTTTGCCTAAAATTTTGATTTAATTGATGAAAGACTGGAAGAGCTTTGAAAAGTTTATAGCGCAAGTACTGGAACTGCATAATTTTAAGTCTTTTTGGAATGTGAATTTAACACTTAATGGGATTAGAAGGCAGTTTGATGTAGTTGCAAGAAAGGGCAGCGTGATTATTGGAATTGATTGTAAGTTCTGGGATAATAAGAAGACTAAGAAGTGCGGGCTTGTCAGCAGTGCAATAAAGCAGAAAGAACGGTGCTTATTGCTTAATGATTTGTTTGGATTAAACATTACTTCATTAATTGTTACTAATAAAGAGGATTTGTGCGGGTGTTTTGAGAACATCAATATAGTGCCTTTAAATAGGCTTAATAGTTATTTATTGGATAATTATTGACTCTTAAGTAGTAACAAAATAGCAAGGTTTTTAAAGAGATTTTCTTCATAATAAGAGTATGAAAAGCAACTCAATGAAAAATTACTTTCAAAATTTGAATAAAGGTGAGGTATCAAAAATAAAGGCAACTATAAATGCAACTTCAAAGCAATTGCAAGAAATATATTCTTTTATTCCGGGAATTGAAAAAGTCAAAGGAGATTATTATTCAAAACTTTCAAAAATAGTTGATCTTATGATTTCATATGCAAAAACTAATGGTTTAATAGATGAAGAGGAGTACAAAACTTGTATTTCATTAAAAAATGGAAGCTATGAAGGTTTACAGGGGACACTTGGAGATATAACTATGATTATTAATGAAAAAGATTTTATGCAAGCTGAACAATTTGAAACTTTAGACCCTTACAATCCCTTACATACAGATATTGTTAATACATTAAATGAACAATTAAGTTCCATATTTGTAGGAGATCCTGACTCAGAAAATTTAGAAGAATTAGTTAAGGATCAAAAATAAGCAAGGTTCATTATTAATCCTTTAAGATTTTTTTTGATGAAGTCAGGCCTCATATAATCATATGCATGTATTTTACCAGACAAACATACAATATCCGAATAACTGTTAGTTTCAAAGTTATCATTAATGTCACTTAAAAAAGAAATAAAATATTCTTTTATGAGCTTTCTTCTTTTTGCTACTTTTTCAAACCAAGGGCAATTTTTAAAAAAATCATTTGTTTTAAAAGCATAGGGTATTACATAAGAGGGATTAAAATTAATTAATTGACTTATATTTTTTTCAGCATAAGATTGAGGATTTGGCAAAAAATTATTTTTATTACTCAATAAATCATAATAAGATTTATTGTCTAATTCAACCAAAAATAAGCTATTGTCTTTTATTTTACCATTTAACATGAAATTATTTTGCAATTTTTCATCATGATATCTAATTTGATTATAAGATTTTATTAAAGGCAGTTTTGAATTAAAATCAAAAGCTTCATAATCAACATAACCTATCATCCATAAAATCTTATTTTCAAGGTTAGTAAGCATGATTGAAATATAAGTAAGTCTATTAAAAAAACTATTTATTTACCATATTGTAAATAAATATTTGGTTGCAGCTAAAAACTTATAAAGATAAAAGGGTATTTAAAAAAAATGATAGATGTTATTGAATATGGAGACTTGGTTTTTTCAAATAAAAACAAGACAACTGAATGTGAATATTTGATAAATAATACAATTTATTACTTTAGAAATAATAAAGTATGCGGTTTTCAAACTGCTGATTTAGCGATTAAAGATGTTTCATTGGAAAATATTCATATGTTTTCAAAGACACCATGCCAAAAATATTTGCTTAATATTTTAAGTTATTGCAGGCAAATTGATTTAAAATTCAATCCTCCATTAAAAGTATTGCTTAAAAACCCTGAATTAAATCGATTAATCCATGTTGACAACCATGGTCATGTAAGAAGCTATGATGAAGCAATCCAGTGCCCAAGAGAGTTAGTAATAAAAATGCCTGAATCAAAAATTAAGGAAGTAAGACTTGATGAAATTATTCAAGCACTGCCTTAATCCTTCTGATTCCTGCTGCAATTCCTTCTTCTTTAATTATTTTGAATTTTCCTAATTCTTTAGTGTTAGATACATGCGGCCCTCCGCATACTTCTTTAGAAAAATCACCTATATGATAAACGAAAACTCTTTGCCCATATTTCCCTTCAAACTCTGCTTGAGCTCCTGAAATCTTAGCGTCTTCAAAGTTCATCTCAGCTTTTTTAACATCAATGGAGTTGTTTATCTTTTCATTTACCAACTCCTCAACTTTTTTCAGCTCCTCAGCAGTCATTTTCCTGTCCAAATTAAAATCAAATCTCAGCCTTTCTGGAGTAATGTTTGAGCCTTTCTGCTTAATATTCTTATCAACTACTTCCCTTAGGGCTTGCGCCAATAAATGGGTGGCAGTATGCAGTTTAGTTGTCAATTCTGAAACATTGCTTAATCCTCCTTTGAATTTCTGCTCAGCGCCTTGCTTTGAAAGCTCCTGATGCTTTTTTAACTCCTCATTAAATCCTGATTCATCAACACTAATGCCTTTCTCATTTGCCAATTCTTTGGTGATTTCTATTGGAAAACCATATGATTGAAAGAGTAAGAATGCAGTTTTTCCTGACAAATCATTTGCTGAAAATTTTTCAAACTCTTTTAGCCCTTTTTCTAAAGTTTCATTAAATCTATCATACTCTTTCTTTAATTCATTAAGGATTAATT
Source organism: Candidatus Nanoarchaeia archaeon (assembly GCA_041652755.1). Taxonomy (GTDB): domain Archaea; phylum Nanobdellota; class Nanobdellia; order Tiddalikarchaeales; family Tiddalikarchaeaceae; genus JAQTTT01. The sequence goes on from JBAZGS010000007.1 coordinate 65,766, forward strand.
CTTGTTTTTTGATTAAAATAGGATATCTTTTGCAGTAAATCTCTATTGTCTTTTTTGCCAATTTATCAAAAGCAATATATTCTAACCCTATGGTTCTTGCATGCCTAATGGCTCTCCTAATAAGCCTTCTTAAAATATAGCCTTGGTCAACTTTTGAAGGAATGACTCCCCTTTCATCCCCTAAAATCATTGTTGCTGCCTTTACATGGTCAGCGATTATTCTTGCAGATTTTTCATTATATTTTTGTGCGTCTTCTTTCACTATCTCCATTAAAGGAATGAATAAGTCAGTTTCATAAACAGATTTTTTGCCTGAAAGCATTGCAATTGTTCTTTCAACACCCATTCCAGTGTCAACATTCCTGCTAGATAGGGGAACATAAACTCCTTCTCTTAACTTGTTGTATTGCATGAAGACATTATTCCATATTTCAACATATTTTCCGCACTTGCATCCTGGCTTGCAGTCTTTTGAGCAGCTAGTTTTTCCTGTGTCAAAAAAGATTTCACTGTCAGGTCCGCATGGCCCAGTTTCTAATTCCCACCAATTATCCTCTTTAGGCAGTGCAAATATTTTTTCTTTTGGCAAACCTAGTTTCAGCCAAATATTTAATGATTCCTCATCCAGTGAAGCATCTTTGTTGCCTTCAAAAACTGTAACGCTTAATTTTTCTTTGGGTATTTTTAATTCCTTTGTCAAAAATTCAAAGCTCCATGCCAAAGATTCTTGCTTAAAATAATCCCCTAAGCTCCAGTTGCCTAGCATTTCAAAAAAAGTATTGTGAGTATTGTCCCCAACATCATCAATATCAACAGTTCGTATGCATTTTTGAACATCTGCTAGTCTTTTTCCTAAAGGATGGGGCTGGCCCATTAAATAAGGTGTGAGGGGAAACATTCCAGCTGTTGTAAATAAAACAGATGCGTTATTTTCAGGTATTAAAGGCTCGCTTTTTAATATTATGTGCCCTTTTTTTTCAAAAAAGTTTAAGTATTTTTTGATTAATTCGCTTGATTCCATTAAATTAATTGTTATCTTCATTCTTTTTTAAATATTCTTTTAATGCATAATTTTTAAAGCAATTGAGCATTACAATTATTCATGCCTCACCAATGCGTTAAATGCGGTAAAGTTTATGATGATGCGAGCAAAGAATTGCTCACAGGATGCAGTAATTGCAATGCAAAATTCTTCTTTTTTATAAAAAAAGAAAAGCTGAAGAGTAATTTTATTGAAAAGTTAAAAAAAGAGGATATTGAAAAAATGGAGCAAGATATCAGAAGCCTTATTCCTGAGCTAAAAAGCACTGAACCTGTTATTCTTGATCTAGAAACTATCAGGATTTTGGGTCCTGGCAAGTACGAGATTGATATTGGGAGATTGATGCGCGGAAAGCCAGTGATTATTCAGGCAGGAGAAGGCAAGTATTATATTGATTTGTCTACAGCTATGAAGAAATAAAAGATTTTTTAAAACTTTGAATTTCTAATTAATGATATTAACAGCCCTGTAGTCTAGTGGTCAAGGACTTCTGGCTCTGAACCAGATAACCCAGGTTCGAATCCTGGCAGGGCTACATTTTTTTTTAATAAATTAAATTAGTTTCCCCTGGGGCTTTGCAATAGCAAAGGGCCAGTTCTGAATCCCTGGCAGGGCTACATTTTTTTTTAATAAATTAAATTAGTTTCCCCTGGGGCTTTGCA
>JBAZGS010000008.1:0-65043 GCA_041652755.1 Candidatus Nanoarchaeia archaeon
TGCCTTTCAAGTCATTTATTTCTATCTTTTTAGGCTCCAATAATCCTTTAAGGTTAACACCCATTATATTAGTAATGTTGCCATTATTTTTTAAATTAATGCTTGTAATATTTTAATAATGAAAGAATTGGGAGTTATTGGAAAAAACACTGCATGGCAATTATTCGGAAAAGGCTTAGGCACTGCCATTTCAATGGTTACTATTTTTTTGATAATTAGGATGCTAGGCCCTATTAATTACGGAACCTTTGCGCTTTTAACAACTATTATGAATCTGTTTTACATGTTTGGAGGATTGGGCACTGAAAGTAGCATGGCTTATTTTTTGTCAAAATACAAAAACAGCCAGTTTGATTTGCTGAAAAAATTTTTGAAAGCAAGAGTGGCATTAATAATTTTAAGCTCATTAATATTGTTTTTGTCAATAAATTTCATAGCTGATTATTACAATAATCCTGGACTAAAAAATTATCTGCCTTTGGTTGTTTTTTCAATGCCTTTTTTTATATTAATGAATGTTGCTCCTGGAATCCTTCAGGGACTTAACAATTTAAAAACAACTTCAATTGCTGATTTAATCTTTAATGTTGCGAAAATTGCTGCAATCCCCTTAGTAATCTATTTGGGGCTTACTGGCGGATTAATCGGCTATTTATTCGCCTATGTTTGCTATATTCTTTATGCTTACAAACAAGCTTTTAAACTTTCAAAAAAAAATGAAGAGTTTAATAAGTATTCCGAGTTTGCCAAATTTTCTTTGATTAATTATGTTGGAACAATCACTATCTTTTTGTCAAATGGCTTGCTTCCATTAATATTAGGAAAAATGCCTTTAGAGCTCGGCTACTTGGATGCAGCATCAAGAGTTGGCATGATAATGACTTTGGCTTCAACTGCATTACTCACAGCTTTAGTCCCTAGCATTGTTGGCAAAAAAGTTGAGGAAATAAAAACTGTTTCCTCAAAAATAATGAACTATATACTAATTTATGTTGTTCCTTTGCTTATGTTTTTCTTTTTTGCTTCCAGCTTTGCTGCAAACTTGTTGCTTGGCTCTGAATTCTCAGGGATTTATGCTTTAATAAAAATAGTTTCAGTAATGTTTTTCTTTAACATAGTTTCCAGCCTTTTTGAAATAATAAGCTATAGCATTGGAAAAAACAAATACCCTGTTATTGGAAACGTGATAAGGCTGGTTGTGATATTAGCCTTCTCAAGCTATGCAATTAATGCTTTCAACTCTTCGCTGATAATGTTATTCGCAGCAGGAGCGGTTTTAGTCTTTATGGCAGTCAAAGCAAGAAAGTATTACAGGATTGATTTTAAATCTGCAGGAAAAATAGTGCTGTTTTCGCTGCCGCTCATGCTATTTTTCAGCCTTGACATGAACTTAATATTAAAGATAATGGGCTCTTTTGCATCATCCCTGCTTTATTTGTTCCTTGTTTGGAAGAAAGTCTTAGATGATGTTGACAGGGACTTATTCATAAGATTTATGGCAAAAATGAAAAGTGTTGTTTGGAAGAAATGATTCCATTATCCTGCATGAATAAGGAAGGTTTTAATATTTTATTAATATTGCTTTAAGGGTTATAATTTTAAACCCTAACATGCTTATTTTTAGTTATGAAGGTTTTTGTTCCGCATTATACTTGCAAGACTGGTTTTGAATCTGGTGTTGCTTGCCTGAAAATATTGACTGATTATGTTAATGGAGTGAAGATTAATGAGAAGAAGCCGAATGATTTGACAGAGATTGCTGTAAAGACTGCAAAAAAGATTTCTATAAATAATCCCTTGAAAATTCCATTAAGCTATGATTTGATTAATTTGGCTGTTAATAATTTTAACACTGTGCTTTTTAGGCAAAAGGAGAATTACAAGAATGACTATGAAGGATTGCTTGATTATGAGAATAAGATTAAGTCAGAATTAATGGCAAAAGGTATGAGATTAATAGTTTCTAAAGAATTCGAGGAGGAGTTGCTTGAAGCGCTTAAAGACGGACCAGTTATTGTTTTTGTGGATTTTAACAAGCTGTATAAACAGCTAAACCTTGGTTTCGGATGGCTTATTGCACTAGAGTATAATGAATCCAAAAATGAATTAATAACTTATGACCCTATGTATTATTCGCGTCTTCCTAAAAGCAGGAACCATGAAAGATTAAAGAACACTTTCAAAAACAGGTATATTAGTTTTAACAAGAATTTTTTCATAGATTCTATCAAAAATATTGATGAATTAATAATTTCTAACAGAGAGAAAACTAAGCGAACTACTTCAAAGCCTTTTATTAGGGAGTTTTTTGCAATTTACAAAAAAGAGAATGAAAACACTAAGTAATAAAGTGCCCAATTAGTTGTTATTTTTATATTTAATTTCAATAACGAAGCCCAATATATACGTTTAGTATATATATTATAATTGTTATATTTTCATTGAGTATTATTTAAAAACTGTCACTTATTAACCACTTTACATGAAGAAGATTCTCGTTTTAACAAATAGAGGCACAATTGAAGAGCAGGATAATGAAAAAATTGTCGAAAGCTTGGTTAAAGAAACTGGACTTCCTGTTAATATTGCTAAAAAAATCTCTGGAGAGGTAAGGGATGAGCTTGAAAAGTTGAATGTTGAATACGTAAGCGGCCCATTAATAAGGGAATTGGTTAATGTTAAATTGTTAAAATACGGGTTAAATGATGCAAGGGATTTATACACAAGGGTTGGTCTTCCCATCTATGATGTCACTAAATTGATTTACAGCGTTGACAACGAAAATGCTAATACACCTTATACTCCTGAGTTTGTTCATAAATCATTTGGAGATCAAGTATCAAAAGAGTATTCTTTGCTTAGGCTGATTCCAAAGGAAGCTAGCAGAGCCCACATGTCTGGAGATATTCATATTCATGATTTGGATTATTTTATTAACAGGCCTTTTTGCTTTGAAGTGCCTGCAAGATTATTCTTAAAATACGGGGTTAAAACTGATGGATTAGGTGTTTCAACAGCTGTTGCAGGGCCTGCAAAGCATTTGAATTCAGCAGTAATGCAGTTAGCTAAGGTTTTGCAGGCAAGCCAGATGAGCTTTAGCGGAGGCCAGGGGTATGATTTTTTAAACACAATTCTTGCTCCTTATGCTAGAGGAATGAGCTATGAGGAAATCAAGCAAAACATTCAATATTTTATTTACGAATTAAGCATGTCTAATTTCAGCAGAGGAGGACAGACTGCTTTTACAAGTGTTAGCTTAGAGTTTGATGCTCCTGATTATTTAAAGAAACAATTAGCTTTGCTTCCTGGAGGAGTCACTAAGGAAGGTGTTACTTATGCTGATTATGAAGATGAATCAAAAATGATTCTTAATGCATTCATTGATACTTACATGGAAGGGGATTATCAAGGCAGATGCTTTAACTTCCCTAAACCTGAGTTCAAATTAAGAAGAAGCGTTACTAAAACTAGTAAGTATGATGATATTTTATTAAAAGCTGCAAAATTAGCCAGCAAATATGGAGCTCCTTATTTCCTTAATTTGTCAGCACCTTACATGCCTGATGCTGTTCAAAGCCAATGCTGCAGATATTTCTTAATACCAGACAGCAAGCAAATGAAGCAGATTAATGAGGGAAAATTAAGGTTTGGAAGCCTTCAAACAGTTACTGCTAATCTTCCTAGATGCGCTTATGAAAGCAAAGGTGATGAGAAATTAATGTATGAAGCAATAGATAATAAGTTTGAAGTAGCAAAAAGTGTTTTTGATGCAAAAAGAGACACTATTAGAAAGTATTTGCTTAATGGTGGCTCTCCTTTCCTTACTCAAGAGTTTGAAGGAGAACCTTATTTTGACCTAGACACTAGCACTAATAGCTTTGGATTTGTTGGGCTTAATGAATTAGCCCAAGTTATGACTGGAAAGCAATTGCATGAAGATAAGGATGCTTTAAGGTTCGGTTTGAAAGTGATGAATTATATGAAAGATAAAACTTTAAGAATGGAAAAGCAGACAGGTAAAAGATGGAGTTTGGTTCAAACCCCTGCTGAGTCAACTGCTAATAGGTTTGCAAAACTTGACAGCAAATATCCAAACACTGTGGCTAAAGGTGAAAAGGGAACAAAAAATGTTTATTACACTAACAGCAGCCATGTTTTTGTTGGAGCAAATATTCCTTTATGGGATAGGATTAAAACAGAAAGCAGCTTTCACCCATTATTAATGGGAGGGGCAATAACCCATGTTTTCATGGGAGAGAAGAACCCTAATCCTGAAGCTTTGGTTGATTTTATTAAAAAAATTGCAACAAAAACGTTGTGCTCTTATTTCTCTTTTACAAAAGACATGACTCAATGCAAGGATTGTGGAAAGATGAGCAATGGGATGCGTGAAAGATGCCAGTTCTGCTCAAGCAAAAATGTTGAATGGTATTCCAGAGTAACAGGTTATTTGACTCCTGTTAAATCCTGGAATGAAGGGAAAAAAGCTGAAATGAAAGACAGGGTGAAATATACTATATGAAAAAAGAAGAAAACATTTTAACTGTATTCACAATGCCTTCATGTCCTAATTGTCCTGCTGCAAAAAAATTATGCAATGAGGTTGCAAAAGAGCTTGGATTGAAATTAAAGGTTGTTGATATTAAGGAGGATTTTTTTACCGCACTCATTTATCAAGTGATGGAAACTCCAAGCATTGCAATCAATGATGAGACAATATTTTTTTCAGAAGTTCCTAATAAGCAGAACCTAATTAAAGAGATAAAAACGCATATAGAGTGAAAAAAATGGAATTGAAAATAAAAAAATTAAGCAGTGAAGCAATCATTCCCCAGTATAAGACTAACCAAAGCGCTGGAATGGATTTGTGCTCAACAGAGGAGGCAGTGCTTAAGCCAATGGAAATTAAATTAATACCAACAGGTTTAAGCTTGGAAATTGAAAATGGTTTTGAAGCCCAAGTAAGGCCAAGAAGCGGCTTAGCCCTCAAAGGAATAACAGTTCTTAATTCTCCTGGAACAATTGATTCAGATTACAGGGGAGAGGTTAAAGTAATACTTATGAATTTAGGCAAAGAGGAGTTTAAAATAATTAAAGGCGACAGGATTGCTCAATTAATACTTGCAAAGGTTGAGCAGGCAACAATTGTTGAATCAGATGAATTGAACAGCACTGAACGCGGAGCTGGTGGTTTTGGAAGCACTGGATTAAGATGACTTTGGATAATATGATAATAGTTTTTGAAGGGACTGATGGCAGCGGAAAAGGAACTCAGGCAAAAAAATTGCTTGACTATTTCTTAGCTAAAAACAAAAAAGCAGTATTGCTGGATTTTCCTCATTATAATACCCCCACAGGTAAATTAATCTATGATTATTTGCATGGCAAAGAAAAGCTTTTGCCAATAGAGGTTGCAAAATTGTTCTATAATGACCAGTTGGCTCAAAAAAATAATTTAATCAATCTGCAAAGAAATGGAATAATAGTCATTCTTGACAGGTACGTTTTGAGCACTAAGGTTTACCAGGGGGCAAATTATGAAGGCAAAGAAAGATACGACTTAATGGAAACTATTTCTGGATGGCAAAAAAATTTGCCAAAGGATGACTTGACAATAGTTTTTGACTTGCCTGTAGAAAACTCGATTGAAAGAATAATAAAACGAGGAAGAGTAATGGATAATCATGAAAAAAACAAGGAGTACTTAGGAAAAGTGCATGATTTATATATTGAAACTGCAGAAAAATTGAATTATCCTATAATCAAATGCGTTACTAATGCTTATGAAAAAACTGTTGATGAAATCTTTAAGGAAGTTTTAAGGATTGTTAAAGAGAAAACTGGCTTAATTTTTTAGTTAATATTTTCTGAAAATTGTAATAACCCTTTATGTTCTTTATGATTTTGCTTGATGACTTATAGTGACTTTTAAGCCAGGCTATTGAAAAAATCAGCAAGTCATCATACATTTTTGTTTCTTCTTTGTTCGAAATCAAAGGATTATCAATTAAGATTATTTTTGAAGCTTTATAGTCTAAATGCAGGCCCTGCATCTTGCCAGATACTCTCATAATCCAGGCAACGTATTTTCCTTTTGCCTCCTTATTTAAGGAATCAAGCACTTTGTTGAAGAGTTTTTCATAAAATTTTAAATCAGTTTCAATCAATATGCCTAAGCATAATACAAAAGAGCCTGTTGTTAGCATTATTGAATTAAGAAAGAAAAACAGCCCTGCTTGCTTGAAGCCGCTGAAAGAAAGAAGCAATAATAAGCCTGCAAGGATAAGGGAGGATTTCATTTCTAATTCAGCAGAGTTCTTGTAAGCATTGTAGAAATTGTAAGCAAGCAAGAAATCATAAATTATTGTAAAAATAAGTATAAAATAGTTTATTGATGAATCTAGGGAAGCGTTGTTTTGGCCTTTTAAAAAAAGCAGGAATACTGAATATAAAACTAGAGGGCATAGCAGTAAAATAAAAATCTTTGAATTAATTGGCTTATTCAAAGAGTATGCAAAAACGATTAAAAGGCATGCAAAAGAGATGAAAGAGAACTGCTCAAAAACGCTTAATATCAGCAATGCTGACGTGTTTAGCATGAACAAGTTTTTTGAAAGAATCAGGGAAATATTCATTATTAAAAAGAAAAAAGACATGAATAAAAGCCTTGTTCCTGTAAATAAGTGCTTGTTTGAAAGAAGCAATATAAAGAATACGCTGAGCAAAAGAATCATTGAAATTATGTAAAAAACGCTTTCAATATAGTCAAAAAAAACTATGCTGAAATATGCTGACAAAAAGATAAGGCTTGTGCTAATGCATAATAAGTAAAGCAAAAAAATCTTGTTCATATTATTATTTTAATCCTTTGCTGATTTAAATTAATTGCTTTTTAAAAAAATTTAAATACTCAATAATTATTATTGCTTTATTATGAGAGCGTACTTTGCGGGAGTTCAGGATTTGTCCAGCGTTGACTACCCTATGCACATGTGCTCTGTCGTGTTTTTCCAAGGATGCAATTTAAAATGCAAGTTTTGCTACAATTATTCACAGCAAGCAATAAGCAAGAAAACTTACTTAAAGGATATATTCAAAAGGTTAAAAAAAAACTTGGGAATAATTGACAGCGTGATTTTGAGCGGAGGGGAAGCATTAATCTATGAATATGCAATACTGAAAATTAAGGAGTGGGCAAAAGAGCATGAATTATTGCTTGGTGTTGAAACTAACGGCACTTTCAACGAAAGGTTAAGTAAATTAATGGAAAAAAAAGTTTTTGATTTTGTTGCAATGGACATAAAAAGCGAATTTGACAAGGATGATTACAAGAGAATCACTGGATTCTCCCAAGTTTACAAAGAGTTTGAAAAAAGCTTTACAATGCTAAAAAAAAGCAAAGTGCCTCATGAGTTCAGGATGACTGTTACGCCAACACTTCATTCTTTAAGCAATATAAAAAATATTAATGAAAGAGTTAAGCCATCAAAGCTTGTTTTGCAGAGGTTTCAGCCAGGAGAAAACGTGCTGGACAAATCCCTTAATGATAAATCGTTCTCAGCAGAGTTCATAAAAGAGCTGAAAAAGTATGCAAAAACTAATAAAAATATTGAAATGAGATTCTGGGAATAACCTTATTGAAAATATTAGCCTTTTATTACAGTATTTTAGAAAAAGCTTTTAGTTAAACCTGAAGGATTTCCAAGCAAAGCCCTGTATTTTGCATAAGCATTCTCAATACTTTCTTTCTTTTGCTGTATTATTTTTAGCCTTTTATCCTCTTCTTTAATTACGCTAAATATGTATGGCTTAATTGTTAATGTTGAATCACCTGCAGTGAACTTAATCTTTTCAACCAAGCAATCATTAACTAAAAACTTGAATGCATCATAATGAAGGTTCATGAAATCGGTTATGTCAAGATCAAATAATTTTTTAGCATTGCTGCAAGTTTTTTTATAAAAAATTTTTGAAGTTTTTTCATCAATGAAAGGGAGTTCGGATTTGTTTGAAGGGAATAAAATTTGGTTTTCAATCAACTCATAGCTTTTTTGAAAAATGGAAAAAAACAAAGAACTTAAGTCTTTATCTAAACTCTCATCAGAGACGGTTTCCTGAATTGACTGGTTTGAATAAACTCTATCAAAATAAACTTCTAGGCAATAAGGCACTGGGAAAGAAAGTGAATATTTTAATGGAAAAGAACCTTTAATGTTATACTTTCTCCATTCGAACACAAACTCTGAAAAATCATTGTTTTCAATGATTAATCTTGCTGAATCATCCTTTTTTTGAATCATTCTTAATAGAGGCCTCATTAAGTATCCGCTTTTAGCCTGCTGGCTTGTGAAAAGCCTTTCAAGGGCATGATATTCCTCTGAATTTTTCTTTGCATCAGCAATCATTTTGTAACAAAATACGAATTTATTTATATAAACCTTTCTATTTTTAAAAAAAATATCTTTATAAAAAACAAGTTATTTGATTAGACCTATGCTAGACATTAAATTATTCAGGGAGACTCCTGATATTGTAAGGAAGGATTTGAAAAAAAGGAAATACGCTGATAAATTAGCTCTTGTTGATGAAGTCATTAAAGCTGATACTGAATGGAGAAGTAATGTCTCTAAAAGGGATGAGCTGAAAAACAAGAGAAATGTTGTAAGCAAGGAAATTTCCATAATTAAGGAGATGAAAACTAAGCAGGCTAAAATTAAGGAGATGCAGGACAACAATAAAAAAATAGAAAAATTGGATGAGTTATGCAATGCTTTAGAAAAAAAAGTTACTGATTTGTTAAGCCAGATTCCAAACATAATGGATGATTCCGTTCCTTATGGCAAGGATGATTCTGAGAATGTCACTATTAAAACTTTTGGCAAAAAACCTGTTTTTAAATTCAAGATTTTGGAGCACCAAGAGTTATGCGAAAAAAATAATTGGTATGATATTGTAAGGGCAACAAAGGTTGCTGGAGCAAGAAATTATTTCTTGAAAAATGAATTGGCAAGGCTTCAGTTTGCATTGTTTTCCTATGCTTTGGATTTTTTGAAAAAAAAAGGCTTTTCTTTGATGATTCCTCCATACATGGCTTATGAGAAATGCTTTTTTGGAACAGGCTATTTGCCTAGCGGAAAAGATGACTTATATGAGATAAAAGGGGAAGGGATGAGCTTGATTGGAACAAGCGAAGTGCCGTTGGTTAGTTATTATATGGATGAAACTTTAACAGAAAATGAATTGCCTAAAAAGTTCTGCGGCTACAGCTCATGCTTTAGGACTGAAGCTGGAAGCCATGGAAAGGATGAAAAGGGGATTTTCAGGGTTCACCAGTTTGACAAGGTTGAAATGATTGTTTTTTCTAAGCCAAAAGAAAGCAGCAAGATTCATGAAGAGTTGCTTAAAATTGCTGAAGAGTTCTGGCAAAGCTTGGGTATTCATTACAGGGTTGTTAATATTTGCACTGGAGATTTAGGGGTTGTTGCAAGCAAAAAATATGACATTGAAGCCTGGTTCCCTGGACAAGACAAGTACAGGGAAGTTGTAAGCTGTTCAAATATTAAGGATTACCAATCAAGAAGGTTGAATATTAAATACAGGGAAAAAGAAGGCATGCCTCCAAAGGGCTTGGTTCATACTTTAAATTCCACATTAGTGACTAGCACTAGGTGCTTGATTGCAATGATTGAAAATTTTCAGACAAAAGAGGGGAAAGTTTTGATTCCTAAAATGCTTCAATCTTACATGAATGGCAAAGAATTCTTAGAGTAATTATTTTAAATGCTTAGTAAGTAATTAATTCTTATGAAAACTGAAATTTTTATTCCAGACACTAGCGTTATTATTGAAGGCATTTTGTCAAGCATGATTGACAAAAACCAAATAACAGGCACCATAATCATACACAATGCTGTTATTGCAGAGCTTGAGCATCAGGCTAATTCCAATCAAGAAATTGGAATGATTGGCATTAATGAAATTAAGAAAATTATTTCTTCAAAAAAAATTAAAGTTGAATATGACGGCCAAAGGCCAACTATTAGAGAGATTGAGTATGCAAACAAAGGAGAGATTGATGCATTGATTAGGGATTTGGCAAAAACCAGAGGCGCAACACTTATTACTTCAGATTCTGTGCAGTATGAGATTGCTTTAGCAAGCCAAATTGATGCAAAGTTCGTTGAGGTTAAAAAAGAGGTTGGGTTGTTAAATATTGAAAAATTCTTTGACGAGCACACAATGAGCGTTCATTTAAGGGAAGAGACTACTCCTAAAGCTAAGAAAGGAAAACCTGGAGAATGGGTGTTTGCTGAGATTAACAGCAAAAAATTAACAGCAAAAGAGGTTGAAAAATATGCAGAAGATATTATTCTGAAAACTAATCTTGATTCTAAAAGTTTTGTTGAAATTGAAAGACCTGGCTCAGTAATTGTTCAATTCAGAAATTATAGAATAGTTATAACAAGGCCTCCTTTAAGTGATGGGTGGGAAATAACTGCTGTAAGGCCTGTTAGAATAATGGAGCTAAGCGAATATAATTTGAATGAAAAGCTGCAGAAAAGATTAAAGGATAGGGCTGAAGGAATACTTGTTGCTGGAGCTCCTGGAAATGGAAAAAGCACGTTCTGCCAAGCATTAGCAGTTTATTATTTGGAGCAGGGAAAAATTGTTAAAACTGTTGAAGCTCCAAGGGATTTAATTCTTCCTGATGAGATAACCCAATATTCAAAAAGCAAAGCAACCAATGATGAAATACATGATATATTATTATTATCAAGGCCTGATTACACAATCTTTGATGAAATAAGAAATGTTTCCGATTTTGAATTGTTCAAGGATATGAGGCTTTCTGGAGTTGGAATGATTGGTGTTGTGCATGCCACAAACCCTATTGATGCAATTCAAAGATTCATTGGCAAGGTAGAGCTCGGAATGGTTCCAAGCATCTTAGATACTGTGCTTTTTATTGAAAAAGGAAATGTGGGAAAATGCTTAGAGGTTTCAATGACTGTAAGGGTTCCAAGCGGCATGACTGAAGAGGATTTGGCTAGGCCTATAGTTGAAGTTAAGGATTTCTTAACTGGCGAGCTAGTTTATGAAATGTACACTTTTGGAGAGCAAACAGTTGTTGTTCCTGTAAAAGATGTGAAAGTAAACACTAATAATACTGCAAGAAGATTGGCTGGAGATGTTTTGAAGGAGAAGATTAAAAAAGAATTGCCTGTGGGTGTTAATTTTGAGCTGAAAATGACTGGAGATAATAGGGTTGAATTGTCTGTTCCTAAAAAAATTGTCGGAGAATTAATCGGCAAAAAAGGCGTTAATATAAAGAATTTAGAGGATAAAATAGGCGTTAAGATTGATGTCAGGGAGACAAGCGGCAAAGACAATGACGAATCAAGCGATGAGCCTAAGAAGGAAATAAATTATGAGCTAGTTATTGGTAAGAAAAGCATTGAAATAATTGTAGGAGATTCAATGAGCCAAGAAAGCTTTGACATAGAACTCCAGGGAGATTATTTGCTTACAGCAACTGCCAGCAAGAAAGGAGTGATAAAGATTTCAACAAGCAGCGATGCTGGAAGAAAATTATTGCTGGCAAAAAGAGGCAATCAAGAGATAAAGGTACTTAAATGAAGATATTATTCTTTTCGGACATTCATGGAGACTTGGTTGCTTTAAGAAAAATAATAAAAAAAAGCAAAGAAGCTGAATTAGTTGTTTGCGCAGGAGACTTAAGCGCTGGAGGAGAGAATTTGCAAAGCCTTATTGATGAATTGGCTAATATAAAAAATAAAAAAATCTTAATCATTCCAGGAAACAATGAAACCCCTGAAATGATTGATGAATCAATTGATGACTATGAAAACATTATTTCAATACACGAAGATGTTTATCAGGACAAAAACCTGAATTTTTTAGGAATTGGAGGGGGAACAATAAGCCCATTTAACACTGTTTATGAGCTTTCAGAGGATGAATTTAAGAAAAAATTAAAGGGTTTTTCAAAGATTGACTGCTTGGTTTCTCACACCCCGCCTAAAAATACTTCTCTTGATTTGATTCCTAATGGGATGCATATAGGAAGCTCTGAATTATTCAAATGGATTATGGACAATCAGCCAATGGTTTGCTGCTGCGGCCACGTTCATGAGAATAGCGGAAAAGAAGAAATGCTAGGGAAAACTTTATGCTTTAATCCCGGGCCTAAAGGAACACTTATGGAACTATGAAGATATTGATAACTGGCACGCCTGGAAGCGGAAAAACAAGCATTGCAAAAGAATTATCTAAACTATTGGAACTGCCTTATTTTGATGTTAAAGAATTGATTAAAAGCAATCCTGAAACTATTGACTCTGTTGAAAATGAAGAGCTGATTATAAATAATAAGCTGAAAAAAGTGCTGAAAAAAGTGCCTGAAAACTCTATTTTTGAGACTCATTTAATAGAATACTGCCCAGAGGCTGATGTAATTGTAATACTCAGGACTAAGCCCAGTGTATTAAAAAAAAGGCTTATTAAAAGGAAGTATTCAAAGCAGAAAATAATTGATAATTTAGAGGTTGAAGTGCTTGATTATTTCACGCAATCAGTCAAGTCTAATAATGTAATTGAGTATGAAACTTCAAAGGGCTCATCCAAAAGTAATGCCAAAAAAATAATGGAATTAATAGCCAAGAAAAAATACAACAAGGGAGAGATAAGCTACTCTGATAAAGAGATTAAGAAAGCATTACTTTAATTCTTTTTTTGAAAAATCAAGTGCCACTAAGCTAATTATTCCAGCATCATTCACTGCTAAATCCCCTGACCAAAACTTTGGCAAAAGCGATGCGTCAATGCTTAACTCAAAAATGCCTGAATCATTCATTATTGCTTCAGGCTTAAAGCTTAATGCATTTATTAATGGCGTTACTGAGAAGGAGATTTTTTTTGAAATGTTGTGCTTTATTACAAATTTTAAAGCAAGTTTTTCATGGGAATAAAAACTTAGGCTTTTTTTATTCACTACTGTATCTTTGTTCAAGAAGCAGTAATCATTGTAATCAAGCAAAACAGCCATACTATTAATTGACAAAGGATTAGAATATAAAACTTTTTTATTTTAAGACCAATAATATCTTAGTATCATAAGCATTTTCTTGTTCGGATTATTAGGGAGCTTGTTTGGAGTAATCATTGGGCTTATTCCTGGGCTTCACTCTAATTTATTTGCTTACATGATTTTGCTGGATCATGATTTAAGCATTGCAGTATTCCTTTTTTGCTCCCTGCTTTCAAGCAATATTTTTGAATTCTTAAGCGCAGCTTACTTAAATACGCCAAAAGAGGGTGAAGTTTTGCTTAAGGATTCTTTTAGCAGGTTTCTTAGCTCAGGCAGGATGAATTCTGCTGTTAAAATTATTGCTTGGTCTGGAATTATCACTTACTCAATAGCCATGGTATTAGGGTTGCTAATAGGCAATATCATCTCAGTTGCAAGCTATTATCTGAGCAGTTATGCATGGTTATTGCTTTTAGTGATGAGTGTTTTAATAATTGCCAAGCAAAAGCAGTGGCTAACTGCTTTGCTGTTCTTTCTTGCTTCAGGAATTTTAGGGTATGTTTCGTTCAACATTAATCTTAATGAGCCTTTCTTGCCCCTTCTTACTGGAATGTTTGGAATAAGTGCGCTGTTTTTTGGCAGGAATAATTACTTAATACCTAAACAGCTTGAAAAAAGCGCTGTTGAATCCGGTTTTTTTGACCTATTAAAGGTTTCATTGATTGGAGTTTTTTCCTCAATTGTCATGATGCTGGTTCCTGGAGTAAGCCCTAGCCAGATAGGTTTTTTTTCATCGAATTACAAGAATGATGAATTAAAGGTTGCTTCACTAGCAAGCATTAATATTGCTGATGTTATTTTAAGCCTCACCACTTTTTATTACATTAACAAGGCAAGAAATGGAACTATTGAAAAAATAGGGCAAGCTTTAAGCATTGGTCTAAAAGAGTATTCTTTGTTTTTGCTTTTCGGATTCTTTGCTCTTTTAATCTCTTGTTTGATTGCATTAAAGATTAATAAAAAATTAGGAGAAAACGCCGGATTAATCAGCTCAAAATATTTCAGAATGTCAGTGATAATTTTTGTGGCTTTGCTTACAATAGCTTTTGATGGAGTTTTTGGAGCTATAATATTGGCTGCTTCAACGCTTCTTGGATTATTATTGATTAAAAAAAATGTTAGGCCTATAAATTTAATGGGCTCTTTGGCGATTCCCACCATATTATTTTTTGTTTTCAGACTCTTTTAGCTCAGTTGTTGATAAAAATGATTCTAAAAAAAATTTTCCTCTTTTATAGTCAAGCTTTCTTTCTTTTTCCTTGGCTTGGCTTTTAAACTGAGAATCCTTCAATTTTTCATCAAAACGATTAGGGATTATGACTTATTTATAAGCGCTTTATAAATAAAAACATTGTTAAATCATTAAAACTTGGAAAGACTTACCTGCTTAGTGTCAGGCCTTCCAAAAACCCCATCTATTCTTCTCTGAAGAATCATTAAATCTTGCTGCAAATAATATGGAAGCTTGTAATCCTCATTAAGTTTTAAGCAGTGTTCCAAATATTTTTTCACGCTTCCCTCAGCTATTGTAAAGATTATTTTTCCTCCGCATTTTGAGCATTTCCCAATTAAGGGAGGTCTTAAATATTTTTCATTGCAAGAAACGCACCTGAATGCTTGGCTAGAGTATTTTCTTAAATTGCCTTTCAAATCCTTAAGGAAGTGCTTGTCTATTATTAGTTTGGCAACATCATCTTGGTCAACGCACCTGAATTTTTTGGCAATGTTTAGCTGAGCCATTAGTTTCTCTTCCATTGTTGCCAAAGTCTTATACGCGCTTACCATTGGCCCTTGGTTAATATCGCTTGATAAATGAGTGAACATTAAGCCTTCATACTGCTCAGGCTTGTTAAGCAAGTCTTCAACTCTTTTTATCTTAACATCATAAGGCATTTTACATTCAACTGCAGCTTCATAAAACTCTAAAGGGTAACTGCTTACCACATCAACGTTGTAGGCTTCACCGTCAATTTCTAAAGGATCTAGTTTAGTGCTTAATACTAATGGCGCATCCATAGTCCTTCCTCCTCTTCTGTCTGGCAGAAATTGCCTACTGAAATTAAGCAAAGCATCCATTAAAAGAATAACACATAATTCATCTCCATCAGCGTTTCTTCTGCACGCTGCATGAAGGTAAGGGTGCGCATAAATTCCCTGCGATTTTGAAAAGCCTATTACTCTGCTTATTATTCCTGCACTTGTATGGGGTGCAATGCTGACAACTAAGACTCCAAGCAAGTCATCTTTGGTTTTATAATTAAAAACTCTTTGCTGATGATATAAGTATTCAAGCTCATCATCTATGAAATTAGCTGTTTTGATAAGGAAATCAACGCTGCTTGCATCATGCCATTCCCTGCAGTCTGGAAGTATTAAATCTTGAGGCAAAAGCTCAACCATTTGCTCGCCATTCACTAAGTCTTGTCCATAAATGTCTTTAGTGTATCCTAGCTCTTTTGCTTTGGCTAAATTCAGCCCTATCTCTGAGCATTTAAAATGAGTGCATATTGTTTCAATCATGTCATACCTTACGGTTCCATCTTTGTTGACATAAACCTCGTTTTTTGCCCTTAAAATTGATTTCATTAAAGGCTCTGTTATTCTGTCCTTATCCCAAACACCTTTAACTCCTTTAACTAAAGATGGCAAGCTTAGCCCTGTTTTTTTCAAAACATCCCTTAAATAATAATTAATGCTTATCTCTTTTTTGATGAATCTCTTTGAATCCCTCATGCAGCACGTTTTCTTGTCTGACACCTTCTTGCATATTTGGCAATAATATTTTTTCACAGTCCTAGTGCCGCATGTTTCGCAAACGCGATAAATTGTTTCCTTTTTGCATTCTTCACAATAAAACAATGGGAATTCTGAAGTCACTACTCCTTTCTCGCTTGCAGCATTAAAGCTTCTTAGCCTTCCTCCTTCTTCTCCAACAGGAAATAATCCGTGAGGATTTCCTGTCATTTTTCTAAGCTTTGCTTTCTCAGGCCTTCCCATCCTGCTTCCTATGAATGTTCCTCCAAAATCTTTTATGCTAAATCCTGACAATTCGTTGGCTGCGCTTAATGCATCAAGGCTTTTGGGCTCGTTTATGCACCCATTATATCCAAGATTAAGCAGCAAAATCTTTGAATCAAGCTCTGAAAGCACTGCTGATTCATTAATGACTGTATGGGGTATGTATAAGTTTTCAAGGATTAGTTTTACACTAAGGGGGAATGCTAGTTGGCTCGTTTCTTTCATTGAATTAATCAAGCTTATTATTTTTTTCAAATCATCAATGCTTATGTTCTTGTAAAAAAATGCGTAATCGGGATGAAGGCTTATTTTAAGCTCTTTTGACAAATAAACTGCATCATCTAAGTTTACTTTAGTGTTTATTGAATCAGAGAATAGTTTGTCAAAACTTAGGGAAACTTTCAAGTCTTTTAGATTAATATTTTTTTCATTGACTGCTTTTTTCAGCTCCTGAACCCACCATTCTGCAACAAAACCAGGAGGAACAAGCATTGAGCCATTTTCATTAAAATCCCCATAATTGAACAATATATCCCCTAAAAATATTATTTCCGAAATATCATTTCTTATTTTGAGAGCTTGCTCTTCTGATTCAATTCTTATAACATCTCCATTTTTTAGCTTCACTATTGGGCCTAGCAATGAATCACACGGGCTTACTGCACAGGCTTTTCCAGGCCTTTCAACCTTAAGCTGCACTCCTGTTGCTATGAAATCATCAGTTATTCTCATTGTTGATGGGTGAATGCATGCTGCTGCAAGCCCTGATAATCTGCTTCTTCCATACCTAAGCCTGAAGCCTCCAACCCTCATAGGGTATGAAAAAATCGGCCTTCCTGCAACCAAATCTTCAATGAACCTTGAATTAATCTTTACTTTTGAGGCATTTTCAGGCACTTCCGCTTTTGTTGAACCCTCTGATTTCGCGTGAATGTTTTTTTGAAGCTCTGTGTATTCTGACAAGAACATCCAATTTTGCATTCCAACACTTTCTCCCCATTTTGAGATTTTTTTAATGATTTTTTTGGCTTTTAAGCATAATCCTTCAGCTATAACTAAACACATTCCTCCTCTGATTAAGTCAGTTTCAACCCTTTCAAGCCTTTTGAAATTGCTTACTTCTGTTTTGCTTGTTGGGTCCCCGTTTATTTCAACAGGCACATTTTTTATCATGAATTGTATCTCTTCTTTTGTCGGCTTATACTGAAGCCTTGAAACCCTTTCATCATAATCAGTTATTTCAGCAAAGTATCTCTCAATCTCAACAGGCTCAGGATCATACTCTTTTATTCCTAAAGCTTTTCTTGCATAATCAGCTATCAAAGCGCTTACTGCTGCTGCTGTTCCTCCTGCAGCCCTTATTGGGCCTGCAAAAAAAATTGAGCAATACTCTTCTCCATCTTTTCTTTTTTTAAGCTTTAATTCAATGAAGCCTTCAAGAGGAGCGCAAGTCACTCCTAAGGTAATATAAGCTAATCCAACCCTAACTCCTGTCTCTAAAGCGTTTCTTTTATCATCTTTATAGTCATAGAATTTATTTTGAGCTATTTCTGCTGAGATTTTGAAGGCTATTCTCCAATCCCCGCTTCCATACTCTTTTTCTAATTCCCTTATCCTTTCGGGAATTTTATAACCCACTATTTCCGGAGCAACTGCGCTTACAATGCCTTCGCATCTTTCAGCAACATCAACTGCTAAAGGAATATCTACAGTGTCTTCAGGGTCTAAGCCTTTCTTTCTAGCCTGGGAGGCAATATCATATTCTTTAAGTGTTCCTGATTCCAAATCATTTAAATACTTTTTAACCCTGTCTGAGCAAGCAACCATGAGTATTATCAAAAAAGCTTGGCTTTTAAAAATCATTATTGTAATAAAATATACTTTTTGCATTCGCCTTCTTTGTCCTTTCCTGAACAATTATAGCAGCCCATTTCAAAATATCCTATGCAGCCTTTAGGCATCTTTAAATAATGCATGAATCTTATCCTTTTTATCACATATTTGCATCCGCGCTTTAGTTCGTTTTCTCTTTGAGAAATTGCAGATAATTTATGGTAACAAATTTTTTCTTCCAAACACATAGAAGATTATTATAAAAAAGAAAACATTAAAAACTTTTTTATTTTTTTAAAAAAATAACAATAAAAGCCTTGACAAAGAATTAATAATAAAGACTAGATCAAAGCTGCTAGAAAAATAGATTATAAGAAAAACTGACGCTCTTGAAAGGCTTAAAATAACCTCTTTCACTGTCATGAATTCTAATAAATCCCTTGAATTATTCTGCTTTGAATGCCTGTAAAGTCTTGAATAAAAAGGAAGCAGCCAAAAATTTGCAAAAATGCCAACAACGAAGCTTAATAGAAATGCTGAAAGGCTTGTTTTAACAAATAAAACTAAAATGAAAAAAAATCCTTCAATTAAGGAGAATGTTTTTATGAACTTTGATGTCTTATGTTCGCAAGCCTTTGAAATAACTAAGGGGGCAATGATTCCTGCAAGGCTCATGAAAAAGCTCAAAAATCCAACATCAAGCATTTTCCCTAGATACAGATAAACAAAGAAAGGAAATAATATTACAAAAACTGCATAATAGATTCCTTCAGCAACGAATCCAAAAAAATACTTAACAAAGGAGCTTTTGAATAAGTTTTTTAAATCAAAATCTAAATCAAGCTCAAAATCCTTCATTTTTATTAAAGGAATGAGGCTTAATAAGAGAAGTATTGAAACTAGAAAAAACAATGGGCTGAAGCCTAAATAAGTTATTATGAAACCCCCAAGTATTGGGGAAAAAACTGTCAGTATTTTCGGCAGAGAAAAAAGAACTCCAACCCTTTCTAAAGAATTTGAATCATTGGTTTTTACTGCAAAAAAACAGTGAAAAGCAACCCAATAAAACGCTGAGGTTAATCCATTGTATATTGCCAAATAATTAAGGGTGTTTGGGAAGTTATTTAGGGAATAAAGCCATATGAAAAAAAAAATCAAAGAGATTGGCCTAAGCGCCAAAGTTTTTTTTAGTCCTAATTTCACAAAGTTGTGGCTGAAAAAGCAGAACAAAGAAAAGCTCAAAAAATAAATAAAATAATACAAATATATTTGGCTTAATGAATAAGAAAGATTGTATAAAAATATTGGAATAAAAATGCTTATTAAACTCAACGCAAACGATTCTATAGAATTATGAACAACTATTTCATCAATATTGTTTTTAAACTCGCTTAATTTAATCATTGGTTTTTATTAATTTATTAAAGATTTAAAAAGCTTTAATTTTTAAGTATTTTTGTGAAAAAAGAAGAGATTGCATCAATTAAATTAAAGGATTTTGAACTAATAAAAACTGAGAACTGCGAAAAAGCTCCAATGCATAAAGATTTAAGGAATTTGATTAAGATTAATTCTTTTTACAATTTCTTGTCAGGTTTTGTTGAACCTTTTATAGTAATATTTTTCAATGAATTCGGAAGCCTTGAAGAGGTTGGAATAAGTCTTTCTTTGATTATAATATTTGAAGGTTTAGTTTCTTTGTTTGCAAGCAAATACTTGCATAAGTTAGGTATAAAACGAATAATATTAATAACTCAAATATTTGAATCAATAAGGGTTTTAGGTTTCATTTTTGCACAAAATGTTTACCATGTTTATTTGCTTCAAATACTTGGAGGATTATTTAAAGGCTTCAACACCCCTGCTTATACTAATTTATTCGTTGATGTGTGCAAGGATGAGTCAAGCAAGAGCATTGGAAAATATTCAAGCCTAACAACAATAGTTTATGGAATTAGCGTATTGGTTGGCGGATTCATGATCGGGTTTTTTGGATACAAAATCATGTTCGTGGTTTGGGCATTGCAAGAATTATTCTACGGGCTTTATGTTTATTCCAAGGTTTAGTTGGTAAAATCCATTATCTTAATATCCCTTGATTTAAGGTTTAATAATGGCACGAATCCGGGCGTTGGGTGATGTCCTAATTTTTCCATAAAGCTTGTCATTCTTTGAAAGCAGCTCGCAGCTATTATATTAATTCCCCTGTATTTTCTGTGCCCTAATGTATGGATGTGCCCTGTTGCCAAAATATCAGGAATGGTTTCGATTATTAGGGGGTCAAAATTTCCAGGGGTTATTATTCCGCTTTTATGGGCTGGTCCCAAATGCCTTTTTTTCAGCAAGAATTCGCTTACGCTGTCAGGCCTGTCCATTCCAATGTTTAAAAGCTTCGGCACTTTTGAAGCATAATAAGTATAAGTGAATCCGTGATAAAGCATGCAGTTGAAGCCTTTAAAATTAGGGGTTTTTCCAATATTAACAACGCAAGGGTTTGATAAATTTTTTAGGCTTACAACATCATAGATGGGTTTTGCAATATCGCTAAAAAGCGGAGGCTGCGGCTCGCTCTGCCTTAAAGCATCATGATTTCCAGGAATGCATATTATTTGAATATCTTCAGGGATTTCCTTCAAATACTCTGCAAGCAATTCGTACTGCTTGTAAATATCTTTTATTTCAAGCTCTTTTTCTTGGCCAGGATAAACTCCAATACCATCAACTAAGTCACCAATAATGAACAAGTATTTTACTTTTTTTGCTGTTTCTTTCTGCTCGTTTGTTCCGCTGCTTCCTTTAAGCCAATTAATAAAGTTTTCAAACATTTTTTTTTCAAAATCAATGCTTCCTAAGTGAATGTCTGAAATAAAGCAGGCGTATTCATCGCTTCCTTGCTTTATTACTTGATTATCCGGCACTTCAGGGAAGACAAACTCTGTTGCGTAGATGAATTTAGAATTATAAGAGCCTATTACTCCAATCACTTCATCATTGACTAATTCTTCACACTCCTTTATTAGCTCTGAATTAGCGCTTACGAAAACGCTTATGCTTCCTGTAGGGTCATCTATTTCAATAATATAGTGCTCATTATGAGTTTTTGAGATTTCTTTTATTATTCCTATTGTTGAAACATTGTTTTTTCCCTGAATTTTTTGTATTGATGAAATGCTTGATGCGTTTTTCAGCTCTTGCCGAGATTCAAGTATGTTTTTTAGCTTATTAAACCTGTTAGTGTAAAATTCAAACCAATCATTTATGCTTTTTACCTTATTGTTCAGCTCATAGCTTTTAACTATTTCAACATTTGAAGAATCCTTCTCCCTCACTAGCACAGTGTTCACTGTAACCTCTGCATTCAAAGGAATTGTTGCTTTGAAAAAATCCTTGCTTGACAAGTAAGTGTTTACGAACTCTTGGTTTATTATGAAAGGCTTGCTTTCAAGCGAATTAATATACTCTAAAAATTTGTCCGAATTAATGGTTTCAATGTTTATTTCAGGGCTTACTAAAATTCCTAATTTGGAGCAAGAGGAGATAAAATTCATATATTAAATGAAAAAAGATGCAGTTTAAAAATTTATATCTGGTTCGCTTATACAAAAAAAGACTTGAAAAAATTGATTATTGAATCAAATAAGCTGTATGATTCTTGCAACTCATCAAATTTTGACTCATCAAAACTGACAGTTTTGGTTTCTGACACTCCTGCAATTACAGGACTATTAGGGCTTAAAGACTCCATGTTTGATGATGAGCCAAGTTCTTGGGCGCCTGAAGCATCAATTGAGTTAACTCCCCTATAATAGTAATAATATTGCCTTAATGACATGTTAAGAGCCCAATCATTTGCAGCAACTACTCCAGTAAGCATCTCATTTAAGCCTGTTTTTGCAAGCTCAGCATCATTTTCTTTTAGCTGGATTGAAGAATAAATCTTATCCTTTGTTATTACTGTATTTTGGCTGTAAAAAGGGGGCATTATTTTAGAATCCAGCGAATAAATTCTTGCAGAGCTTGAATAAAGACTTATATGAGGCTCTATTACTGAAACATATGTATTTTCATTGTAATAATTAGTGTTCTCCCTGTCTTTTGATTTGTTTAAATTGCTAAATCTTGATTCTGTGAAATCAAAATCCCTTATTATTATTGAATCTGAATTGTCAATAAAGTCCGGATTAAATGAGTATTCTGGAAAATACGTGCTTAAGGCTTTGTTTATAAATTCTTTTACTTTTTCTTGTGTTACATTTCCCCAGTAACTTGCTGATAATTCTGCTTTGTAGCCTTTAATTCCATAAATGCTGAAATACATTGAATAATTCTCATTATAATCATTTGTTGAGAAATAAAGTCTTTCCTTGTCAACATAGTTGCCATAGCATTCATCGCTGAATTCAGGATAATAATAGTTAGACTTTTGTATGCTGCACTTATCAGTCAAGGCTATTTGGTCTAAATTATAGTTACCTAAACTGTATCCTTGGAAAGTGAATGTTAAGTCTTTGCCATAATATGAGATATATGCTGGAAAATCAGCAGCAAGGCTAAGAAGCTCTGAATTTTTTGATTTAAAAACAATTATAGGATAATCATAGTCTGATTGGAAATATTTCTCTCCATTTACTGATTCATAATAGCTTAACAAGTCACTGCTGAATTCATCAAGAGTATAGTTTTCATTATAGCTGTAAGAAAGCATCACATAATACTCTTCATCTGTTCCATTTAAATAATAACTATAATATTTGTTTTTTAATGAATAATCATAATAATCAGCTTCATTGTTCATCAAAACATTATAATCAATCTCATTACTGTATGATAGGCTGAAACTAATTGTTTTTATGTTAATGTCTGAATCATTTTTTTTAGCAACCATGTTTACATAAATAGAGTAATAGTCTCCGTAATTATAGCAAGAGCTGTATGAAATATTAACAAAAGAGTTGTCTGTTAGGTTAAAATTATTGACTGCGAACTCTTTTATGTTGTTTAGCTCTGAATCTGAAATATTACAAGCATAATTATTAGACCTGTCAACTGAAAGCCCTATTGAAGGCTCTGAGACTGAAATTGAAGATACTTCTTCGTTGGCTGCAAAAACTGCAGGAATTAGCAGCAATGCAAAAAACAAAGTATTTTTCATATAATATTAGAAGTATTAGTTGTTTTTAAAGATTATATTTATTAAATAATATTAAACATTCTAATTATTAATAAATTTGCAGTGGTAAAAAATTTATTTTAGTTCCAAATCTTCGCATAGGCTTATTGAAATCTTGTTGGCATAATCCTTGTCTATTCCAAGGTTTATCTCCCTAGTTCTTCCGTATCTTCCTTTACTTATAATGTCCGCATTTATCATACCTAAGCTGTCAAGCTCTCCTATTAAATCGCTAAGCCTTCTTTGGGTTAGGCAGTCAATCCCGTTCTTTGAGCATAATTTTTTGTATGATTCAAAAATTTCTCCAGTGAATGCAGGAGTAACCCTATTTTTAAGAATTGAAATTATTGAATAAAAAACCATTTTTGACTGCAACGTAAGATTTTTGATAACTTCCATAACAGTGTCTTTCTCTAGCTGCTTTTCAGCCAAGTCAACAAATTCTTCTGTCAGATTCTTGTTGCTTCTTTCAGCCAATTCTCCTGCAACCCTTAAAAGAGCAATTGCCCTCCTTGCATCACCATGCTGCTGAGCAGCATAAGCAGCGCATTTAGCTATCACTAATTCATCATAAGAATTTTCGCTAAAAGCAAGAGTTGCCCTTTGGTCTAATATTTCCTTTAGCTGAATTGCATCATATGGCGAGAAAATAACCTCTTCCTCACCCAAGCTGCTTTTTACTCTTGGCTCCAAATTATTCTTGAAGTTTATGTCATTGCTTATTCCAACCAATGCAATGCTTGAATTCTTCAAGCTCTCGTTTATTCTTGTAAGATTATATAATATATTGTCTCCGCATTTATGGACTAATACATCTATTTCATCAAGTATTAATATTACCAACTTTGCTGAAGCATCAAGAGCTGAATTAAATTCATTATAAACCTCATTGGTTGGAAGGCCTGTTGAGGGAATATCCCTTCCAAATTCCCTTGCTAATTGTGCTAAAATCCTGTATTCTGTATCAGCAACGTTTTGAAGCTTGCAGTTAAGATAAATAGATTTTAAGGGGATATTTCTTTGGCTGGAAATTTGCTCCATACTATTAAGCACATTTTTTACAACAAGGGTTTTTCCAGTTCCTGGTTTTCCATAAATAAAAACATTTGAAGGTTTGATGTTTTTTAACGCTGGCGCAAGAATTTGGGCTAAGAGATTGACTTCTTGATCCCTATGGGAAATGCATTCAGGATTAAATTTTAATGTTAAAGCATCAGCATTTTTAAAAAGGGATTTTTTTTCAAGATATTCCTCAAAAAAATCGAATGCTGATTTCTGAATCATTATAGTTCCAAAGGAAAGATAGCTTATAAATATTTCTGTAAAAACTAACACACATACACCTTTATTTCTGTTGGAAGTTATTACATCTTCTGCTCAATTTCTTATGGAAATAGATATTATATTATTATATATTTACTATATAGTATATATATATTATAATAAAGTTTTAGGCAAAATCATAAAAAATGAAAAAATATTTTTTTTAAAAAACATTCTAAAACATTTCTCCATAGGAAATCATGGGGTGTTTAGCAATTTTCATATTCTTATATTATTTCCACATGATGCACTTGTTCCATAGGAAATTATGGGGTGGGGGGGATAGTGTTTTTAAGTAATTCTTTCATTTTTTCTTTGCTAATTTTTGGCCCAAAATATTCTTTTAATTTATTGTATCTTTGGTTTAATTTTTCTTTTAATAATTTTTTGCCCTGATTTGACAAAACATCATATTTTTCATTGTAGTCATCTATTTCTTTTTTCAGCACTTGCGACATATTCTTTAGCTCATTTTCCCAATTGATTTCAAGATTTTTTTTAATAGGATTAAGGGGTATTTTTTTTATAATCTCCAAATCCTTTAATGGCAACTGTATATTTGCATAGGGTCCTATTGTGTAATAAATTTTTTCAACTTCTTTTCCCCAAGAATAATCCCCCATTTCTTTTTCAATCCTGAATAAAAGTATTTCCTCCTTTTCAATGCCTTTTTTTAAGTTATAATAAATAGTTCTAATATGGACTTGCCCAAAATATTCCTTGTAAATCTTATAAATTTCATAGCCATAGCCCACAGTAATCTTGTTTAGAATTGCTGCAATTCTGTTTCTTATCATGCTTCCAACAGGGCGACCTTTCATAATAATTTTTAATCATTCAACATTTTTATATTTTTGCAATATTGTAAATAAATGATTTATTTTTTAAAAATAAAAACTTAAAAATACTCTCTTACTAAACAATCCCATGGCTTATCATGATTTGAGCGTTTCTGAAACCATAAAAAAATTAAACACTGATGAAAAAACAGGATTAAGCCAATCTGAAGCAAATAAAAGAATAATAGAATATGGATTAAACGAGCTGGAAAAAGGGAAAAAAATCTCAGCACTACACATCTTCTTATCCCAATTCACAAACATAATGGTTATTATATTATTAATAGGTGGATTTATCTCTTTGTTAATCAATGAAGAGCTTGATGCTTTAACTATTTTCATAATATTAATTTTAAATGCCATCTTAGGCTTTGTTCAAGAGTATAAAGCAGAGAATGCCATGAAAGCCCTGCTTAATCTAACAAATCCTCATGCAAGGGTCATAAGGGATTCTAAAGAGCAGGATATTTTAAGCAAAAACTTAGTTCCTGGAGACATAATAATTTTAGAGGTAGGTGATAAAGTCTCCGCAAATGTAAGATTATTAAATTCATTTAACTTAGAAGTTAATCAAGCCCATTTAACTGGAGAAAGCAACAGCATCCCAAAATTCAGCAAAGCCCTTGAATCAAAGACTAACATGCTTGACTGGAACAACATTGTTTTTATGGGCTCAATTGTAACCAATGGAAAAGCCTTAGGTGTAGTTATTCAAACAGGGATGAATACAGAAATAGGAAAAATTGCAAAGAATATAACAAACATTAAGCAGGAAAAAACACCTCTTCAGTACGAAATTGATAAATTGGCAAAAGTTCTTGCAAAAATAGTGATAATTGCAGTGACAATTTTATTTTTCATTGGAATACTATTAAAAAAAGATTTTTTTGAAATGCTAATGACTTCTGTAAGTCTGGCAGTTGCTGCAGTTCCTGAAGGCTTGCCTGCAGTTGTCACAGTCACTTTAGCTTTAGGAATGCAAAGAATGGCTAAAAAGAATGCACTGATAAGAAAGCTTCCAGCAGTTCAAACTTTAGGTAATGTTACTGTAATCTGCTCTGATAAAACAGGAACTTTAACTAAGAATGAGATGACTGTTAAAAAAATATTTAACGGCTTTAAAGAATATGATTTAACAGGCTCAGGCTATGATAAAACAGGAGATTTTTTAATTGAAGGGAAAAAAATCCTCCCAAAAGGCCTTGATTATTTGTTTAAGATAAGCTGCTTATGTAATAATTCATTTGTTGATTTTGATGAAAATAAGATTATAGGAGACCCCACAGAGGCAAGCCTTTTAGTCATGTCAAAGAAAGCAGGATGGGACTATAATTTAGTTAAAAAAGACTATAAAGAGGTTGCTGAATTAAGCTTTGACTCAAAAAGAAAAATGATGAGTGTTGTAGAAAAAAAAGATGACAAAATTTACCTTATGACAAAAGGCGCTCCTGACATAATTATTAGCAACTGTTCAAAGATGCTTGTTAATAATAAATTAATTGTTTTAACAGCACAACGGAAAAAAGAACTTCTGAAAAAGAATGAAGAGTTCGCCTCCAAGGCTTTGCGAGTTTTAGGATTTGGCTTCAAAGAAATAAAAGAAGAGAAAAATTATGATACTTCCTTGGAGAAAGACTTGATTTTTGTGGGAATTGCTGGAATGATTGACCCTGCAAGGGATGAAGTGAAAGAAGCAATAAAAAAAGCAAAACGAGCAGGAATAAAAATCAAAGTCTTAACAGGAGATCATGTAATAACTGCTAAAGCAATAGCTCAAGAGATAGGCTTAATGGATGATGATTCAATAGCCATTTCAAGCGAGGAACTGGACAAGTTAAGCGATGAGGATTTCAGCAAAATAGTTCATAAAGCAGTTGTTTTTGCAAGAATAAGTCCTGAAAATAAATTAAGAATAGTGAACGAGCTTAAAGCCAAAGGCGAAATAGTTGCAGTAACTGGTGATGGAGTAAACGATGCTCCAGCACTAAAAGCTTCGCACATTGGGATTTCAATGGGAATAACAGGCACTGATGTGACAAAAGAGTCCAGCCAAATGGTATTATTAGATGATAATTTTTCAACAATAGTCAATGCAATAGAGGAAGGCAGGGGAATCTTTGACAACATCAAAAAATTCGTTAAATTCTTGCTTGCATCAAATGCTGACACAATAATTGTTGTAACAACCATGGTACTTTTAGGATTGCCTCTTCCGTATATTCCAGTTCACATTTTATGGATGAATTTAATAACTGACGGCTTGCCAGCAATTGCATTATCAGTTGAAAAACCAGATGATGATGTTATGAAAAGAAAGCCAAGGGACCCGAATTATTCTTTAATAAGGGAATTAGGGCTGTTTATCATTGTTGCCGGAATAATTGATGCACTAAGCTCAATTATTCTGTTTATTTATGGCTTAAACTTTGAAGGATTCTTCATAGATGGCAATCCTTACTCTTTAATGAAAGCAAGAACAATGGCAATCTCATCAGCAATAATTTACGAACTATTCTTTGTGTTCAACTGCAGGGATGATGAAAAAGGCTTTTTCTTAAAAAGCTTCAAGGAAAACTTTTTGTCAAATAAATATTTAACCCTTGCAGTGGTTGTTTCATTAATACTTCAACTA
The DNA here is from genome assembly GCA_041652755.1 of Candidatus Nanoarchaeia archaeon. Taxonomy (GTDB): domain Archaea; phylum Nanobdellota; class Nanobdellia; order Tiddalikarchaeales; family Tiddalikarchaeaceae; genus JAQTTT01. The sequence goes on from JBAZGS010000008.1 coordinate 27,924, forward strand.
TGCTTTATTTATCTTCCATTCTTTAACACCTTGTTCCAGACAACGCCGCTTAACCTTTTCGAAATGTTCTTAGTGCTATTTTTTTCATCATTTGGGCTATTAATAAGGCCGAAATGGTTCCATAAAGACATAACCAAATTGTTTAAAAGCAAAGCAAAATAATAAAACTTTAAAATAAGGCGTTTTTTCCTAAAAAGCATGGAATACAATGAAATATTGAAAAAGATTATAAAAGAAAAAGGAGTTAGCAAGGAAATACTTGAATCAAAAATAAATGATAAAATCTTAGAGCTTGATAGCTTAGTAAGCAAAGAAGGCGCAGCAAACATTATTGCAGGAGAATTGGGTGTTGACTTATCAGGAGCTGACTTGGCTGAAGAGATAGTTAATATAAAAAACCTTGTGCCAACAATGAAAAATGTCAGCATTATAGGAAAAGTAACAGATATTTATCCAATATCAACATTCAGCAAAGACTCTAGGGAGCAGCAAGTTGGAGCATTATCAGTGAATGATGGCACAGGCTTTGCAAGAGTGGTATTTTGGAATGATTCAATAAATATTTTCAAAAACATTAACCAAGGGGATGCTCTTAAAATAGTGAATGCTTATATTAAGGAAAATAAGTTTGGAAAAATTGAAGTGCATATTAGTTTTCGAAGCAAAGTAAGGATTAACCCTGAAAATGTTGACCTTTCAAAAATCAGCGTTTCAAATGACACTAAAGTTAGCAGGGAAAAAATTGATTTAACTGAGATAAAAAAAGACACTGAAATAAAAGTTGTTGGCTTAATTGTTCAATTATTCAAAAAAAACTGCTTTTTTAATGTATGCCCTGAATGCAAGAAATCAGTCAAGGCTGATGACGGAGCCTTCATGTGCAAAGAGCATGGAAGAGTAAGCCCTGAAAGGAAACTGTTCATTTCGTATGTGATTGATGATGGAACAAGCAATGTTAGGTGCACAAGCTTCAGTTTTGATGCTGAAAAAGTGCTTGGCTTAAGCACAAAGCAAGCAATAGAGTTAGCTGACAGCCATGAAGATAATGCTTACCCTTTAGAGCATGTAATGAACAAAGTTTTAGGCAAAGAGATAATAATAAACGGGAAAACGCAGTTTAATTCTTTTTCAAACACTGTTGAAATAGTTAGTAGCAAAATAATTGACAAAATAGACTATAATCAGGAATTAAAAGAAATCTATGAAGAAGTAATGTATGCAGACAAGAATTAAATTTTACATGATTATTTCATGAATTTGTCTAATAATTTTATTGAATACTCAAAAGGCTTGTTAATAATCTTAGAAACATTGCCTTTAAGGCTTGGTATTAAGAAAATGCTTGAAACGAAAACTAGCAGCAAAACATTAACCATTAGTTTAACCATATTGGGCGATTGTATGCTTATTCCTCCCATTAAGTTATTTAATTCATTAAAATTAATAGAAGTAACCATTACTATTAAAGTTATTACAACGCAAGCTTGAGCTAATATTGTGCTAAATTCAAAACCCATAATGAATTAATAGAATAAAAACCATTTAAAAAACTTTACTTTATCTGCCTAATTCCCATTACTTCCCAAAAACTAATTTCAGCGCCTTCTTTTACCTTTTTTGCAACTTCAGGATCAGCAGGCATATCAAGCTCAAAAGTTTCATAAGTAGTCATGTCCATTACTTGAACCTTGTTTGCAGCAATGCTTAATACTTGTGCGCTTTTTTTGTCAATAATAGGGGTTTCAACCCTTCCATGTCCACTCATAGCCATAATTCTTTTTTTTCCGTCAAAAACGCCTTCACCTTCAATTCTGAACTTTGCATGCCCGTGCTTTCCAGGAGCGCTCGTTTTTATGTCTTTTACAACGCATGGAGCGCCATCCATAATAATGTATCTTCCAACTTTCACATCATGCAAATCAATAGGTTTTACTTCTGAACTCATAAATAAAAAAATATCAACTATCCATTTAAAAAGTTTATTCTATCAAGAATATGCAGGTTATTCAAAAAATTCAATTTAAACTCGCTGATTATGTATTTTTAAACCCATAAAAAAATCAACAAGCCTTTAATTTAAAAAGTTTAACCATATTTATAATTTTTTTATCAAATCAATAATTCTTTCTGCATATCCTATTTTTTCGTAGAATTTACGAGCTAATAAATTTGGCTCAAAAACTTCAATTCTAATAGCATCACATTTTTTTCTTTTAAAATAATCTTCAACTTTTTTCATTAATTTTTTGCCAATACCCTTATTTCTTATTTCATTTGAAACAAACAGTTCAAGAACTCTTCCATCTTTCATGGGAATGCATTCAAGCAAATCATCTTTAGTTTGCTTTTCAATTATTCCCGCAATGCATCCTACAATTTTTTTTTGTTCATATGCAAGAATTATTATTCCTTCATGTTTGCTTATTTTTTTAATAATGTTTTGAGTGTAAGCTTTTCCATAATTTTCAGATTTTCTGAGAATTCTAAGAGAATCTAAGCCTATAATATAATCCTGTAGTCCTTCCATGCATTTAACAAAATTATTAAAATCAGATTCTTCATATTTTTTAAATAAAATACTCATAATGTAATCACTAATTAAAATATTAAAAAATTATTTATTCAATATTGTGCATATTAATCAAATCATTCTTGAATTCAATCAATTCTTCAGGTATTTTTATTTTAATAGAATCCTTTAGGCTTTTATTTTCTTCTTTCTTCTTAGCCCAAATAAATGAGTTGAATTCCAATAATTTAGCAGTCAAATTAGACAACTTAGTCTCGCCACTTTCAGGAAAGCTTTGCAGATGAATGCTTTGTTTTTTGTCGTAAATCTCGCAGTAAATCTTTTCAGTAATAACTGGAATAATTGGAGCTAAAAGCAAAATAAGCTTTTTGAAGCTTTCATAAAGTGTCCATAAAGCACTTGAGTCTCCAGAGTAAGCACGTTTCTTTACTAATTCTAAATAATTGCTAGCATAAGCATTATACATGAATTCCCTGATAATTTTAATTCCTGAATTGAAATCATATTCAGCATAGTGCTTGTCAGCTTTTTGTATAACTTGGCTAAGCTCATTCATTATCCATTCATCAGCAAAGTTTAATCTTTTAGGCTTAGGTTTATTTTCAAATCCGCTGATGAATCTTGCAATATTCCATAATTTAGAGTTGAATTTTGAAGCCCCTAAAATTCGTTCATTGCTGCACCTAATATCTCCTTTAGTGATATCTCCCTCTAAAACGCTCCAAATTCTTACATTATCACTTCCGAACTCCTTAATTAAATCCAAAGGGTCAATGCCGTTGCCTTTGCTTTTAGACATCTTATAGCCTTTTTCATCAACAACATGCATATGGATCCACACTTGCTTGAAAGCAGGCTTCTTAGTCAATTGGTAATTCCTAAGCAAAGTGTAATAAAGCCAAGTTCTAACAATTTCTTTGCCTTGGGGCCTGAAAGAGCAAGGGTAAGCTTTTTTGAAAAATTCATCATCATACCCGTATCCTAAAATGAACAAGTTGCTGATTGAAGAATCAAACCAGGTGTCAAAAACTCTTTTCTCCCCTAGCCATTCAGTGCCGTGGCATTCAGGGCATTTTTTTAAAGGGCAAGGGTCAATCCACGGACGCAAATATTTTCCAGTGTCATTAACGTATTTGTATCCGCATTTGCATGTCCAAATAGGTATTTCAGTCATGTAATACCTTGTTCTTGAAACTGGCCAGTCAATGCTTATTGAACCAAACCAATCAATCAATAATTGCTTGCTTTCTTTTGAAAAAAATTCAATTTTGTCCGACACTTTTCTAACATCATCAACAAAATTTAATTGCTTTACATAATACTCTTTAAGCGCGATGAATTCAATAGGGTTTTTGCTTCTTTCGCAAATAGGATACTTATGGTCAATCTCTTTTTGAGATTTTAATAATTTAGCACTTCTTAAATCATCAATTATTTTTGCTCTTGCTTCCTTGACTTTTAATCCTGCATAGTTTACAGCCTTGTCAGTCATTCTTCCATGCTTATCAATAGAGTAAATTGGCTTTAATCCAAGTTCAATAAACAATCTTATGTCTGTTGTGTCTCCGAAACTGCAAATCATAACAAGCCCTGAGCCAAACTCCATATCAGCGCTAGGGTGAGGAATAATTTTTACTTCTTTATTAAAGATGGGTGTAATTGCATGCTTATTTTTTAGCCCTTTATACCTGTCATCTTTAGGGTTAAATATTACTGCTTGGCAGCTGCTAAGCAGTTCAGGCCTAGTTGTGCTAATAATCAATTCTTTGCCGGTTTCTTTTACTTTGAAAATTAAATCATTTAATAGTGTTTTTCCTTCTTTGTATTCAATTTCACTATTAGCAATAGTTGTCTGGCAAATAGGACAATAATTTGTCGGCTTATCATCTTCATAAACTAATCCCATATCCCAAATTTTTTTAAAAGTTTTTTGAGTTAGAGCCCTGTAAAAATCGCTGTCAGTCAAATATTTTGAGCCAACCTCATTTGATTCCTTATAGCTGTTGAATCCAATACCCATCCTTTTAAGCCCGTGAGTTGAGATTTCACCGCATTCATCAATCATTTCTTTGCATTTTTTAATAAACTCTTCCCTGCCAGTGTCATGAATATTTATGCCGTATTTTTTTTCAGCCTGAAGCTCTATTGGCAATCCGTTTCTATCAAGCCCTAAAGGAAACAAGACTTCAAAACCTTTCATCCTTTTATGCCTAGCAACCATGTCCATTTGAGAAAAAGTGTAAGCATGGCCCATATGTATTGGTGTGTTAATATAAGGTGGGGGTGTGTCAATTGAGAAAATCTTTTTTTTAGAATTTTTATTAAGCTTATACAGCTCCTTTTTTTGCCATGATTCAATTATTTTTTCTTCAAATGATTTATCCCACTGTTTTTCTTCAATCATTAACTATTTTTTAAAACAATGAATCTTTTAAACCTTTACTTTAATGATTCAATTGCTAGCAAAACATCATCTTTTAGCAAAGTTCTCCTTTTTGCATGCTTAGTGTAAACCCAGGATTTTTGGCCTAGCTTTAAAGCAACGTTTTCCAAATAATTCCTAAGAACCTCGCAGGATTCAACGCTTATCCTTTTGCATCCAGCTTTCTTCAAAAGCAGTTCAACCGAGCGGATTGATATTGATGGCATATTAATAAATTAAGCAACCATTTTTTAAAAACTTTTTAAATAAACTTTATAATTAATTATATTATATTAAAATAAGATGAGCTCTCCAATTTTTGAAAAAAGCGAGTATTTGAAAAACATTAAAATAATAAAAATACTGAAAGAGTCAGCTTTTAGTGCGCATACAGACATAGTATGTATTTCTATTTCAAAAAACCTGAATTCTGTTGAGCGCTTTAAGTGCTTTGTGAAAGAATTAGAGGACTCAAATGATGCAATAGTCAGCTCAATGGGAAAAACAACAATAACCATTCTTTTACATGAAAGATTTTTAGAGAAAGCAAAAAATTTTTTTTCAAAAGAAATCTTAGACATAAATGTTAAAGTTGGAGCAATCTTCATGAAATGCCCAAAAGAAGTTAATTTAACCCCAGGAGTCACAGCGCTCATCTCATCCCTTTTTGCTGACAAAAATGTCACATTGTATGAATTAATTTCAACATACACTGATTATGTGATTGTCATAAACGAAAAAGACACTTACAAGATGGCATCTTATATTAAAAGCATTTTAGAGGTTAATTATGACAATTGAGCGCACCATTAGGAGATTTTTAAGGGAACAAAAAGTTAAATCAGTATTGAAATCAAGCGAGATAGGCGCAACAACTGACTTAGTTCTTTTTCATATAAAAAGAAACAATTTTTCAATAGCATTATATGATGATTTAAAGATAGAGTTTTTGAAATCAAGCAACCATTTAAGGGGAGCAGTAGGAGAAAGATATATTTCAGTTATAGTGAACGAGCAATACCATGATTATTTGCTTAACCTTTTCAGAGAGCATATTGTTTCAGTGCAGAAAAAAGTTGCATGCATAATCCTAGACTGCTCAAAAACCAAGAACGTTTCAGGAATCATAACTTATATTACTTCAATACTTGCCAAAAAAAAAATTAACATGTACGGTTTTTTCACAAGCAGAGATGACATTACATTAATAATTGATGAAAATAAAGCGTTTGAATACGTTGATGAGCTTAAAAAGAAACTGAAAGCATGAATCATGCCAGATTATACCTTAAGAATGCGCCAAGACCCCCCATCATTTTAAGCTGCTCTCCTTCAGGTGTTTGGTCAGAAACCAAGATAACTTCTGTTTTGAAATTCTTTGACAATTCCATGATTTCATCAATTAATTCCTCATCAATTGTTTCAACAACCAAGACTTTTTCAACAGCCCCTAAATTAATTGCCTCAATCACTTCTTTCTTTCCATAAGTGACTTTGTCGTCTTTTGCAAGCCTTCCGAAGAATTCTTGAATGATTTTTCTTTCAATAATTATTGACTCCTGCGACAGCAGTTCTTCGCTTTTGTCAAGCATTTCCTGAAAGCCGTCCGTTCCAGCGTATCCAATATCAACAGCACCAATCACCTTCTTTTTTAAAAAACCGCTAAGTTCAGGCTCATCCAAGAAGCTGAGTTTTGCCTGGCTTGGCCCGCCAACAATTATTCCTTTTAATTCTTTAATAGGCAGCAATACTTCATTTGCTTTTCTTGCAATTTCTTCATACCAAGCAAGAAGCAAACCAACCCTCACTCTTGAGAATCTTGCAGAACTCTGGCCCCCAGCCCTCATCTTTCCAGGAACCATACTATCCATGACTGCCAAAGTCTTTATTGAGCTTCCTTTGACAAGAGCTATTGCTGCATTATTAGTGTCCATGCAAATAAGTGCGTAAACATTTTTTTCATCAAGCATCTCCTTTAAAGGGTCAAGGATGAACTTGTTTTCAGTTCTATACATTCTTATTGTCAAAGGCATTGGCAAGTCTTCAATTATGAAACTTTGAGTATTCATTTTATTGGGATTTTGCTCCAAATCCCCTGTGAAAATAACCAAACCATTAGCTGGAGTTTTATTGTAATTTTTTAATGCAGCGCTCGCTTTTTCAATGCTTGAAAGCACTGCTTTTCTTGTTTGTTTGCTTTTAATATTGCTGCTTAAGCTTAACTCACTGGATAACTGGTTCTTCACAGTGTTAATATCATAATTATCAGGGATATACAAGCTAACAAGTTCAGTTGCTCCAGCCTTAACTTTTTCAAGCCTTTTTATAATTTTTCGTATTTCATAGGCTTTTTCAGGGTTAATTGCCATAAATATAATAGTTAATTTCTTGTTTTTAAAACCTTTACTTTAATTTTATAACCATTGAATCAGTTGCTGCAACGCAGCTTATTTTGGTTTTTTCTGTAATAAGTTTTGCTTCGGCTTCAGGCCCAACCCTAAGCATTTTCAAGTCAAAATGAGTGATTATTATTAATTTAATCTTGTTTACGCTGTTTTTCAAAGCATTTATCAAATCATTAGTGCACATATGATAACCTATCCCCCTTTCTCCAGGCAAAATATTGTTTGCAATCAAGTAATCAACATCTGCTAAATTATTCTCAAAACCCGGATAAATATAAGTATCTCCAGTGTAATACAAGCAGTAATTGTTTGTGTAAAATTTAAACCCAATTGAATCCTCAGCTGAATGAATGCACTTAATTGCTTTTATTCTTATTTCATCTAATGAAGTGTTATGCTCAGGCAGCAATGCAACAATGTTCTGAATCAAATTTTTATGATAAGATGTTAAGGTGTGATTAATAACGCTGTTAGTTGCAATCAATGTTCCCCGTTTTCTCTTTGTTGCATGAGTCATTCCTTCAACAAGCATGTTCAAATCATTGACATGATCCAAGTGATGATGCGAGGCCATTAAGCAATCAGTGTTAAACGGGTAAATTCCGCATTCCTTGCACCTGAGCAATGCTCCAGGTCCGGGATCCAAATGGATTTGGTGGCTGCCAATTTTAAGTATTATTCCTCCTGTGCTTCGCTCCTGAAACAACGAAGTGAATCTTCCTCCTCCAGTCCCTAAGAATATGATCTCATCCACACTTATTAAATAAATGACTAATTTTATAAATTATTGGCTAATTCATTTTAAATCATGGCTGAACAAGCAACCCAAATTCCCACAAATCCAAAACAAGCTCAGGATAAACTGTTTAATGATCTTGAAACAATTAAGAATAACAGCAATTTGGCTAGCGTTAAATATAAAAGCATCCATATAGTATTTTTTTTAGTTCAGCTTTTGCTGTTTATTGGTTTAATAGTACTTTCTTTTAAATTAATAGAAACACTGACTGATAAATCTCAGCTAGTGTGGGTTATTATTTTAATAATTATTTCAATACTTGGCACTGGCACAATTATTTCTCTGCAAATATACATAATCTATAAAAAAATTCTCAATGGAGTTATAAAAAATTTTTGGCTTCAATTAATAGTAAGTGTTATTACTGGTCAAATAATTGCTTTTGCTACATCAACTGTTTTTATTGATAAATTAGGGGTAAAAATGTCTTTTGTCCAAACAATTACTTTTTTCATTTTTTTACTCGCTTGGTTAGGTGTGGGGGTTGGGTTCTTTTTAAGTTCAGGAATTATTTTGGATGATTTGATTGCAAATGTTATGAATTCTATGACTAATATGAAGAGTTTGTTTGATTTTAATACATTAGGACAAACAACTGAAGAGATTAGTGGAGGGCAAGTTAATGCATCTTTGGTTGATTCAATAAGTTCAATGGTTGATGAATTTATAGATGTAATATCTTCAGTATTTAGTAATCTTAATAAAGTTCAAGGCATTGGGGTTCAATAAGTTTAATCTAAACTTTTAAAAACTAATGTTTTTCTATTATTTATTATTTGAGCCAGTAGCTTAGCCTGGTGGAGCGCCACGCTGATACCGTGGTGGTCGAGAGTTCAAATCTCTTCTGGCTCAAAACTTTTTTTTAAAAACATTTTTAAAACGCATTTTTTTACTAATTAAACTAATGAATAATAATTCTCTTATTGAAATTTTTGAAGAAACAGTCACTACTTATGAGAAAGCAGGCTTAGATTTTGAAAAAAGCGACATCAAATATTTTATTGAAAAAACAAAACCTGACAGCATGATTTCAGTTGCTGCAATGACTTATTTAATGGTTGATAACCAAACTCTGGATTCAATGTCGAATTATTTTGGCATTAATAAGTTCTTTATCTTGAATGAAACGCTGAACCTTGAAGAAGAAAGCGTACAGCTTTTAACCAATGAATCAAAAGAGTCATTGGTTAAGAGAAAAGTGCTCAACAAAGACAACTATGTTAGCTTAATTGAAACTTTCGAGGCAAAATACTCCCATGAATTAGAAGAGCTTAGTTCCTTGCACACAATGATTTCAGTTTATACTGGGGGTTTTCCAAAAGAGGAGATTATAAAGGCTTTTGCTTCAACAGAGCAAGGAATGGGAGAATGTGAAAATTTAATCAAGTTGCTTTTTTCGAAAAACAAACAAAAATGCATTAATGACATTTTGGATATTTTAAATGCGCAAAACCTGGTTTCAAAAAAATACCCTGACAATAAGGAATGGTTTTATTTCTTAACAAAGGAATACCAAAGGCGCATAAAAGAAATATAAGTATTTAGTCATTCCAGGTTATTTGGAATTTTATGATAATTCAGAACCTTCTTTTATGTCTTTGTCTGGAGTGATGAGCGATACTTTACCTTTGTCTTCAGCAGCAAGAATCATTCCTTCACTTTCAATTCCCATTATTTTTCTTGGAGCTAAATTAGCAATTAATACAACTTTTTTATTAATTAAATCCTCTTTCTTATACCATTTCCTTATGCCGCTAACTATTGTTCTTTCCCTGTCAGCTAATACTTTTAATTTAAAAAGCTTGTCGCTTATCACTTCAGCGTCTAATATTTTTCCAACCAATAATTTTATTTTTTTAAAATCATCAAATGACGCGTAGTTTTTTTCTGCACTCTCAGCTTTTTTCATTGATTCATATTTGGCTTTTATTTCTTTTATATCTATCTTTTGAATCAATAGTTCAGGATTAACAATTTTATGCTTAATATTTATGGGCTCATTTATTTGCTTCAGGCTTTTTATTTTAAATCCGAGCATTTCAGCTGCCCTGATTGAAACGCTAGGTATGAAAGGGTAAAGCATAATTGCCAAAGCCTTGCTTAACTCTAAGCTTACATTAATAGTGTTATACCTGAATTTTTCGTCACTCCATGGCTTTCTAGTTTGAAAGAACTTATTTGCCTTGCTAGACAGTTCAATTATTGCACCTAAAGCATTCCTTAAGCTTCCGCTCTCAAAAAATTTATCAACTATTTTTAAAGTTTTATCTATTTCTTTTATCATTTTTTTGTCTTCAGAATTAAGAGTCACTTTTTTCATGCCATATTTGCTTGCAAATGTAAGGCTTCTGTTGAGGAAGTTTCCAATATTATTAATTAATATGTTATTGATTGCTTCATCAAACGTTTCCCAAGTGAAGTTGAAATCATGAGTTTCAGGTCTGTTTAATAATAAATAAAATCTCCAGTAATATGCTGGCAAAATTTTTAGTGCTTCATCCATCCATATTCCAACATTTTTTGTTTTGCTGAATTTTTCCCCTTCAAAGTTCAAGAATTCAATGCTTGATATTAAATCAGGCAAGTGCCAATCTTTGTCGTCAGCCATTAATAATGCAGGAAGAATAATTGTGTGAAATGCAATATTATCCTTTCCTAAGCAATAAATATGCTTCGCATCCTTTGCTTTCCAGTACTCCAAGTATTTTTTCCCGAGCAATTCCTCGCTTGCGCTGATGTAACCAAGAACTGCTTCAACCCATACATAAAATACCTTGTTTTCAGCGCCTTGAAATGGTGCTGGTATTCCCCATTTAATATCCCTAGTGATGGGCCTAGGCTTTAGCCCCATTTTTAAAAAATTATTTGTGTACTCCTTCACCCGTTTATCCCATTCAGGGTGGGATGCAACATATTTTTTTATTTTTGGCTCCAGTTTTTTTAAATCAATGTACCAATGTTTGGTTTCTTTTAGCACAACGCTTTCTTTGTTGCAAATAGTGCATACTGGTTTGATTAAGTCAGAGGCATCTAATAATTTTCCGCATTCATCGCATTGGTCTCCTTTTGTGTTGGTGCTTTTGCAGTAAGGGCAAGTACCGGTTATGAATTTTTCAGCCAAAAACATCTTGCAATTATTGCAGTATGGCTGCTTCTCTATTTTAGTTACAATGAACCCTTTTTTTTCCAAACGTTTGTAAAATTCCCTTGAAAATTCATGGTGCAATTTAGTGTCAGTAATTGTGTAATTGTCAAATTCTACTCCAAATGCTTTGATTAATTCTTTTATTTTTTCATGAGTGCTGTAAGCTATTTCTTTAGGAGTTATTCCTTTTTTTATTGCTTCATATTCTATTCTGGTTCCATGGCTGTCGCTTCCGCTGACAAAAATTGTGTCAATGCCTTTAAGTTTATAATATCTAGAGAACACGTCACCTGGCAGAACGCAGCCTATCAAGTTTCCCAAATGAGGTATGTTGTAAGAATACGGCCATGCAGAGTTAACAACAACTTTGTTATATTTCATAAAATCACATCATTTTTTGCAGGTTAAAAAAGCTCTTGATTTCGTTTTCTACCTCATAAGCTTCATCTGTTAATTTCTTAGAATATTCATCAACGCTTCCTTTTTGGAAAATGTTCTCAAACAAAACTTTAACAAATGTTATTATAGGGTTTGATTCTTCCCATTTGCCTGCATAATCAGTCATTAAAGTGGATCTTATTTTTATGCTTCCGCTTCCCCTATTAGTCACTTCTTTCTTTTTTTCTTTTATTATATTCACATCTTCAATCTCTAATTTAGCAATTATTTCAATAATGAATTTTGTGAAATCATCAACTCTTTTGATGCTGTGCCAGTAAAAATCAATTGATTCTTTGGAATTTAGGGTATTGTGGGTGTAGGTTTTTTCTTCAATATAATACCCTCTTTCTTGCAGTATTTTTTTTAAAAAAAGGTAAAAATCTGAGTAATTGAAAATTTGATGGTCAATGCTTACTATAATTTTTGAAGTCATGAATTTTGATGGCATTTCATTTCACCTTCAGTTTTGACTTAACACTTTCCATTAAGTCAAACAATTCATCTTCAGCTTTATCTTCAAGATCAATAAGCTTTGAGTAATAAATATATTTTTCATAAATTTTTCTGAGGAAAAAAAGAAAGGGGTTTGATCTCCATCTTTTATCATAGTCAGTGTCAACTTTTGATGTAAAAACCAGTTTTGAAGCTCCCGAAAGCGTCTTTTTTCCATTTGGATTTGAGACTTTTATATTATCCGCAGTGAATTCAACATCTACAAGGAATACTGTGTAGTCATCAATGAATTTTTTTGCAGTTACAATAAATTGCACTTGGACTAATTCTCCTGGAGTTTTTCCTTTTTGAAATTTATAAGCTTTAACTAATGCTTCATAATCCATCTCTTCCAGCCTTTCAAGTATGAAATTAATCAATTCTTTTGCGCTAACTGTCAAATTCGGAATATTAACCTGGGTTCTTACAATGCCTTCCATAACTATTAATCTAAAACTCTTATTTTTATTAACTTTATGATAACCTTAAAGCGTCAAGATTTTTAGGCGCAACAGTTTCAATCCTTAATTTCTTATAAATACTGCTTGCTAAGTCAAGTGCGCTATTGTTTTCTCCATGAGCTATTATTATTTTTTTAGGCTTAGGGCTTAGTTTTGACATAAAATTCATTAATTGGTTCCTGTCGCTGTGCCCGCTTAATCCTTCAATAGTGTAAACTTCAAGGTTTATTGGCAAAGTCTGCCTTTTATTGTTGCTTATTTTTAATGTTACTTCTTTTTCTCCTGATTGGATGTTTCTCCCAAGGCTTCCTTTTCCTTGATAGCTTACAAAGACTAAACTATTTTTTGGATCATCAGCTATATGCTCTAAATAGAATACGCTTGGTCCTCCCATAAGCATTCCGCTGGTTGCAAGTATCACGCAAGGTCCAGATTCCTCAACTAATTTCAGCCTGTCTTTCTGGGATGATGGCTGCTTAAAATTAGGATTCAAAAAAGGATTATACTTGTCCTGAAAAATCATTTTTCTGACATTTCTGTTGAAGAATTCAGGATAAGCGGTATAGATTGCAGTTATATCCCAAACCATTCCGTCAACATAAACAGGTATTTGTGGAATCTGCTTGTTTTTCATCAATCTGTCAATTATTAGCATCACTTCCTGTGCCCTTCCAACACCAAGCACTGGAACCAAGATTTTCCCTCCGCGATTAATTGTGTTTTTAACAATCTCTGAAAAGAATTTCACGCACTCTTCATGAGGGGGTTGCACTCCATTAATGCTTCCATAAGTGCTTTCAGTGATTAATGTTTCAACCCTTTGGAATTTGTAAGCAGAATTTTCTAATAATTCGGTTTGGGCGAATTTGTAATCCCCAGTGTATAATAAGTTATGATAGCCGTTTCCAATATTTAAGTGAATCATTGAGCTTCCTAAGATGTGCCCTGCATTGAACAATGTTAATCTGAAGTCAGGAGTTATGTCATTAACTTCCTCATAAGGTATGCATACAATATTTTTCACCATTTCTTTCACATCAGTGCTGTTGTATAATAGTTTCTTGTTTTCTTTTTCAGAGATGTCAATGTAATCCAAAGCAAGCAAAGTCATCACATCCCTTGTTGGTTCGCTGCAGTAAACAGGGCCTTTATATCCTAATTTAAACAAATAAGGAATAAATCCCACATGGTCTAAGTGAGAATGCGAAACAATTATTGCATCTAATTGGTTAATGTTAAATTCAGGAGCATCAAGCATAGGGTAAGCATAATCTTCGCTTGCTGCAATGTTTATTCCGCAGTCAAGCATTACTTTGCTTTCGGGTGTTTGTATCAGCATGCAGCTTCTTCCAACTTCCCTGAAGCCTCCAAAGCAGCTTATTCTTATCCAGTACTTATTGTCCCTGCTCCAGTCTGAATAAATCCTTTCCCCTAATCCGTTTAAGAATTTTCTTCTGTAGCTTGAGTTGTTGAACAATGTTAATCTGATGTTTTTTATTAAATTAGACTTAATTGCAGGTTTTCTTCTGACAACAGGAGCCCACATAGTTTTTTCAGTGATATTATTCACTATTTCGAACTTGTTCGCAGTCAATTCATCAGGTTTTTCAGCTTCTAAGTATACCAAGCTTCTTTTTTCATCAAACCAAACATCTTCTAATCCGCAAGTTTTTGGGCATAGTTTTCTTATAATTTTTTCAGCATTAGCTACATCTGTTAAAAGAATTTCATCTGCTCTGACTTCAACTCTTTTTTTGATGTTGTTTACAATCTCCCGAGTTAATTCCTTGCATTCTAAAACGAAGTTTTTATTTTTTGAATAAAGCACAATATTTGCTCCTTCAAATTGGTAATCCGTTATGCCTGCATCTTTTGGAATAAACTCTTTTATCCTGTTTATTATTTCTTTAGAACTCATTAATATTAACCATTTCAGCTATTTTTTTCTTGTCAATTCTTTTTGCTCCATTCTTGTCAATTACTATTACATCTATTCCATTTCCTGTAGCTAAATCTCTTTTAATAGCAGCGCTTATAGCTCTGACTGCTAATTTTATACCTTCGTTCAAAGTCAAATCATCTTTATAGCTGTCCTCTAAAACTCCATAAGCCACGGGGCTTCCGCTTCCAGTTGAGGTGTAAGTTGATTTCTCCATTTTTGAGCCGCCCATATCCAAATCATATAAATGAAATCCAGTTTTATCCACTCCAGCAACAATGAATTGTATTAAAAATGGGCTGAAACTGTGAGCATTGCCAAATAAGTAATGTGATAATAGCGTTGCAATAGCGTTGCAAGTAATAGTGTCTCCTCTTTTTATTGCATATAATCTTAGTTCAGTCTGCAAGTATCTTAAAAGCATTTGCGAATCAGCAACACTTCCTGCAAAAGTCATAGCATTATTATCATTGATTAAGTGAATTTTTTCAGCATCTTTGTCAGCAACCAAGTATCCCATGCTTGCTCTTTTGTCAGCTGCAAGTATTATTCCATCCTTTGTCAGTATTCCAACAGTAGTTGTTCCTTTTTTAGTTTCATTTTCCATAACAATTAAACCTTGTTTAGATAATTTTATCTTAATTTTTATGTTTTATAAACTTATTGATTTAATAACTTTTTTTTTTGATTACATTTTTAAAGAAATATATCTTTAGTAAAAAGATGATTCCTCCTAAGCTAAAAAAAGGGGATTTGGTTAGGATAGTTTCCCCCTCTCATAGCATCAGCACCATTAGTGATGATTCAATAAAATTAGCAGTTAAGAATTTGGAAAAATTAGGTTTAAAAGTGGATTTTTCAGCCAATTGCTTTGAGCTTAATTGCTTTGAATCTTCAAGTATTAAATCAAGAGCTGATGATATTAATAATGCTTTTGATGACAAAAAAGTTAAGGCAATCTTATGCGCAAGAGGAGGCTTTAATTCAAACCAATTACTGCCCTATCTTGATTATAATTCAATAAAAAAGAATCCTAAAATTTTTTGCGGATACTCTGATATCACAGCATTAAACAATGGAATTTTTGCAAAAACAGGATTATTCACTTATGCAGGCATTAATTTTTCAACATTCAGAAAAAGCCACTGCCAAGATTATAATTTAGAATATTTCAAAAAATGCTTAATGAGCCCTGATTCATATGAAGTTAAACCCTCAAAAAAATATTTTGAATACTTGCAAAAAAGTGCAATAAAAAACAAGGGATATTTTGTGCTAAGAGAAGGGGAAAGCACTGGTGAAATAATTGGAGAAAACTTATGCACTTTCAATCTATTGCAAGGCACTGATTACATGCCTGATTTGAAAGGCAAAATAATATTTTTAGAAGAGGAGAATATCTCTAGCAAGGACACTATTTACATGTTTGACAGGGAGCTAGCATCACTATGCCAGCAGAGAAATTTTGGCAAAATAAAAGGATTAGTGATAGGAAGGTTCCAGAAAGCAACAGGAATGACTAATGAAAAACTGAAAGAAATAATTGACTCAAAAAAAGAACTACCAAAAAATATTCCAGTGATTGCAGGCTTAGATTTTGCCCACACTATTCCAAGATTTACTTATCCAATAGGTGGAACTTGCAAAATAATTGCAAAAAAAGGAAGAGCGAGCTTAGAAATACTAAAACACTAAGTTTTAAAAAGTGAAATAATTATTAATTTTTATTATGAACATTGAAGAAGTGGCAAGCTATTGCAAAAGAAGGGGAATAATTTTTCCAACCAGCGAAATCTATGGGCAAGTTCCAGGATTCTTTGATTATGGCCCTGTTGGGGTTGAATTATCAAGGAATTTGAAAAATTTTTGGTGGAAAACGTTTGTTCAAGACAGGGATGATATTATAGGTATTGACGGAAGCATAATCACTAATCCTTTGGTGTGGAAGGCAAGCGGGCATGTTGATTCATTCACTGACCCTTTAACTGAGTGCAGCAAGTGCCACAAAAGATTCAGGGCTGATCATATTGTTGAAGATAAAACTGGCAAGCAGGCAGATGGCTTAAAAAATGAAGAATTAACTAAATTAATTTTTAGTGAAAAAATAAAATGCCCAGAATGCAAATCTAATTTAGGGGAAGTTAAATCCTTTAATCAAATGTTTTTGACTAATGTTGGTCCAGTTGAAGGAAACGTTGCTTATTTAAGGCCTGAAACTGCTCAGAGCATTTTTGCTAGTTATAAATCAGTAATGGACAGCGCAAGAATTAAGCCTCCATTTGGCATAGCGCAGATTGGGAAAGCTTTCAGGAACGAGATAAGCCCAAGGAATTTTATTTTCAGAAAAAGGGAATTTGAGCAGATGGAAATAGAGTTTTTCACAAAATCTGACAAGAAAAACGATTGTCCTGATTATGAAAAAATAAGCAATTTAAGGATTAAAATTTTAAGCGGAGAAAAGCAGGAGAAAGGAATTAGCAATGCAGAAGAAATGAGCATAAAAACTGCATATGATAAAAAGATTTTTTCAAACAAATGGCATGCTTATTGGACTGCAACGTTTTACCAATGGTTCGTTGATTTAGGGATTGATTCCAAAAAATTAAGGATAAGGCAGCACATGAAATCCGAACTGTCATTTTATTCAGCAGGAACAGTGGATATAGAATATGAGTTTCCAATGGGTTTTAAGGAAGTTCAGGGAATAGCTGACAGGACAACTTATGATTTAAAGCAGCATCAGACTTTAAGCAAGCAAAACCTTGAATACTTTGATGAAGAAACGAAAACTAAAGAGTTATTATATGTTGCATGCGAGCCATCAGTAGGTGTTGAAAGGCTGTTATTGCTGATCTTATTCAATGGATTAATTGAGGAGCCTGAAAGGTTAATTTTAAAGATTCATCCTAAAATTGCACCCTACAAAGTGGCAGTTTTTCCATTGATAAAAAAGGATTTGGAGCCTAAAGCGAAAGAGATTTATAATCTATTAAAGGAGGAGTTTGTCAGTTTCTATGATGATGCAGGAAGCATTGGCAAAAGATACAGAAGGCAGGATGAAATCGGAACGCCTTACTGCATAACAGTTGACTATGATAGTTTAAAAGATGAATCAGTCACTTTAAGGCTGAGGGATTCAATGAAGCAGGAAAGAGTGAAAATAAGCGAATTAGTCTTTAAAATCAAGGATTATACTAAAAAAGGACTGGTTTAATCATTTATTTAAAATTAATTCAGCGTATTTTGCAAGCAAGAATTTATTATACTCGCTTGCTGATAATTCGGCGCAGTCATAATATTTCTTGTTTAATGATTCAAATTTTTCATCCAGTTCTTTGTCTAATCCTATGCACCTTAAATCTTTTTCAAGATCGCACTGTATTGTAAAAAACATCTCATCAAAATCTTTTGCAAAAAGGCTCAAATATTCTCCGTATTTTTCGACAATTTTTTCGCAAGCATTTTTTTTGTCAAAACCCTTAAGCTTCCACATATTAGCATACTCATTCTTTTCAACATCAAGCCTCAAACATTTTGCTTGATAAACCAAATCATTGTCTAATAAGTACCAATGCACTGCCCGATGCAAAGGAGCACTTTTAGTTCTTAAAGCATCATAATGGCAATCATGACTAATCATTGGATGATTTGCTACATTACTGCAGTATTTTTCAAGCTCATATAGAACTAGATTAAACAATTTTTTGCTCTGATTTTCCTCTTTCATTTCAAAAAAAATAATTATACAACGCAATTATAAGACAATTATGAACCTAAAGCACCAAAAAACTTATACATTACCAATGAGTAATTATTTATTCTCTAGCAATCAATTAAGTAACTAAAAAGTGACAAAAATATGTTATCCAAATGTTTTTAAGCAATAACATTGCTAATTAATCTTAGGCAAGGTATCGCCCTTTACAAAGGTTACAATATCAGAGCGCGAATACTCGCATGCAGTGAGGAGTTGTGTTAGTGAAGGGCTGCAAACCTTTAACAATAGAGGATTTGATCCAGGATATTATACAAAGTGAAAAAGTCGTAATAGTTGAAGGGAAAAAAGACGTTGCCAGACTCAAAAAGCTTGGAGTATCAAAAGTCATTTCATTATCACGAATGCCGTTATGCACTTTTTGCGAAGAAATAGCAAATAATCATAATGAAGTAATAATATTAATGGACAATGACCCTGAAGGCAGGAAAATATATTCTAAGCTGAAATTAGAGCTAAGCAATTTAGGAATTAAGATTAATTCCAAATACCAAGAAAACCTTGCTAGGTTAAAAATAAGCCACGTTGAGGGCTTAAAATTAAAAGGAGAATGAAAATAATATGGGAAAAATTTATCCAGTATCAACAAAGTACACAATAGTTGCGGACATAGTTGTTGAGGGAGAAATAAACAAAAACGACATTGTTGGAGCAATATTCGGGCAAACTGAAGGATTGCTTGGCGATGATTTGGAGCTAAGGGAGCTTCAAAAAAGCGGAAGAATCGGAAGAATTGAAGTTAATATTGAATTCAAAAACGGAAAAAGTGTTGGGCAAATAATAGTTCCTAGTAGCTTAGCAAAGACTGAGACAGCAGTTATAGCAGCAGCTTTAGAAACTATTGACAAGATTGGGCCATGCAATTCAGAGATAAAAATCAAGGAATTGAAAGATGTGAGGCTTGACAAGAGAACTCAAATAACTGAAAGGGCTCAAAACTTACTAAAAAAGCTTAACCTTGATTCAACTGACAGCCAAGAAATAATGGACAAGGTTCAGGAGAATTTCAGAACAAGCAGCATAATTGAATACGGAAAAGACAAACTAGCAGCTTCTGAAGATATTGAAGAAACAGAGGATGCAATAATAGTTGAAGGAAGAGCTGATGTAGCTAATCTAGTGAAATACAACATTAAAGGAGTAATAGCTATTAATGGAGTTAATGTTCCTGATTCAATCAAGCCAATACTTGAATCAAAATCAACCACTTTATTCATTGATGGGGATAGAGGGGGCGAGATGATTGCCAAGAAACTGTTAAGCAAAGGGGAAGTTGATTACATTGCAGTTGCTCCTGATGGCAAAGAAGTTGAAGAATTGGCAGGGAAAGAAATATTCAAATGCTTAAGGAATAGGATGAAAACTAGTGAATATTTGAACCAAAACAATAGCAAAAATGAAAGGCCAAGGAATAATAGAAGGGAAAAAGAAGCTCCAAAGCAAAAATCTGAACCTTCAAAGTATAAGAATTTGCTGAATGATTTGTTTGGAACAAGAGGAGCTTATTTGCTTGATGAAAAAAACGAAGTGCTTGCAAAGATTCCATTAACTGAGATTTCAAATGCTTTAGCTGAGGTTAAAAAAGTTGAAACAATAGTTCTTGATGGAGTAATCGATGATGAATTGGTTTCATTATGCGAGAAAAAGAAAATCAAAAACTTGGTTTCAAGAAACATCAAAGCCCAAAGCAGCAAGATTAATTTAATAAAGGCATAAATTTTTGCCTTTAATTTTTTTTTTAGCAATTTTTTTAACTAACCTTTAATTTAATTTAAATCAATGAAAAAACTGCTATCTATTATTTTTTTATTATTTTCAATTGGCTCTTCATTTTCATCAGCTGCTTTTGAACTTCAAAGGGTTAATTATTCGAATCTTTATTCCAATTCATTGTCAGAGATTAAAATCTATGCAAAAAACAACGGAGACAGCGCTGGAACAATATCGGGAATTAATTTTACAGGAATTAGCATTAATTCAATTGATTACAATCCTAATATTTTACCCGGCCAGGAGGGGTTAATAGCAATTAAAACGTTTATTCCTTGCAGCATTGAAGGCATAGTTCACAATTTCAATTTCACAATTTATTATTCAGATTCTGAGCCAAAAAGTTTAGAATCCTCTGAGTATGAAATATTAACAGCAAACCCTTTAAGTTTTGTTTTCTTGTCAAATCATCAGGCTTATTCAATCCTCCAATTATCTCCAGGCACTGAAGACAAAATAGAGTATTTTGTAAAAAATAAGGGTTTATCAAGCATTAATTTGTCAATAGCTATTGTGCAATCAAGCAGCATTTTTTCAAAAATAACAATGTTTAGCGGTGAATATTATCCTTCAGAAATTAGCAAAATGAATTTTAACTTAGCTCCAAGCAGCCAAATATTTTTTTCAAACCATTTATATCCAATAATTAGCGGGCAAAGTGGGCAATATTCCCAGATTTTGCAGGACAATGAATGCGAGCACAATAAATTAAGTCTTAGTTATAATTACAATATTGCCAGCCAGACAATCACGGGAATAAAAGTCATGGTTGCTGATGAATTTAGCATCTTTGACATAATATTTGGATTATTCGACAGATTTTTAACTAAAAAATAATCTAATTTTTATTTGAGGGATAGGCGAAAGCTTTGACGAAGCTTCTCGTCCGCAAGTCACTTGGCGGAGCCGAAACCTTGATAGAAATAGGTGTTTTGAAAAACCCTAATAGGCAAGCGTCGAAGCTTTGTCTCATAGGACTTTGATTTTACCGAAAGGGCCAGGCCTTGATTGGAGCAACCATAAAGTATTTTCGTAAGTGTTTATGAGGTTGCAAAGTGGAGCAAGCTTATTGGACAAGTTTTTTGGAATATACTAATCAATCAAGAGCTCCCTCACTTATTTTTTTTTATTTAAAGTAATTGTTTTAAATCTGTGAAATATTAAAATAAACTAATGAAAAAGCTATTGTTTACTCTTTTATTATTATTTTCAATAAATTATTCATTCTCATTGCTTCAGAATCAATTGTCTTGCGAGTCAAGCGGATACACTTGGCTAAATAATAGTAACTATCCAGCAACTTATTCATTTACTGATGATGTTGTAGGCTCAGTTCCTATAAGTTGGACTGTGACATACAATGATGGATGCACTGGACAAGTGATTCAAAGCATCAAAAACCATAATAAAGTATTGGAAATAGTTGATCCTTTAGACGGCGCTTCTTATGAGATTACTAATATTATCTCTTCAGGTCCTTCAAAGGGAAGCGTTGAGTTTTGGGTAATGAGGAGCACTACTAGTGGAGGAGATGATGATACATTTTATCTTCTTAATTCAAGCGGAGGTGCAATTGCAGTAGCAGGCTTCACAGCTAGTGGTTATATATGTATGGGGAATGGCGTTTCTTGCGTTAATCAGATGGCTTATTCTGCAAATATTTGGTATCATATAAAGATTGAGTTCGGTGAAGGAAGTGCGACATTGTATATTAATGGAGTTAAATATAATACTTATTCAGGCTTTAACAATAATGCATTGTCAAGGTTTAGAATAAATTCATGGAGTGCTACTTTAGCTACTTTATGGATTGATGGTGTTGGTTATTCTTGGGATTCTAATTATAATGTTGGTGATAATTTAGCCGGAGGTTGCTGCGGAGATGATGTGATAGACTTAAGGAAAGGTTTAGTGGCTGAGTGGCACTTTGATGAAGTAACAGGCTCAACTGCTTATGAAAACATTTCAGGAAATCATGGAACCTTAATAAACATGGAAGCAGAGGATTGGGTTACTGGAAAATTTGGCAATGCATTGAACTTTGATGGAGTTGACGAATATGTAGACACTGCCCTGAATCCTTCAGTTCAGCTTGGCCAAGAAATTACTATAGAATCATGGATTTATCCAACTGCTCAAAATGATTACAGGGGTATTTTGGGAGATCATGCTGATTATAAAGGTCTGATTTTTCAATATGTCAGCAGTGATGGAGGATGGGGTGCTGGTTATGGTGATGGAAGCAACTGGCAAACACTTAATATAGGGGATTTGGATTTAAATGAATGGGTTCACTTAGTTGTTGTTTACAAAGGCGGCAGCAATGGTTACATTAAAGTCTACAAAAATAATGTGATGAGCTATAAAAGCATGTCCACAAGCATTTCTCACGAGACTGATTTTTGGATAGGCAGAGCATTTGCTTCTATAGAAAGGCAGTTTGCAGGCAAGATTGATGAAGTCCGCGTTTACAACAGGATATTAAGCGACAGGGAAATCAGTTACTTATACTCAATGAGCCCATATTCTTACTTTAATTACACTGACAATTTTTACAACGGCACCAAAAATATTGACTCAAATTATTGCGTTAATAATAATTTTTATGATAGCTTAGAGCAGTCAAGTCAAGAATGCAATGAATTAGGCTTTAATTATTTAACCAAAGGCTGGGCTGATGAGGGATTCAAGTTCAGAAAAAACATAACAATCACTTCAGATAATGAATTAACCCATTATCAGATACCTATTAATCCAAGCACTTATAACTTAACAGGTTTAGTTGCAAGCTATCATTTTAGCGAAGAAAGCTCAAGCATTAAGGATTATTCAGGGCAAAATAATTATGCTACATTGTATGGCTCAACAATTGGATTATGGCATTTTGATGAAGGCTCAGGCACTAACACTTATGATTCAACAGGTTACAGCAATGCAGGAACAATAAATGGCGCAACCTGGACAACAGGGTTAACTGGGAAAGCCTTGAATTTTACCCAATCCAGCAGCCAATATGTTAATATTGATAGTGTTAATTCCGAATTCAGCGCTTCTAAAGGCAGTGTTTCAATGTGGGCTAATCTTAACAATTATGCTTCAGGAACTTATGAAACCCTTATAGTTTTTTATGCAGATGTTAATAACAGAATCTTTATTGAGCATTACACAGATAATACCATGAGATTTTATTATGCAGGAGGAGGAGTTTATAGTGTTGTCAGCGTTGATGTTAGCGCTTATTCAGGCTGGCATCAATTCGCAATGAGTTGGGATAAAACAGCTGATGAATTCAAAGCCTTCATTGATGGTGTCCAAGTTGGCTCAACACAAAACACTTTAGGAACATACTCGGGTGCGCCAACAGCCTCTTGGATTGGAGGAGTAACTGTATGGTCTGAATACCTTAACGGAGCAGTTGATGAAGTTGCGGTTTATAATAAACCCCTAAGCTCTGAAGAAATGCAATCACTATATTATTCGCAAAAAACAAAACTCATTGAATATTCAGAAGGCTATGAAGGAAAAGGAACAGGATTAAATTTTGATGGCTTTTCAGACAACAGGATTGTAATTCCTGGGCAATCCTCTTCCCTATCCTTGTCAGTTGCCACAATTTCAGCTTGGATAAAACCCCTCAATAATGGCGACAATTATTTTATTTACAGGGGAGGCTATGGAGGCAATGCCAATTTTCAGTTCGCATTAGGTTATAACAATGGAGGAGTATCCGGAAGCTGCTGGGATACCACTAACATTAGAAAAACAGTTGCAGCTTCAATTAGTCAGAACGAATGGAGCCATATAGTTTTAGTTTGCGACAATGGCCAAGCAAGACTTTATGTAAATGGTAAATTAAACAATAGTCTTGCAATGACTGGAGGATTATATTCCAGCACATCAGATGTTTATTTAGGAAATTACGGCAGCTTAGCTTATGATTATAAAGGAATGCTTGATGAAGTACAGATTTATAATAGTGCGCTCAGCACTCAAGAAATCACTGATTTGTACAATGAGAGATATGGAAGCCTGGATTATACTGATTTAAGATTCTATGATTCAACAGGCAATGAATTAAATTATTATCATGAGTATGACAATAAATTTTGGGTTAAAATGCCAAGCCTTCCTAATGGCAACAGCAACATAACAATGTATTATGGCAATTCCAGAGCAATCACTCATAGCAATGGTGAAGCCACATTTGATTTCTTTGATGACTTTTCTAGCAATATATTAGATTCAAACAAATGGGCAATACATAATTCTGCTCAAGGCATAGTGTATTCTTCAAAAGGGGAACTAACGGTAAGCAATACTTTAGGTAGTTCGGGTGTTGGCTTTGGAGTTCATTCAAATTCATTAATAATGGGTGTTGGCAAAGCTCTTGAAGTTCGCTCAAAAACTATTTCAGGAAGGCATGGTGACATCATAGCTTTTGGCACATCGCCTTATACTCCTTATGTTTCTGAAAGCAACATGAATGGCATGGGATGGTATGCAAGAGAGGATGGCACTTCTGATGCTCACATCTCTGTGGGAAGCAATTATCAAACAGCATCAGGTTTGCCTCAAGACTTGCGCTCATACCATAATTTCAAGGCAGAATTCGCCTCTTCAACTTCTGTAAAATTATCCATGGACAATTATTTGTATTACACTTTCAGCCAAGCAAATGCAATACCTTCTGCTGATTTATCTATAATGATTAGCGCTGACGGCCACACAAAACCTGATGCAATAATTTATGATTATGTTCGCGTCAGAAAACTTTCATCAGCAGAGCCAACAGCAATTGTGCAAAGTGAAGAAAGCATTTATGGCAACAGCAACGGATTAATTGCTTATTATTCATTTGACAATGATTTAGGCAACAAAATTATTGATTCAATCGGAAAAAATACCGGAACACTTTATGGCTCAACAATTGGATTATGGCACTTTGATGAAGGAAGTGGAGTCATTGCAAGAGACTCAACATCTTTTAATAATGTGGGAACTATAAATGAAGCTAATTATTCTTATGATGCAATAAATGGCCAGGCATTAACTTTTGACGGGGTTAATGATTATGTTGATTTTGGTGATGAATCAGAGTTTAATTTTGAAAGAACTGATTCTTTTTCTTTTGTTGTTTGGGTTAAAACAGATTCAACAACTGATGCTTCAATTTTTGGTAAAATGTATCCAGATTTACATTATAGGGGGTATGATATATATTTTAGTTCTGGAAGCATTAGGGCTCATCTTATTAATTATTGGGATAGTAATGCTATTGCTGTTGATGCTTCAACTTTAATTAATGATAATAATTGGCATCAAGTAATTGTCACTTATGATGGTTCATCTTTAGCTTCTGGTTTAAAGATTTACATTGATGGGTTGGATGAAAATGCTGTTGCAGCTGTTAATTCTTTATCTGCAACCATTGATAATAATGTTGAATTAAGGGCAGGTTCAAGAGAAAATCTTCAGTATTTTAATGGAGCAATTGATGAAATAGCAATTTATAATAAAACATTAACTAGTGACGAAATCTCTTTTTTATATAACTCAAAAAAAGCAGAATTTATGGAACATGTTGGCGGAAAAATAAAAAAAGCACTTGAATTTAATGGCGTCAATGATTATATTTCTGGAAACAACATAAACCTATCTTATTCACCATTTTCAATTTCAGCATGGATTAAACCTTACTCTGTTGATTCTTTAGGACAAATTTTTTCAATTGGTTCAGAAATAGATACAAGAAAAGCACTGCATTTAAGATTAATATCTCCAACTCAAATTCGTTTCGGATTATATGGAGATGACTTAACAGTTAATGTTTTAAACTTATTAGGCTCATGGAATCATTTAGTTGTAACTTTAGATGATGATTTCACTCAAAAAATCTATTATAATGGACAATTAATTGACTCAAGAACAGCAGGAGGATATTATACTGGAAACACTAACTGGAAAATAGGTTGTTGGGTGTTAACCTCAACAGAATATTTCAACGGCTCAGTTGATGATGTTAAAATTTACAATCGCGCTTTAAGCGATGATGAAATACTTGAGCTTTACTCCTCAAATGCTGATAATTACGGCTGCTGCGGTGATGATTACTTATTTGACACTTTTTACAACGGCTCAATAGGAAGCACTGATAATTTCTGCCAAACAGGAACTTACATTAACAAATACATTGATGCGGATGAAAACATCTGCAATACGCATGGTTATTCTTGGCTTTCAGGAATTAACACATGGTTTTCTAATGACTTTCCTTACATGCAAAACTTCACAATAACCAATCCTCAAGCAATAACATTAAATGATTATTCTTTTAATATAACTGTAAACACTCAGGAATTAATTAATGCTGGAAAAATGCAGCCTGATTGCGGAGACATAAGATTCATTGATTCAGACTATGAAAATCTTTATTACTGGATTGAGAACTGCAACAGCATAAGCACAACCATATGGATTAACCTAAGAACCTTGGATGAATCATCATCAAAAAAAATTTCTATGTATTATGGCAACTCTCAAGCAGAAAATGGTTTTTTGAACACAGAATCATCATTAACTGTTTCGAGCACATTATTTATTGACTTAATTAAATCAGCGCTTTCTTATGATGCATTACTAACCTCTAATCAAATGATATTAAGCAATGCTTCAGGATTCAGCGTTAATGATGAAGTGTTAATAATTAATTTAAAAGGAATTGATGCAGGGCTTTACGAGTTTAATTATATTGAAGAAATAAATGGCAATGCTATAACTCTTGCATATCCTTTAAGGAACTCTTACATTATAACCAATAAAACAATGATTCAAAGAGTTCCTCATTATCCAAGTGTCACAATAAATAATGGGGGCATGATTACTTCAGAGTCTTGGGATGGCAATTCAGGGGGAGTAATAGCCTTCAAAGCAGGAACTGTAATAATTAATTCAGGAGGAAGCATTAATGCAACAATCAAAGGCTATGCTGGAGGAGTTTCATCAGTTAATGGTCCGGAAAACTCAACAGGATACATAACTTCGGGAGGCGGCGGGGGAGGCGGAGGCTCAGGAGGGCATAATGGTGAAAACACTTGCGGAGTGGGAGGCTATGGAGCTGATGGAGCACAAAATGGTTATTGCGGAGCATCAGGAGCTGGGTATAACCCTTGCCCTGGAATAAGCAATATGTGTACAACCAATGGGTGCGGAGGTTCTGGTGGAGCAACAGGAGGCGCTGGAGGAGGTGCTGGTTATGGTTATGATAATGCAGCAGGAGGAAGTGGCAATACTGGAGGAGGCGCTGGAGGAAATAAAGTTATTAATTATGGCCAAACAGGAGGCACAGGAACCTCTAATGCTGGAGGAGGAGGCGGTTCAGGAGGAAGAGACCATGGAGGTGGAGGCGGCGGAGGAAAAGCACTTGACTCAGGAATAAATATTGCTCCTGATGATTTGTCAAAACTACTCTTCGGACCAGGAGCCAGCGCAGGAGCTGGAGGAGGAGGAGGTGCAGGAGCAGGGGACTTTAATTGTGCACAAGGAGGAAGTGGAGGCTCAAAATCAGGCCTTGGAGGAGCAAAAGGAAATGATAATTCAGGAGGAGGAGTTCAAGGAAACAACGGAGCCAATGGGACTTCAGGAGGGGGAATAATAATAATAGAATCACGAGAAATGATTTTATCAGGAAATATTTTTGCGCAAGGAGGAAGCGGAGGCTTAGGGGGCAATGGAGGAAATGGAAGAGGAGGAGGAGGGGGTGGTGGAAGCGGAGGAACTGGAGGTGCAGGAGGAACAATTTATTTAAAATCTAATATATTAATCCTTGGAAGTTCATTAGTTTCAGCAGCTGGAGGTGCTGGTGGTGCTGGAGGTGCTGGTGGTGCAGGAGGATCAGCATACACTTATCCTAGCGCAGCAGGAGGGGCTGGAGCATCAGGAGCATCAGGAAGCAATGGAAAAATAAGGCTGGATTATGATTCCTTAACAGGAACAACAATTCCTAGTGCATCTTACACTCTTTCAAATATTCCTTATGTATTAGGCCTTAGTGGGGAATTAACAATTAACAACATTTCATTGTATGGTGGCTGCTGCGGTGATGATTACTTATTTGACACTTTTTACAACGGCTCAATAGGAAGCACTGATAATTTCTGCCAAGAAGGAATTTATATTAACCAAGAAATTGACATAAACCAAACATTATGCAATTATTATAGGTATGATTGGCTAACAGAGCCATTAACTGCTGACAATTATCCAAGATGCTGCAATGATGACTTGGATAATGATTTATTCTCAGCATTTAGTTCTGATTTATTAACCAGCCAGTCAGCAACTTGCCAAAGATGCAATCAAGGACTATTTGTGCCATCAATAATTTATTACGGCAATGGTTACATGAATGGAGAAGGCGCAATAAGAACTTGCTATTATGGAAACATTATTTGCTCAGGAAATTCTGGAAGCAACGGCACATCAGCGCAAATTTACGGCTGGGGATGGTATAATGATTCTCTTACAGACAGCCAAGTTGTTGAATGCAAAAGCACAGCAGCTGATTGCAGTGATGGTTCATTCGCAAATGACTCAAGCTCAATTCTTTACGGCAATGGTTACAAATCCCCAACCACTTGCTATTATGGAATAATAACTTGCTCTTATGAAGAGGAAGCAAACGGAATAAGCTGCGAATTAAACAGCCCAAGCGATGATTGCATCAAAGGAGAAGGGTGCTTGAACATTCCAACATTGGCAGCTAATGCAAGCACTAACTCATCAATAAACAGCGAATCAAGCAGCTATATTAATTTAACATGGAGCATTAGCGGGATTACTCCAACAGGTTATTATTTGGAAAAAAGCCTTGATGGAGTAAACTATGAACTATTAATCCAAACATCATCAACTAATTATGTTGATTATTCAGCAACAGCTGACAACACAATTAATTATTACAGAATAAAATCTCATTATTTAACATCTAATTCAACTTATAATTATATAAACCTTAGCACACTTGACAGAACAGGATATGAGCCTTCAGTAGAATACCTTAATAATAACACTAACAGCGCAACAATTACTAATTTGATGAATGATTCAGGGTTAGTTTTATACATGCCGTTTGAAGAAAACACTGGAGTAACAGCAAAAGACTGGAGCATAAATAATTATACTGGAACAATAAATGGCGCAAGCTGGACAACTGGAATTTATGGAAAGGCTATGAATTTTGAAAATGGCATTGTTGACTCGAATTATCCAGCACAAACCGTTGAAAACTGGACAATGTCAGCATGGATTTATTATACTGATGCAACGCAATATAGGGCAATAATACAGACAGGTTCAACAAATGACAGGGCTTTTTATATTTATAACACTGGAGGTTTAGGGTATTACCCTTGCGGTTCTGTAGGAAACATTCCATTAAACATTTGGACTCATGTTGCCGCAACGCATGACCCGGTCACAGGATTCACATTTTACATGAACGGGCAAAAATTAGGAACAGTGCCAACTTGTTATACTGCAACTGAATGGGAATATATAAGAATAGGAGGTATTGTAAATTCTGATGTTGAAAGATTCCTAGGAAACATTGATGAAGTTAGGATTTACAATAGAAGCCTGTCGCAAAGAGAAATCATTAATGACATGCAGTCAGGAAAGCCTTATTTTGAAATAATGAAAAGCAATGAATCAAACGGAAATTATTCATCAATTATTTCACAAAACAATGTTTACGAAGATTTTGACGCTGCTGATTTATCCCTTCCAAACACTCCAAACACTCCAACAATAACTCCTATAAGCAGTACTTCTTTAGAGATAAGCTGGAATAATGTAATTGACAGCGGAAACACTTACTATTATTATTCCAAAAATTATGATTATTCAAATAATACGAAAAATGTTTTAGATAATTCAGGATTCGAGAAAGATGCAGCTGGCACGGCCACTCCAACAGGAGTGAAAGGAATTTATGACTGGTCTGGGCATGGAAACACTCCTGAAATAACAGGAAGTCAAGTTATAAATTCAGACAAGCATTCAGGGTATAATTCTTACAATTTGTCAAATGATGATGATTCAGTAATGACTATTTATTACCATTTTCATCCTGAATTAAACACAGAATACATGGCTTGCTTTTGGGCAAAAAAAGACTCAGGAACAATGAATGTCATGATATGGGTTGATGAAAATTATTACCATAACTTTATCATATCAACGGAGTGGCAAAGGTATTGCTATTCATTCATGCAAAGCATAGACCCTACAGACATTGAATTTTCAAACCAGAATATTAATAATTATGTTTACATTGATGATGTTGAAATTTTCAAAATCAAATCAGTTAATATTGTAAGCGGAGTGAATTCGTATCAAATTAATGGCACAACAGGCATAAGCGAATGGACTAACAGTGCAATAATTGACTCAGGCCTTAACTGCTTTGATAATTATTCTTATAGCATTAAAGCAAAGGATAATGCAAATAACATTGGATTAGTCAGCCAAGCCTCAAGCTCTACTTATCCAATAAGCTTTATTTCAGGATGCAGCGGAGCTGAAGGTTTCTGTGTCAACAACTATAAATGTTATGTGCCTTCCAATTGCTCAGGATTTGACTGCCTAAATAATGACTGCAATGGAGGGGAAATCAATAATAATTTTTGTGTTTCAGAACTATGCGACATTAATGGCTACTTTTATATCAATGATGAAATAATTAATGGTTGCAACTGCTCAGAAACTGAGACTTGCCATTTAGGATACTGCCAAAAAGACAATATTTGCAATTATGGCTTGACTTGCAGCCAAAGCGGATGGAGTGGCCAGCAGTGCAGCACTAGCAGTGTTAGTGAATGCGTAGGTGATTGCTCTTTGGGCGATTGCAATTACAGCTTAGGAAGCGGATGCTCAGAGCTTGGCTGCGGAGAAGGGCAGGGTAATTATCATGACCCTGATGAAGCAATGCAGTTCTGCACCGGATGCGGACAAGAATGGATGGGCAGTAATTGCTGCGGAGATGATGGCAATGAATATTTCACCAATGAAGGAATAACTAATCCTTGCTGCTATAATGGAAGCTCTTGGAACAATTATGAAAATCAGAATAGTTTGTTATGCTATAATGGGTTAATGTATGATTGCAACAATCAAGTTAGTGATGGTTTTTCAATTAATTCAAACACTGGGGATTCGAAAGGCTTGCTTACTTGCTCACAATATAATAATTGGTCAGGCCAATCAGAGGCTTATTCAGTAAGCATTATTGAAACCCAAAGCAAAGTAATGTATTTTGAATCAGGAAGCAGCGCACTTAATGGTTTAAGTTTTAACATAACAAACCCTTCGCTTGATTACCAAACTTATGATTTGGAGCTTTACTATACTCAGGGCTATTCTCATTTCTCGCAAACGCAAACAAGCAAGCAGACAATAACTATTTCTCCCAAATCCACAAAAACAGTTTATATTGATGTTTATCCAACAGTTGTTGGAGAAATACTTTACACTTTGTCAGTTTCAAATATTAATAACCCTCTTGAGTATTTTGTCAGGCAATTCAGCATTACTGTAATTATGCCAATATTGCAAGAAAATGGGCAAATTATTTATTCAGCTGATGAATTCACAGTATTTGATTTGATAGTTAGTTTTTTAAATAAAATATTCTTTAATTAATACTGCTGAGATGGCAGAGCGGTCTAATGCGCAGGTTTGCTAAAAGACGTCCTAGACTTTTATGAGTCCTGTCTTAATAGATCTTGCAATCAATCTGTTCCCGCAAGGGAGCCCGAGTTCAAATCTCGGTCTCAGCGCTTTTTTTTATTATTAGTTGAATTTCCGCCCACGCTTTGCTTGCAAAGGGTGGGTTCTAAATCTCGGTCTCAGCGCTTTTTTTTATTATTAGTTGAATTTCCGCCCACGCTTTGCTTGCAAAGGGTGGGTTCTAAATCTCAGGTCTTCAGCGCTTTTATTTTTAAGAAGCATTTAAATATTACTTGTTTAATCAAGTATTTTGATGAATCAAGAAGTATTCAATAATCATTCGTATTTCATTAATGCGGCAATAAGTGCAAAAAGAGTTCCAACTTTGGAAGATTACTGCAGTAGTGCTAATGATAATTCAATTACTTTCAAGTCTTTTTATGAATACATTTCAATTAATTGGCCTTGGCTGTATAACAAGAGAAATGATGAATACAAGTGCACGAAGCCACAAGATTATTGGGAAACTAAGAATAATAGGAATTTGGCAATAACTTATGTTTATTTAGTTGAAAACAAAAAAAACATAACAAGAACTTCTTTTAAGAAGCATAATGCTTTCAATATGCTCAGAAACTATTATAATGAGCAGCCATTAAATGCTTTGCAGGAAGCAATAGATGAAGAAGTTGTGCAGTTAACTCCCTGGAAAGCCATAAAGCAGCTGCCGAAAAATTACTGGAATGAAGAAAACAGGATTAAGGCAATAAAGCTAGTCTTTGACAAATACGCGAATAAATTAATGAATAATGAGCTAAAAACTAAAACGAGCAGAAAAATTTCAAGAGCTAATTTCAAAGAAGAAGAATTATTGACAATCCTCACCCATTATAAAGGCTCGTGCTTTAGCGCAATAAACCATTTGTATGATTACTTGGAAAAAACAAAAGAATTAGAAAATTTACCCCTTGAATTAAAAAATGTTTATAAAAATATAAAAGAATGCCCATGGACACTTGTTCAAATGCCAAATCATTATTGGGAAATACCCTTAAACAGGTACTTAGTAGTCAGGTGGCTAGAAAGGCTGGAGTCAAAAAAAGGCAACAAGTTAGATTGGGATTCATTCCATAACCATGCATTAGGTGGAATGATTCAGTTTTTCGGAGAAAATGTTTCATTATTAACTATTTTAAAGGAGACTTTTTCGGAAAATGAAGAGTTGCAAAAGCATCCTCATAAATTCTTAAAAAAAACCCCTAATAATTATTGGAGCAATAAAGAGGTAAGGGAAGAGGCAATAAGGGATTTATATTTATCGGAAAAAAAAGACATTACTGAATTAACTTTTGAAAAATACATGATGAGGCATATGATTGAAGAGTATTATGAAGCCTCTCCTTTGAAAGCCTTGCAAGAAGTGATAAATGATGAAAAAGTTTTATTAACTCCTTGGGAGGTTGTCAAGAACTTGCCAACTTGGTGGCTGGATGATGAAAACAACCAATATAAATTATTGAAAGAAATGTTTGATATTAGGACTGAAAAAATAACTCTTGAATCAATTGTTTCTCCTGGAATTAAGTCATTATTAGAAACTAGGTTTAACACATCACCCTATCAAGCACTAGTTAAATTATATGAATTATTGCAAGAAAAAGGAGAACTGAACCTAGAGTATGAAAAAATAATTAATTCTCCTTGGGAGATATTGGATAAAGTTCCTAAATTTTATTTTGATGATGAAGCTAAAAGGATTAATGCAATAAAATGGGTTTTTGAAAAGGAAGGAAGAAAAGACATAACTAGGGAGTCGTTTAAAAAGCACAATCTTGATTTAATAATGGACAAATATTATGATTATAATCTTTTGAAAACTTTACAAGCAGCTTATCCTGAAAATGCTAAAATCCAAAATAGCCCTTGGGAAATATTGACGCAATTGCCCAATAATTATTGGAATGAAGAAATTAATAGGCATAAAGCGCTGCATTGGCTAAATAGTTTAATCTTTATTGATGAATTAAAAGCTTTGGATTTAATAAAAAACAGGTTAAGTAGTCTGTATTTGTATTATGAGGAAGGGATTAATGAGGCAAAAGAGGAATTTGAGTCAATAATTAAATAAAAGATTTCATGATTTAATTCATTTAAAAACATTTAATAGTGCTTAACCCTTAAGTATTTTTAAAAAACAGGAGGATTTATTTATGGGAAAAAAAATTTATTTGGCGCTGATTTCGCTTTTGGCTTTTTCAATAATTTTTGCAGAAGAAAACGAAGCTGAAGTTATTGACCAAGCAACACAGGAAGAAATCAAAGCATTTGATTTGCCTGAAGGCATTGATTTAAGGATTGAAATGCTAAAAGAAGCAATACTTGAAAGAATTGCTTATGGAGAGGAGGCAATTAACAAAACTTTGGAGTTTAACTCATCAATTGATGTGTCAAGTTTGAATGCAATAATCCAAGAGCTTAAAACATTATCTGATGAAGTTGATTCAATAGATAAGGAAAATGTCACTCAAGCAATCATTGATTTCGTGTCAATAAAAAAGGATGCAATAGAGCTAATTTCAGAGTTCAGGACAACAATTTTCGGAATTTTGAATGAGCAGGTAAGGATGCAAATTAAAGAGCAAATAATGCAAAGAGTTAATGAAAGAATTGCTGATGCAGTTCAAAGGGTTGCTCAAGCAAGAATTGTTTACAGAAATGCTTTTTCAAGGAGAATAATGAATAATTTAGGCTATAACAACACTGAGCTAATTGAGCAGTTCAAAAATGGAACAATAACTTCAATGCAATTTAGGGAAGAGCTGAAAAATTATTACACCTCGCTTGACAACGAGACTAGGATGGAAATCAGAGAATCATTAGTTCAATCTAGGGAAGAGCTAAGGGATAAAGCAATATTAA
The DNA here is from genome assembly GCA_041652755.1 of Candidatus Nanoarchaeia archaeon. Taxonomy (GTDB): domain Archaea; phylum Nanobdellota; class Nanobdellia; order Tiddalikarchaeales; family Tiddalikarchaeaceae; genus JAQTTT01. The sequence continues at coordinate 62,746 of JBAZGS010000008.1, forward strand.
GGGTTCAAAATGCAGTGCAAATAGTTTTGAATAACACCATTAACAGGCTTAATGATAGGGCTGAAAGAATGAATGAATTAAACATTTCAACTGTTTGGATTCAGTCAAGGATTAATATTACGCAAACAATAAGGACTAAGATTGCTAATGCAATTGCTCAAAGACTTAATGGGGTTGATGCGGAATGAATGTTAAAATAATGGCATTATCATTAATAGTCATGGTTTTGCTTGCAGGATGCACAATTGCCCAGACTAATCAGCAGGGCAATGAATCAATTATTGATTCAGGAAACCAAACAATTGATGATTTAGTGAATGATTATTCAGACAACATTACTAATATTGATTTAGGGGAAATGATTTAAAACCTTTCTTCTTTTTTTATTTTTTTTTATTTAAATCTTAATTATTGGCAATTTTTTGTTTAGAGTAAACTTTTTTAAATCATTCAATTTCTATTAATCATTATTGCGGGCTCATGGTCTAGTGGTTATGACGTCGCCCTTACAAGGCGAATGCCGCCGGTTCAAATCCGGCTGAGCCCACTAATTTTATTTATTGTTTTTCCGCCACGACGAAAATCATTGATTTTTGTGTGCATGAAAATTCGTTAATTTTCATTGCAGCGCTTTTTTTAAAAAGGCTGGTTTAAAATCCATCCGAGCCCATTAACTTTTTATATTATTGAAAAATGGTTATTAATTATCCATGTTTAAAAAGTTTAAGATAAAACCTGTTGATGCTTTTTGGGCTAAATTAATGGCTCTGTCTTTGGCTTTGTTTTTCATCTTCTTTGCAGACGGGCTTTTAAGCTATTGGGTGCCGGGTTTTATTCAAAGCTCCATTGGCAGCGCGTTTGTAATGGGTTTAATAATGGCTTTTTCTTCATTTATTGGCTTATTAACTGATTTGTTATTGCCTCAAATGCTCAAAAATATTAACATAAAAAATTTATTGTTCATTATAATAGTTTTGACTTTCATCTTTGCATTAGTTCTGATTTTTTCAATACAGAACCCTTTAATAATAATATTCCTTTTTGCAATGTTTATATGGGGAATATATTTTGAGTTAATCGGTTTTATCAATCATGAGTTTGTTTCAACGAGCATTCCTTCTGATAAAAGAACTGGCGCTTGGGCAATAATTTCTTTGTTCAGCAGCTTAGCGTATTTTTTAGCACCCCTGCTTGCTCTTTTCTTATTAGAATACAATGACTATTTCTTGGTTGTTTCAGCGCTTTTTTTAACAATTATCAGTTATTTCATTTTCTTGCTATTAAAAATTAAGGGTTCAAAAACCAAGATTGATACAAAAGAAGTCAGCATTTTTGAAGAGTTAAAATATTGGATGATTTTAGGAAAAACTGTCTGGCCAATAGTAATTACAAAGTTTGCTTTAGGGGTGATTGATGCTTCTTTTTGGACTATTGGTGCGGTTTTGTCTGAAAAATTAGTAGCACAAAAAGTTTTTTTAGCAAGCCTTTATTTGCCTTTTTTTACGCTGCCTACGTTATTAATGGGTTTCATTTTAGTCAGTGTTAGCATTGATACCCAAAAAAAGAAGTTGTCAGAGCTTTTTTTGATAATTTCAAGCTTTTTTTTAATACTCATGGGCTTAAACCATGATATTAATTGGCAACTAGTTTGCGTATTAGCTATTGGAGTAATGCATGCGCTGGCTTGGCCTTTAACTGATGCAGTTTACTCAGATATTCTTTCAAGAATGGGTAATGAAAAGAAGCATTTAATTGGGATTTCAAATTCAGTTTATAGCCTTGCATACATAATAGGCCCAATACTTGCAGGTTTGCTTTCCAGTTTCTTTGGGGAATACTGGGCTTTTTCATTGATTGGGATATTTATTTTAATATTTTCAATAATTCTTTTAATTTTCACTCCTAAAAAATTAAGAGTTCCTCAAAACGAAATTAAAACTTGGGACTAATAACGGGCTCGTGGTCTAGCGGTTATGACGCCACCCTCACACGGTGGATGCCGTGAGTTCAAATCTCACCGGGCCCATTAATTTCTTTTTTTATTTGTTTGTTGTTTTTCCGCCAGCACTTTTTTTAAAAGGGCTGGTTCTAAATCTCACCGGGCCCATTAATTTCTTTTTTTATTTGTTTGTTGTTTTTCCGCCAGCACTTTTTTTAAAAGGGCTGGTTCTAAATCTCACCGGGCCCATTAATTTCTTTTTTTATTTGTTTGTTGTTTTTCCGCCAGCACTTTTTTTAAAAGGGCTGGTTCTAAATCTCACCGGGCCCATTAATTTCTTTTTTTATTTGTTTGTTGTT
>JBAZGS010000009.1:0-47118 GCA_041652755.1 Candidatus Nanoarchaeia archaeon
CTGCAGGCTAAAAGAAAAAGTGGAAGACCCTGAAATACTGAAACATCCTGAAAGCATAAGGTTTTGCGGATTCCAAGTAGTCACAACTAACCTCCCCCAATGCGCATACAAAGCAGGCAAAGGAAACGTGGAAGGATGCATAAAAGAACTCTACAAAACAATGGATATAGTGGTAAAAGCACACCTGGAAAAAAAAGCATTCACCAAAGAATTAATGTCCTCTCCAGGAATGCCTTTATGGCAAATAGGAAAAAACTCAGCAGACGGAAAACCCTACGTTGACATAGAAAAAAGCACATATATTTTCGGGCTAATAGGCTTAAATGAATGCGTGAAATTCTTAACAGACGAATCCTTGCACACTAGCGAAAAAGCCTATAAATTAGGATTAAAGATAATTTCAAACATGTATTTAAGGATAAAAGAATACGAAAAAAAATACGGATTAAAATTCAGCCTAGAAGAAACGCCAGCAGAAGGATGCAGCTTAAGGTTTGCTAAACTAGATTTAAAGAACTACCCTGAAAGCAAAGGAATAGTAAGAGGAGACTATAAAAACTCTGAAGTTTATTATACTAATAGCATACACTTTGAAGCCGATGCAGACATAGACATATTTGAAAGAATAGAAAAACAAGGAAAATTCAACAGCTTAATTGAAAGCGGCTCAATAACTCACATATTCATAGGGGAATACAGGCCAAGCAAAGAAGCTATTTATTCCCTTATTCAAAAAACTTGGGAGAAAACGCAAAGCTCCCAATTAACAATAAGCCCTGAATTTACAATATGCAGGGATTGCGGAAAAATAAGCGAAGGATATAAAAGGTGATAAAATGACAAATAATAGCCCAAGATGTAAACATTGCGGAAGCACAAATGTCTATGGAATAAGCAGAGTAGTAGGATTTTTCAGCAAAATAGAAGACTGGAACAAAAGCAAAAAAGCTGAATTCAATGACAGGCAAAAAGGAAATTATTCTATAGAAAAAAAAGAAGAAAAAATAACTCAAAAAGAATGCATATCAATAGAGGAATAAATGAAAATCAAAATATTTACCCAACCCAATTGCCCTAACTGCCCAGCAGCAAAACTATTAGGCCAAGAATTGCTCAAAGGAGGAGCAGATGTTGAATTTTATGACATAAAAACTCCAGAAGGATTAACAGAAAGCATAATGCATAATATTTTAAGCACTCCAAGCGTACTAATCTTAAACGATGAGGAAATAATAGCAGAATTCTTATCCCAAACACCTAAAATTGAAGAGGTAAAAAAATGGTTATAATAAAAGATGTATTAGAAAGCAGCTTCATAGACTATCCGAAAAAAATATCAATGGTAATCTTCACAGCAGGATGCAACTTCAGATGCCATTACTGCCATAACCCTGAACTAGTTAATCCTGAGCTTCCTTTCATGGCAGAAGATAAAGTGCTTAAAAAAATAGAATCAAAAAAAGAATGGGTAGATGGAATAGTAATAACTGGAGGAGAGCCAACGCTTCATAAAGACTTGCCAGAGTTTATCAAAAAAATAAAAAAAATGGGACTAATGATAAAGCTAGACACAAACGGAACAAACCCTGAAATGCTAAAAAAATTAATAGACGAGAAATTAGTAGACTATATAGCAATGGATGTAAAAGCCCCCCTTGAAGAATACTCAAAAATAACCTGCACTGAATTTGACACTAACCTAATAAAACAAAGCATTGAAATAATAAAAACTTCAGGAATAGACTACGAATTCAGGACAACAATACTTCCAAAATTAATCAAAGAAGAAGACATACTAAAAATAGGATACTTGCTGAACGGAGCCAAAGTATTGGCACTTCAAACATTCAAGAATGAAAAAACCCTGGATGCTGAATACCAAACGCAGCCAAGCTACTTAAAGCCGCAAATGGAGCATTTCAGCAGAATAATAAAACCCTTTATCAAAAACGTAATCTCAAGATAAAATAAGAGCCAATTGATAATACAACAGTTAGCCCTAAAATTTCAAAAAAAGACAAAGGAGGAAGATTGACATTCATCCCAAAAAATCCGCTAATAATGCTAGGAATAATAAGCAAAGAACCAATAATAGTCAGCTTGTAAATAGTGTTGTTTGTGTCAAAATTAATTGCAGACATGTAACTATTATTAATGCTGTTAATAAACTCCCTTAAGCTTTCGCAGCTGTCAAGCAAATACAAAAACCTGTCCTGAATATGCTCACCAAAATACTTAAGATTCAAAAATGAAATCTTATCCTCTAAGATTTCATTAATAACCTCCAAGTCACTTTTCAAAATCTTTGACAAATAATATAAATTATCCTTTATTTCATTGTTTTCAAACAAAAACAGCTTATTCTTCTTGCTTAAAAAAATAAGCTTCTCTTTCTCCTCTAATTTATCTTCTAATTTATTAAGAACCAAAACGCTTCTTTCAACCAACCTGTCAAGAATGAACGAAAAAAGATTAGTAATTCCTAATATTCCTTTAGACTTAACAACGCTTCTGAAAATATCATCAATGATTTCGCTCTTATTGTCAACAATGGAAATAATCCTTTTTTTTGAAATAATGAACGTAACCTGCAAAATCTCGCTTTTTTTCTTAGGAAAACTTAAAACCACAACGCTAAAATCCTCAAATTTAATAATATTAGACCTTTGCTCCTCCAATAAATCATCAATGATAGAATTATCAGCATTCAAGATTTTTTTAAGCTCAAAGTTTATCATAGGCTCATTTTTTTCAAAACTAAGCCACATGACAGAAGAATTATTCAAATAATCACCCTCAAAAATTTCAGCAATCCCTTCCTTAAAAACAATGCACTTAACCATAGAATAATAAAGCCTCTGAGTATTTTTAAATATTTAATGAAAGGAATATACATTCTGAAATTAAACCTGAAAAAAAATCAGGAAATAATGATTGGAAAATTAGGAAAAATATTTTTTGAAAAAGGCAGCTACTACTATGTTGGCTCAAGCCAGAATAATATTGAAAAAAGAATAGAAAGGCATTTTTCAAAGGAAAAAAAGCTTCACTGGCACATAGATTACTTAACAACCAACCCTGCATTTGAAGCAATAAGCGCTGAAAAATTCATCAACTGCCCAAAAGAAAAAGAATGCCAAAAAGCCAAAGAATTTCTAAAAAAATATGAGCCAATAAAAGGATTCGGATGCTCGGACTGCAAATGCGTAAGCCACTTATTTTACTATAAAGAATGACAAGATGTAAAAGATTACAAGCAATAACCCGCTTTTTCTGTCAAGCTTTTTGTTAAAAATCATCATTACAAAAATCATTGACAACACTATTATAAAATAATTAAAAGCAGGGATTATTAAGTCAATATTCATAGTGCTTCCCTTAAAAAAAGCGCCAAGCCCAATGCCCAAATCAAGATTAGTTATAACGCTTCCGAACAAGTTGCCAACAAAAAGGTCATACTCCTTCTTTTTTAAAGCACTAAGCCCAACAAAGAATTCAGGCATGCTGGTTCCAATGCTCACCAAAAAAAAGCTAATCAAGAACCTAGGAACATTAAAAATATCAGACAAAGTAACAACCGAATTGATAAAAACAACAGAGCTAAGAATAACTCCAGCCAAGCTTATCAATAAAATAAACGCATACTTGAATTTTTTAGCAAAAATAACAATAGTAGTAGTTTCCTGAACATATTCTTTTGAAACCATTCTCTTGTTCATCAAATAATAAAGCGCAAAATAAACAAAAATTAAAATGATTCCATTAACCCTTGAAATAGAGCCTTTCTCAATAATGGAATAAGCTAATAAAACCCCCAGCATTGAGCAAACACTAAGAACAATAACATTTTTTCTGTCAAAAGTAGCAGCACCCCTAATAAGAAGAAGCAATCCAGCACCAAGAGTGAACATAGTCATAGAACTGCCAATCATGTTTCCAATTCCAATATTGCTGTAACCCATAACTGAAGAAACAATTGAATTAGTAATCTCAGGCATGCTGGTTCCAACAGCAATAGCAATAATTCCAATAAGCATAGGAGAAACACGCAGAATCTCACCCAATTTAACAGAATAATTGACAACAACAGGGCTTATGAGCAAAAGTCCAGCGAGTCCAGCAAAAAAACCTAAAATACTCAAAATCATTAATGAAAAATAAGGTTTTAAGATTTTAAAAATCTTTTAAAAGATAACTGCTTAAAATTAATCCATAATGATTGAATTATTAGCCCCATGCCATGATTGGGCAACACTCAAAGCAGCAATAGATTCAGGAGCGAACGCTATATACTTTGGAATAGACTCATTAAACATGAGGCTTAACGCAAAAAACTTCAAAATAACTGATTTAACAAAAATAAGCAATCTTTGCCATGAAAAAAAAGTGCGCGCATACTTAGCGCTTAATTCAATAATTTATGAAAGCGAACTGAAAAAATCAGAGAATATTATAAAAAAATCAAAGCTTGCAAACATTGATGCAGTAATAATCCAAGACTTATCACTAATCCCTATCATGAAAAAACATAAAATGAAATTCCATATTAGCACGCAAGCAAGCGTATCAAATAGCCTAGCAGCAAATGAGTACAAAAAATTAGGGGCTAGCCGAGTAATACTAGCAAGAGAAGTGAGCCTGAATGACTTGAATAAAATTGTTAAAAACTCCAAAATTGACATTGAAGTCTTCATTCACGGAGCAATGTGCGCATCAATCTCAGGAAGATGCTTTTTATCAGGAGCAATGTACCAGAAAAGCGCCAACAGAGGAGAATGCATGCAGCCATGCAGGCAAGAATGGCAAGTGAAAAATAAATACGGCAACCTAATCTATGACAATGAAAGATTCATGAACGCGAAAGACTTATGCACAATAGAATTTTTAGACAAAATAATAAAAACAGGAGTTAAAAGCCTTAAAATTGAAGGAAGAATGAAAGATGCAAACTATGTCTCAACAGTTGTGAAAATATATAGAGATGCAATAGATAATTATGACAAGAAAAAAGTCAAAGATTGGCTTAAACAATTAAGCAGCGTATACAACAGGGGTTTTAGCACAGGATTTTACCTAAGCAAACCCTCAACTAAAGACATAGAGTATGAAAAAGAAGGAAGCGTGTCAAAAACCAAGAAAGTATCAGTAGGAGTAGTTAAAAATTATTACCCAAAAATACAGGTAGCAGAAATGCTTCTGAATCATAGCGCACTAAAACTAGGGGATGAATTAATCATCCAAGGAAAAACAACATATATTAAACAAACAGTTAAGTCAATGCAAATAAGCAAAAAAGATGTTTTAAAAGCAAACAAAGGCCAAAGAGTTGCTGTGAAAATCGGGCAAACATGCAGAAAAAACGACCAAGTATTCAAATTAAACAATATTTAAAAATAATGAATTAATAAAGAAGAATATGGCTGAAGAAACTGAATTTGAAAGGCAACAAGAAATATTAACTGAAATTACTGAAAAATTAAAAGAAAATAAGTTATTAATCAAAGACGGAGACAAATCAAAGCTTGATTTAAAAAAATTCAACAAAAATTTAACATTAGCATCAGAAAATCTAGGAAGCATTGTTCCAAATATTATTGAAGTAAGCAAAGAGCAAGTTGCATTGGTAAATAACGGATTAGAGGGAACAATCAATTTCATAAGAGCATTTCAAACATTCAACACTGCCTTCGCAGTATTTGTAGAAAAACCTGAGATATTTGAACAAAACTATAAAGGAAGAATAACTGAGCTTGAAAATCTTGAAGAAAAATTAATCAAAGATGTTGGAGATAATCTTTCAAACCTTGATGAAATGCTTTCAGAGACATTCAAAGAAGTTGCTGTTTATTACACTGCTCTTGCAAACATTATTTATTCAGAAGATGAAGGTGGATTCATAACAGGGCATTATAGAAGAAGCTCTAAATTAAAAGATAAAATGAAAAATATTTACGAAAGAAAAGATACTTCAAAAACATTTGTCATGAAAAAATCATTAGGACTTGTTCAAATAATACAATCTTTAGTTGATATTAAAAAAGATATTAAGACTATAAAACTTGAAGATGGAAAAGAAATGAAAGAATATTATATAACTACAAGCTCTAAAGATAAAGATGCAAAGATAAAAGTGGATATTGATATTATAGATGCACTGAAAAATATAAGTGGTGAATTAATCAATTCTTTAAATAATGCAGGATTATTCATTAAAGATGAAAATGACAAGATACAAATCATTAAAACAAAAGCTTTGCAGCAAAGATATGTATCCCAAAGTGGTAAAAAAGCTGTAGAAAACATACTTGAAAACCTGAAAAAACATAAAAAAATAACAGAATTCTTTAAAAATAATTTTGAAAAAATAAAACAACTTAAAAAAGTAGAAGTAAAAGAAAATGAAAAAGCAAAATTACATGAAGCATTAGTATTAGAAATGCATGAAGGAGATAATGCTAAAAAAGTCAGCGATAAGATAATAAAAAATCAGATGGATTTAATAATAGAAGTTGTGAATGCTTTTGGATCAGTAATAAGCCTATGGGGAGACCAAGTAACTAATGAAATAAGCATAGCACAAGTTGCTGACAAAGCAGTTATTTCAATTGACAAACTTTCCCAAGTTCAAATAAAATCGGGAATAGAAAATGAAGATTTATTGGTTGCAAAGAAAGCTCAAGCTGCAATAAGCAAAACATGCAGTTATGCCAAAGAACTAAAAAATGTTGGAAAAGTTATGCAAATGCTTCTTCAAAGGGTAAAATCTTTGCTTTCATATAACAAGGGATTAGAGTCCCAAATTAAGCAATTTTACAGCGGAAATAAAGAAATGCAAAATTATCGTAATTCAAAATTAAAGGAAATAAAAAAATTGATGTATGAAAGATACCCTCAAGTTTCCAAACAAGTTTCAAAAACAATTGAAACTTTTAATGATAAAATAAAATATTTAGCAGACAAAAAAAACAATAGCGGAAATGACAAATTCTTTAACAAAATAATTGAAAACTATATAAGAATAAGGTCAAGCATAATAAATAGCAACAAATTAATCAAAGAAAAAACATCATTAATTGAAAATGATGTGAGTAAATTTTCTGAATCCTGCATTGCTTTAGGAAAATCACTAGATAAATCAGATGACCAAACTGATAATTTTTATGATACTTTTATAAAATTAAAAGAAACCTATAATGATGATTTTAAAATATATCTCTCAATGTCTGATGATTATAGGGAGTTCATAAAAGGATTAAGCCCAATGCTAGATTTAATGAGATACATGATTTCAATGGAAAAACAATTAGGCCAGCAAAAAATAGAACTAAAAGTTATAAACCAATCTTTAAAAGCATTCACTCTTATTTTTGAAGAAAATAAAAAGATTCAAAAAGAAGAAGCACAGCTTGACAAGGAACTCTTTAAAATGATGAAAGACTTAGGCTTGTCAGAAAAGGATTATTATAAAGAATATAAAAAACAGCTTGGAGATCTAAAAAACATGCTTGAAGATCTTGAAGAAGAAGTAAAAGATTATTTTAAAGATGCTGAGCAAAAAACAAGCGAAGCATATAAATTAGCAAATAATTGGATAGGTTCATTTGAAGTTAATTTCAAAGATTATAATGACAAATTAAAATCTTTAAATATAGGATTTTTTGAAAAATTATTCAAAACCCAAAGCTATAAAGACAAAGACTTCTGGCAAGAGCTAAAAGTAGTAAAAAAATCATTTGATTCAATGGACAATCATATTTCAAAACTTTCAAAAATGAATCTTAAACCTGGAAATGATGTTCCACAATTCTGCAAATTCTCAGTTACTTTTGTAAACGAAATGATGAAAGGGTATGAAGAATTAATAATTGAAGTTGCAAGAATACTTGGAATCATGAACATTGTAAATGAGAATTTATCAAAAATACAAGGAACAAACATTAAGGATTTTAAAAATATGATAAAATTGATAAAAGAATATAATGAAAAACTTGAAAATTTGGAAAAAAATACTAAAAATTTAGAAGAGTTTGAACAATTAAATGTTGATAAGATTTTAGACATTATCCAACATTTCACCGATTTTTCAAAACTTTCAGACACTTCAAAGGATTATTTAAAGGATTTGGATGAAGCTAAGGATGATATAAAATCTTTAATAAATAATTTAAGAAACAACTTGCTTGTATTTTACACAACTTATTTGACCAAAGTATTGCCTTTTGGTAAAGAAAAAAATAATTACAAAAAAATCTATGAAGAAGCAAAATCTAAGATTGAATAAAAACAATGATTCTAACTATTACAGGGGATTTAGGCAGCGGCAAAAGCACTGTTGCTAAACTTGTTGCTAAAGAGCTTAAGCTGAAATATTATTCTACTGGCCAAATGTTTAGAAAACTAGCAGTTGATATGCAGGTATCATTCAAGGAATTAAACGATTTAGCAAAAAAGGATAAAAGGATTGACAAAAGAATAGATGATTACCAAAAAAAGTTAGGAACTAAAGAGGATGATTTCATACTTGAAGGAAGGTTAGGGTTTCATTTCATACCTGAAAGCATAAAAGTATGCCTGAGAGCTGAACCCAAGGAGGCTGCAAGAAGAATAATGACTGACAATCGCTCAGATGAAAAATTCAAAAATCTGAAAGAAGCTGAAGAATCAATAAATTCAAGGGCAAGAATTGAAAAACAAAGATATGAAGCATTATATAAAATAAATATAGATGACGACAAAAACTATAACTTAATAATTGACACTACAAAAATACCAGCAACCGAGGTTGCCGAAAAAATAATAAAATACATAAAAGAGAATTAATCCTTAACTTTCTTAGCGGCCTTTTTAATCTTTTCAGCAATCTTATTAAGGCCTTTTGAAATCTTCTCTTTAACTTCTTTAACTTTTTTCCCTTCAGTGTATTTAATTTCTACTTCACCGAAATTTTTAGATTTTTTTTTAATATCCATAAAATAATTTATGCCCTAAGAATATTTAAAGCTTTATCTAGCTCCGCCTCCTCCTCCGCCATGCCCTCCGCCAAAGCCCCCATGCCCTCCTCCCATGCCATGGCCTGAACTGCTAGAGCTTCTCATGCTGCTGAACGTCAAGCTATTTTTAAAAGAAGAATAAAACATAGGAGAATAATAAACACCCCTTAAATTGCTGCTGCTAATGTCAGAAACTTTCAATCTCATAACATTAATCACGTTATCAGCAACGCCTAAAGCAATAGCATAAACCAAGAATCTTTCCCAAATAACAATGCTTTGAGGAGCATGCTGGCTAAGCAATGAATAATCATTCAAATACTTCTTAAAAGCAGCCCATTTACGCTCAAAAACCCTGCCCTTGCTGGTCCATTTTCCAAGGCTTAAACTTCCAATAACATTCAAAAAAACAACTAATATACATGAAAAAAATAAATAAAAACCAACATTAGTATTAAAAAAAGGCATGTTTATTGAAACTATATTCTTGTAACTCCATGAGATTATAAAAAAAGAAAAGCTGCACCAAAAAGAATACTTCAAAAATTTTTTGTTACCCTCATTATTGTAGTATTCTTTTCTGTCAAAAACTTTCATGACGTTGCTGCTAAACGCGCTAAGCCTTCTCTGAAAATCCATGCTATTATTGACTGACAAAAGCTTTGTTTTAAGCTCATTCCAATTAATGATTTTATTAACCTCATATTTTTTCAAAAACAAATAAACAACATTTTCGTAATCATTCAAACCTTCAGGATCCTTAAGGATTTTTATCTCAACATTTTTTTCACTGCCACAAATCTCTAAATATTTTCTCCTAGCTAAATCAAAAAGGGTTGCAATAAAAGCATTAATGTCTGAAGAGCTAAGAATTGCCTTAACAACAGCAGGAGAATCAGGAGTTGGAACATCAAAGATGGCGGAATTGAAATAACCAATATTTTCTTCCCTGCCATACTTGTTATAAACATAAAAAAACAAAAAAAGAGGAATGCCAAAAAATATTATTAAACATAAAGTATCCCCCCACTGAATAAGGGCATAACCGTTTTCTTGATTGCTGATTAATTCTAAACCATTTCCTTGCTTTAAAGTGCTGTAAACATTATCATTAATCCTTTCAAAAAGAGCCATGGTTTCAGTCCATTCGCCTGAATTCACGCCCTCGTTTTCAAAAAAAAAGCCATAATCATTAGGCATAGAATAGCTTTTTTTTGAATTATGAATCCAATACTCAATCATTTTATTAGGAAAAGTAATGTTTGCAGTTAATTTTGAGACATAAGGCCATTCAGGACCCCAGAACATGAAATGAAGCGCGCTAAGATCATCATAAGAATCAATCACTTGGCTCATATTATAGTTAAGAATGACATTGGTTTTTTTGTCGCACTGAGGATTAATGAAATTGAATTCATAATAATAATCACTGCTCCTTTGCTGCCTTAACTCCAAAAAAGAATCAGAAGATGATGAATTCAACCCAGTCACGCTGGAAACACCAGTAGGAATCTCCCTATAAACAGTATAGTAGCATCCAGTGAAATCATAAGTCAAGTTTTCAACAACATTAACCAAACCCTGCTCATTGACAACTATGTCAATTCTTGCCTCGCTAATATAATAGCTTCTTGCAAAAACTATTGGCAAAATGAAAAAAAGCAACAAAATTTTTTTCATAATTTAACACCCAAATATTTTGAATCATCGCTGAAGCTTTCCTTAACCTTGAAGCCAAAAATTTTAGCAACAATGCTTGAAGGAAAAGACATTATAATAGTGTTATATTTAAAGACAGCATCGTTGTAAAACTGCCTTTTGAAAGCAATATTTGACTCTAAGGTAGAAAGCTCATTTTGAAGCCTTAAAAATGACTTATTAGCCATTAATTTAGGGTAATTTTCAGCAACAATAAAAAAATTGTTCATTGATTCAGTTATTTTCTGATTAATCAAAGCTTTTTTTTTAACGCTATCAGAGCTTTCTAAATTAGCCCTTAATTCAGCCAATTCCTTTAAAGTGTTTTTTTCATAGCTAGAGTACTGCTTAACAATGGAGACTATTAAAGGAATTAAATCATTCCTAAGCTTAATATTAATATCTATACTTACCCATGCTGTGCTTGCAATATTCCTTGAAAAAACTAACCTGTTGTATATAAGAATTGAATAAATTAAAGCAAGCAAAACAAACAATGCCCAAATCATTTAATAATCCTCTTTTTTGATTTTTTTAGAGGCATTAATCAAGTTCTCGCAATCAAGTTTTAAATTCCTTATCTCAGTATCATTTAATCCCATTCTTTTCAACTCAGCATAATCTTTATAGCAAACCTCAGAGATTATTAAGATAGAGTTTTTGTTAAGTATTTCAAAAACCTTTTTTGAAACGCTAGGAAGCAAAGTAATAGGATACAACGCATTCTTATCAATCAAGTAAGACAAGCTCATGTTTCCTTTGTATTTCCAGCTCATCAAATTAATCTTCCAATACTTAGCATAATCTATTGAATCTTGTGAGAATTTAGTGTTGCTTGCAACCCAAAAATTAGTGAAATTGTAGCCTTTTTTCTTGTTAGCATTCTTTAAATCAAGAAACCTTGCATGAGAATACATGACATCCTTTATTCCAGTGCTTATTCCTCCGCTGTTATGGTATTTGCATTCAACAAAAAAATCTTTTCCAACAACATCTAATTCATGAGTGATGCAAAGGCTTGAATAAACCTGCCTAACCTTTACTTTATAACCTAAAAAAGTGAATATTTTTCCAATAAAATCCTCAAAAGAATAGCCATCAGGGCCAAGCCTTAAAATTGCATTCTTCAATGAATAAATGCTAGCGCTGTATTTATTCTCAAGCTTCTTAACCCAATCATAAATCATGCCATAAAGTTTGTCAGTTGAAATTATTGAAAAATTTTTTTCATAAATATTTAAAAGCACTTTATCAATAGTCTCATTGCTTACTCCGCTGCTTTTAAGACTGTTAACAACCTTGTTTTCATCAAAATCAACAACAAAACCATCCCTTTTTCTAACCTTCATATTCATAATAATCAAAAATATAAATCAGACATTAATAAACATTTTCAACATTTTAGTTTCATAAATTTTGACAAATGCTCCTTGCAAAAAGGCATCTCGTTGTTTTTGTTATAATACCTCAAGCAGTTGCCATAATTAATCCTATTATCCCTTAAAATGCACACTTCCTCAGTGCTGCAATGCCATAAATCAAACAAATGAGAAGCTTCATGCATTCCTAGCACCAAAAAAATGTTTTCATCATCCTGATAATTCGCATTAACAAAAACATTGCTCAAAAAAGGAAGATTATTTTTAACTAGCACTTTATCAACAAAAGCTACAGTGCGAACCCTCATATCCTCATTCTCAAAAATCATTAATTTATCCAAATAAAAAATATTAACAGCTCCCTTATTTGCTGAAGAATATGAAAAGTAATTCCTGAAAGAATTCCTAGTCTGTTCGCAATCAATGCTTCGCTTATAAGGGTTATAGCAAACCAAGTTTTCAATCCTAGCATAAGGCATTATTTTTCTTTCCAAACCAAAACTTAACTCGCTTAAAAAGAACTCAACCCCTTGAGTGAATTTCTCCGAAGCATTTTCGCAGATTTTTTCATGAAAATATTGATTAATAATGTAATTCATCAATGCTAAACTACAATATTTTATTTAAAAACATTATTGTAACAAAATTTAAGCCATTAATGAACAATCTTCAATAAACTTAATCATTCTCCACTCTGGGCGCTAATATGAAGATTAATGACAATTTGTCAACTGTTTTGTACTCAACTTCTAGTAAGTAGTCTTTCTTGAACTTAATAATAGTTTGGTCAGAGACTTTATCTCCTCTGATGATTTTCTCCAAATACTCTAGCGAGTACTTGCTTGACTCCTCGTTTAAAACGCTTAACTCTTTAAGATAAGGCGAATCCTTGCCCAAGTCATGAACAACATTATTAAGGTCTCCTGCAGCAGTTATTGAGAATTTTTCAGGGCTGGCAGTGAAAGTTGTGCAATCACTTACCATTTGGCAGTTCTTAACAGCATCCCTTAAAACATTATTATCTATTATTATTTGCCCGCTGAACTCTGGAGTTGGAACTTTTTGCTCCTTGTCAGGATTCTCAATCAATCCAATGCTGAACTCCCTGTTCAAATTTCCAACCATTGAAACCTTCAAATTGCCAGCATCGCTGATTAATTCAATAATAACCTTATCGCTAACTTTTGCTCTTTTCAAAACCTCTAATAAATAA
The DNA here is from genome assembly GCA_041652755.1 of Candidatus Nanoarchaeia archaeon. Classification (GTDB taxonomy): domain Archaea; phylum Nanobdellota; class Nanobdellia; order Tiddalikarchaeales; family Tiddalikarchaeaceae; genus JAQTTT01. Next base: position 13,281 of record JBAZGS010000009.1, read on the forward strand.
TCAAGATTAATAGTTAACTTAACATCACCCTCCAAATCATACTGGTCAAAGCAAGTTGGCATCATTTTAAGAATAGTCATGGCAACAACTGCAGGATCAATAGCTTTCAAGCTTAAACCGTTGCTTGTGAACTCAAAAGTTGCCTCATTCACTAATCCACTAATAGCATCCAAGCTATCTCTAAGTAAGCTAACGTCATTCATTACGATTTTCATAGTTCTCCCCCCGTTCTAATTATGTTTTTAGAAAAAATCTTAGCTTAAAAAACTTTTTACTTGTAAATAAAAAATAGGCCTTTGAAAAATTTCTTAATCTTTTCAAAAATGCTGCCATAGCCACCTATAAAGCCGTAAACGAACGCGTGCAGCAAGTGGCATATTAAAAAACCAATAAGTAACACTAATCCTGCTGTCAAGGGGTCACTTGAGAACAGCTTTAAAGCGCTGTCATAAAAATTTGCCATACTTTAAGTTAATTAAAGATTATTTATTAAGGTTTTTATTTAGATGACCTTGACTTTTGCATAAAATACTTTGTCATTAATCTTTAACTCATCACAATTCTTCAAAGACTCAAAGACCACTTTATCAGCCTGAACGTTTTGCATAATAGTTTTCTCATGCTCCTTAAAGCTCTTAAGCAACAACTCATCCTTAAAATCAACGCTTAAAACAATCCTATCATTAATAGTTAAATTCATTTTCTTTCTTAAATCATTCAATTTCCTGATAATCTCCCTAGAAAGGCCTTCTAATATTAATTCAGAAGTTAGCTTAGTGTCTAATTTAACGCTTAGCTCTTTAGCTTCCTTAAATGAGATTTTTTTAACATTAATCTCATCCATCACTATTTGGCAATAATCTTTAGGTAATTTTATTCCAAAAATTGTTAATTCAGCCAAAACTTGCCTAATCGGCAATTTAGACTTGTCCCTTTCATCCAAAGCCATACTTACAACTTGCCTGGATTTATCCATGAATGACTCACATTCATCATTTTTTAATTTCTTGTTATAAACTGGCCAATCATCCAAGTGAACGCTTTCCTTTAAGGACTTGTCAGTTAATCTTAATTCTTGATAAACCATTTCACTAATAAAAGGAGTAATAGGAGCCATTACTTTGCTTAACTGCAGCAAAACATAACCCAAAGTTGATAAAGCACTGGAATCCTTATCCTTAAGTCTATCCCTACTTCTCCTAACATACCATGTGCTTAAATCATTAATAAATTTAGTTATTAAATCGCAAGGAACTGTAGGATTATAAGCATCAAGCTCAGAAGTTACATCTTTTATCAACGAATTAAGCCTGCTAATAATCCACTCATCCAAAACATTCTCACTTTTAATTAAGACAGGTTTTGACTTATTATCCTTGAATAATTTATAAAAATTCAAAACATTGCTTAAAATCATTATCACTTTTCTGTAAACTTCAGCAACTAATTCTTCCTTGAAATTAATATCCTGTGCCCTTATAACAGGACTTGACATTAAAAAAAACCTTAAAGCATCAGCTCCGTATTTGTCAAACAATAAATTAGGGTCAGGATAATTCTTCTTACTTTTACTCATTTTGGTTCCATCAGCAGCCAAAATGTTTCCGCTAACAACAACGTTTTTGAAAGGAGCTTTTTTTAACATCAACGTTCCGATAACATGCATGTAATAAAACCAAGCCCTTATCTGGCCAGTGTACTCGCTTACAAAATCGCAAGGATAATTTGTGCTGAAAAATTCCATATTCTCAAAAGGATAATGCTTACTTGCAAAAGGCATGCTTCCTGATTCAAACCAGCAGTCAATAACTTCAGGAATTCTAGTCATTGTTCCGGAACATTTTGAGCATTTTATCTTAATATTATCAACAAAATCTTTATGCAAATCAATACTTGTATCCTCTAACTTCAAAACGCTTAAACTTTTCAGCTCCTTAATGCTTCCCAAAACCTTAAGGTTTGAGCATTTTTCGCACTTCCATACAGGAATAGCTGTAGCCCAGAATCTATTCCTGGAAATAGTCCAATCAGGTGCAGTTGTAATAATGTTTTCAAAAAAGCTCTCAACTTTTCCTTTAGGATACCAGTTAATTTTTTTAGAGCTTTTAAGAAGCGAATCCTTAGCTTTTTGGATATTAACAAACCAGCTATTAACTGCATTATATATTAGAGGAGTCTTGCATCTGTAGCAGAACGGATAAGAATGATTATGCTTAAAAGAAGAGAATAATAAATTTCTCTTATCCAAATCTTCAATAACTTTTGAGTCAATTTTTTTAAACCAAATTCCTTTCCAATCATTTAATTCAATACCCAATTTTCCATTATCATTAATATGTTGAATAATGCTTAAGTCATACTTCTTAATCATCTCATAATCGAACTCGCCGTAAATAGCCAAATGAACCATACCCGTTCCTTCATCATTCTTAACCTCATCCCCTCCATTAATAACCAAATAAGCCTTTTTTCCATCATTGCTGACATTATACAATGGCTCATAATTTTTTCCAACAAGCTCAGAGCCTTTGAATTCCTTAACAATTTCATACTTATCCTTTAATAGTTCTAACCTGTCCTTTGCAAGAATCAAGAATTCATTGTTTGATTTAATCTTTACATATTTAAGCTTAGGATTAACTGCAACAGCAACGTTTCCAATTAAAGTCCAAGGTGTAGTTGTCCAAGCCAATAAGAAAGCATTTTCATCTTTTAATTTGAACTTAGCAATTGCAGTATCTTCTGTCACATCTTTGTAATCATTATCCATTGCTATCTCTGCCTTGGCAATAGGGGTCTCGCATCTAGGGCAATACATTAAGATTTTTTTACCTTCATAAATGAATCCATCATCATAAAGCTTTTTGAAAATAAACCAAATGCTTTCCATATAATCTTTATCCATAGTTTTATATGAATTATCAAACTCTATCCACTTACCCATTCTGTCAACAGTTTTTTTCCACTCAGAAACATAAGACAAAACCTTGCTTTTGCAAAAGCTGTTAAAATTACATACTCCTTTGCTGAGTATCTCCTTTTTTTCCTTAATATTAAGCTCTTTTTCCGCAATGTTTTCAATAGGCAATCCATGGCAATCCCATCCCCATTTTCTCTCGCACTTATAACCCTTCATAGTCCAATATCTTGGGAATAAATCCTTGCTAGTTAAACCTAAAATGTGACCATAATGAGGAACACCTGTAGCAAAAGGAGGGCCATCATAAAAAACAAACTGCTTATCCTTAGGCCTAAAATCAACACTTTTTTCAAAAATATGATTCTTTTTCCAAAATTCTGATATTTCTTTCTCCCATTCTAAATGACCCATTATTTATTCACATTCTTTTCATATTTTTAAATTCTGCCCTTCTTAACAATGACTGTTTGTTTTAAACAAAACTTCACCAATTAAAGAAAGGCAAAGCTAAATTATGCAATAATAATATTGATAATAAGCTTCATAATAAAAATAATAAAAGTCTTTTTTTTAAAAAACTTATGCTTTAATCAAATCCAAATACTTGTTATAGTATTCAACGTTTAAGCCTGTGAAATCCTGAACTAATTCGCCTTTAAGCTCAATTCCCGAATCTCCAGCAATGACTAATCCGATTACTCTTAAGATTTTTCCAACTTTTGCCTTATGGATTAACTGCTCATCTAATAGTATTACATTAACTTTCTTGCTGGAATCATCAAGTGTAAAGACAAAGTTTTTCTCATCAACATCAATGACTGTTCCAACAACGCTAACTCTGGAATCATCACCTGAAATGCTTGAAAGCTTCCTGTTAAAAGCAACAGCTCTTTTCTTGAACTCTTTGCTAGTCTCTTCAGCTTCCATTAGTCGTAATCCCTCCAAGTATGCTCACATGCAACGCATTTGAAGAACTTGGTAGGTGGCTCATCAGCTCCTCTTGTCTGAATAATCCAGAAACTAGCCTTCATTTTGCCGCATTTAGGGCATTTTACTCTAATTGTTTCCTCTTCCTTTTCTTTATCATCAACAAAGAATAATTTGCTCTTTTTAGTGTTAGAATCAATGATTTTTAAGTCTTTATTCCTGCTTGACTGCCCGCATTTCCTACAAGAAAATTTCATTTTTCCCTTCTCATCAGCTTCAGGAACTAATAAGCTTCCGCAACTCTTGCAAAACATAATAAGTAAAACACAATAACCACTTTAATTAAAAAGTTATCTATTCTTTAAACCCTTATAGTCCAGTAATTTTATACAATAAATACCTAGGAAGCCCAAGAAAAGGAATCTTAAAAACTACTTTGCCATAAACTTCAGTAATAACTGTGTCAAAGATGAAACTAACAGCATTATTGTCTCCTTTTGTCCTTAAAGGCTCAATCTGCGCAACCCTATGGACTAATTTGTTTTCATAATAAGGGCTTTTGAAAACAATCACTTCACCAACTGAGTAATTCTCAGCTTTTTTGACAAAAATAACATCACCAATGTTCAAACCATTGCTGAAATCAAAAGAGTCAGGAGAGTAGCCGAGCTCTTCGTAATAACCATAAAAATAAGCTGATTCATTTCCAGAGTGCTCCATGCTGGGAGTCATGATTGCCAAAACATCGCTTAAGCCAGTGACTAACAAGAAACCAGGATATAACACGAACTTGAAAGCCAAATAAGTGAAGACAATAAAGAAAACATAACTAAGAAAACTGTTATCTTTCCAGTAAAACTTCCAAAACTTCCTTAAAGCTTTTTTGACTTTCATAGGCTTAATTCTTTAAGTTCTGATACTAACTCATCAATAGCTTCCTTGAAAAGCTTTTTTGGATCTGCTTTAACTGTCCTTAAGACAAATATGCTTTCATTAACCAAAGGATGAGGCTTATTGTAACCTGCAAATGAAACCTCTTTGTTATCAACAAGCTTTCTTTTAATAAGGTTCAAAAAACTGTGGCTATCCCCATCAAACTTTAATTCAATGAAATTTTTTTCATCATTAACAATGCTTAAACTCATAACAGAATAATAACTAAAAGCGTTTTTTAAACCTTTTTATTGCTTTAAATTAAAGGATATTTAAAGGCTTAGCTTAGAAGCACTGTAACCTAAAAACTTTTTAAAGCGGTTTATATTATAAAATAGTATGAAAGTTAAAAATAAGCCTAATTATAACAGCAACAAAAACAATGCGCCAAATCAAGGCAGGAATAATACCCCTAATTTTAACAAAGGCAATAATTATACTAAAAGCAACAAGCCTAACTATAATCAATATAGCAACAGAAACAATTCATCAAAATTCAGCAAAAACACTAATAACAAAATTGATGATACTAATTATATTATTCCAGAAGACACTACAGTGTTTAAGGAAAAAATCTATGAATTAAAGGAAATAATACCTTCAAAATACAAAACCCTTGACGAGTTCAAAAAGCAAATGCATGAGAAATTAATAAAGGAATCAATACATAAAGTGAAAGAAAACATTACTGAACAGGACTTGGTGGGAATCTATGTAAGCTATATTGACATAATGGATGAGATAATAAACTCTTACTTTGAAAGAGTGTCAGAGCATTTCACAATCTATTACCCTGAAGCAAGCATTAAAGCCTCAATGCTTGAGGATTTTTTGAAAATAAAAAATGTAACAAGGAAAGAATTATCTAAACTATTCAATGTTTCAGAAGCATCAATGGGCTTAGATTTGAAAGCAGAAGACTTAACAATCTTGAATCAAACAATAAGCACCCTTAAATCATTAATAGAGCAAAAAAGAATCTTTGAAGAACGAGCAAAAGAAATGATTAAAGTAATAGCAAAGAACACTAGCGCTTTGGCAGGAGAATTAGTTGCAGCAAGGCTGCTAGCAGCTGCAGGAAGCATGAAAAGATTAATGCTAATGCCAAGCTCAACAATACAAGTGCTCGGCGCAGAGAAAGCCTTGTTCAGGCATTTAAGGACAAGGGCAAGCCCTCCAAAGCATGGAATAATATTCAACACAACATTTGTAAGCTCAGCGCCCCTTAAAAACAGGGGAAAAATAGCAAGAGCCTTAGCAAGCAAATTAGTAATAAGCATAAAAATGGATTATTTTAAAGGAAAAGACATAAGCAAAGAATTAATAGATGACCTAAACAAAAAAATAGCAGGTTTGAAACAATGAAAAAAACTAACTACGAAAACGTTTACAAAGAAGGGGAAGAATATTACACTAAAAGCCTAATAAGCCCTAACAGGAGCGTGTACGGCGAGAAATTAATCGGAGAGTACAGGGAATGGGTTGGAAAAAGAAGCAAGCTCGGAGCAGCGCTTTATAAAAACTTAAGGACTTTTGCCTTCAAAAAGAATTCAATAGTGTTATACTTAGGCGCAAGCAGCGGAACAACCTGCAGCCACTTAAGCGACATAGTAACTGATGGAATGATATTCGGCGTTGACTTGGCTCCAAGAATTTTTTACAAATTCGTGGAATTATGCAAGGAAAGGAAAAACCTTTACCCAATACTTGCTGATGCCAATCACATGGAAGAATACGCGTTCGTCCCGAAATGCGACGTAGTCTTCCAAGACATTGCGCAAAAAGATCAGGTAAGGATTTTCATAAACAATTGCAACAGGTTTTTGAAGCAAGATGGTGTGGGATACTTGTCAGTTAAGTCAAGAAGCATAGATGTGACAAAGAAACCAATGCAAATCTTTGAAATGGTAAGCAACCAGTTAAAACAAAAATTTGTAGTATTAGAAGAAAGGGGGCTTCAGCCTTTTGAAAGAGACCACACCTTTTTTGCAATAAGAAAAAAATAATAAGGAGATGAATTTAAAAAATGCCAAACGAAATGCAACCAATATATATAATGCCTGAGGATTCAAGCAGGAATTACGGAAGAACTGCTCAAAAAAATAATATAGCAGCAGGAATAGCAGTGGGAGAAACAGTTAGAACAACCTTAGGTCCGAAAGGAATGGACAAAATGCTAGTGGACAGCTTAGGAGATATAATAATCACCAATGACGGAGTCACAATACTTCAAGAGATGCAGATAAACCATCCAGCAGCGAAAATGCTGGTTGAAGTTGCAAAAACGCAAGACCAAGAAGTAGGGGACGGAACAACAACAGCAGTAATACTTGCAGGAGAATTATTAAAGCAAGCAGAGCAATTGCTGGAAAAAAATATTCACCCAACAATAATAGTTAACGGCTACAGGATGGCAGCGCTTAAAGCCCAAGAAATACTTGAAAGCTTATCTGAAAAAATAGAAATAAACGACAAAAAAATGCTGGAAAAAATAGCAATGACTGCAATGACAGGGAAAAGCGCAGAGATGTCAATGGCAACGCTCGCAAAAACAATAGTTGACGCAATAGGAAGCATCACTGAAGTTAAAGACAAAACAGTATTCATAGACAGGGAAGCCTTGAAGATTGAAAAAAAAACAGGCGGGCAAGTGGATGATTCCGAACTCATACAAGGAATAATAATAGACAAGGAAAGAATACACCCTGACATGCCAAGAATTGTAGAGAACGCTAAAATATTATTACTAGACACTGCTTTAGAGGTTAAGGAAACTGAATCTGACACGCAGATAAGAATCACAAGCCCTGACCAACTGCAAGCATTCCTTGAAAGGGAGGAAAGAAGCCTGAAAGAAATGGTTGAAAACGTTTCAAAACTCCAGGCAAACGTGATATTTTGCGAAAAAGGAATAGATGACTCAATACAATACATGCTGGCTAAAAAAGGCTTATTCGCAGCTAGGCGCGTTAAAAGAAGCGACATGGAAAAATTAGCAAAAGCAACAGGAGCAAAAATCGTGAACGACTTAACAGAAGTGTCCGAATCAGATTTAGGCTTTGCGGGAACAGTTGAGCAGAAAAAAATAGGCGGAGAAGAAATGACTTTTGTTGAAAAATGCAAGCACCCAAAAAGCGTAACAATACTCTTAAGAGGAGGAACTGAGCACGTGATTGACGAAATAGAAAGGGCAGTGATTGACGCAATAGGTGACATTATAAGCGTAATCAAGGACGGAGGAAGAATACTTGCAGGAGGAGGAAGCGCTGAAATGGAGCTAAGCAAGCAGCTAATAAAATACAGCAACACCCTTTCAGGCAGAGAGCAAATGGCAATAAAATCGTACGCTTTAGCAATGGAAGTAATACCAAGAACTTTAGCAGAAAACGCAGGAATAGACTCGCTTGATGTTTTGACAAACCTTAAAACCAAGCATGATGAAAAAGACGGCAAAAATTACGGACTCAACGTTTTCAGCGGAAAAATAACAGACATGAAAGAGCTTAATGTCATAGAGCCTTTGAAAATAAAAACTCAAGCAATAAGCGGAGCAACAGAAGCAGCAATGATGATACTCAGAATAGATGACGTAATCGCAAAAGGCCAGGAGAAGCCAAGCGGGCCAAACGGGATGCCTCAAGGAATGCCGCCAATGGACATGTAAAAATGTCCAATACTTTTTTATTTAACCTTTGCTTAACTATTAATCATGAACGAAGGGCTAATCTTAAACGAAAACAGCATTCATGAATACTTTACAGCTAACCAAGTGACTGATGAAGAATTATTAATAGAATTATGCAATGAAATAAGGAATGACAAAGGATGGAAAGAAGTCAATGGAGGATTTTTAAAAAACTATTTTGAAAACGCTTCAAGCTCTAAACTGCCAGTGCTGAAAAAGTATGAAGCTTATTTTGAAACAGTTGGATTCAAGCCAATGCCCGGATACGTTGAAAAAAATTTCTTGCTAAGCGCTAAATTCAAAGAGTACAAAACCTTTGCTTATGAACTTAAAGGAATAGTGTTCATTTACGCAAAATATAATCCAAGCATTGAAAGCACTATTAAAAACGTGGCAGGCGAGCTGTCAAAATTGTTAATGCCTGAATTAGAGGAGTTAAGGGAGAAAATACAAAAAATTAACCCTGAAAAAAAAGAAACTAAGAAGCCTTTAGAGATATTAATGCTGAAATTCCCTGCTTTGAACTGAAATCTATTATTAAAAAATTATATAAATACTCATCAACTTTTCTTTATTCATGGCTGCAAAGAAAAAAACTTCTAAAAAATCAGTGGATGTAAAGCAATCAAAGCAAATAGAAGAATTAACCTCCCAAGTGGATTATTTTAAAAACCAAATGGTATCATCATCAAATGCTCAGCTTGAAAGAAACGTTAATGAGCTAAACGAGCAGTTAATGAAACTTGTAAGCATTAACATTAACCTTCAGTCAAAAATGACAGAGCTATTGATTAAGATGACTGATTTAGTCAGGGAGAACAGGGAACTAATAAGCATACTTGAAGAGTCAAGCGAAGAGGAATCGGATGAGAAGCAGGGAGCCAGTAATGAAAACGTTGTGTTCGAGCTTAAAAAAATAGAAAAAAACACTTCAGAAACAATGAAAAGCAATTTAGAATTAGGCCAGTTTTTGAAAAAAATGTACACTAAGAGCTTATTAACTCAGGCAATTGGCAATAAATTAAGCGAGATGCCAACCCCTGAAAGCGAAGAAGAGATGAAACCTGTTGAGCCATAAATCCATCAGCCCAATAATATCAACAATACTTTTAATACTTATAACAATCATTGCATCAACAAGCGCTTACTTTTGGATGGTGGACATACAAGATCAGCTGCAGCAAGACGCTGAAACAAACATTAATGAAAACGCAGCAAGCGACTTGACTGATTTCACTCTTTTAAGCGTTGCATGCAACGCAACAACTAATGCTGTTAATATTACTTTGGTAAATGATGGAATAGGAGCAATTGATTCAGGCTCAGCAATACTTGTTTTTACAAACGTTAACGGGGTTGAACTGTACACTAATATTAACTCAAGCTTTATGGGCTTAGAGGAAGGCCAAGCCTTAACCTTGAATTACGTTTCAACTTATGATTTGGAAGCATCAACAACTTATGTGGCAAGAATAACGCTCAGCAATTCAAAGACCAGGACAAGAAGCTGCAACGCAATATGACTTTTTATAATAGCAGTATAACAATAATTAGGCCTGCAATGCCCACTCCCACAATAGCAATGACTTTTTTATGCTTATAATCCTTTATTTTTTTCCAGAATCCTTTAATATCCTCAATGAATTTAGCTATTCCTTTCTTTCCCAAATCCACTGTTTTCCCCCCTGCTGCTTCTATCGCATTTTTTGAATCAGGATCAATTTCTCTTCCCTGCAACAAATTATATATTCCTTTCAGGTAGGCTAGTTCTGTTTTGTTTGAGCTGATTAAGCTCTTATAATTATCACTATCCTGGAACTTGCCAGTTGAAATATAAGTAACAACATCCTCAGGCTTACTAGTATCAGAAGAATCAGGAGGGGATTGAATAGGAGAATTATCCTGATATGTTTCAGTCATAATTAATGTAATTAATTAGTATTTTAAATAATTATCTTAAATTAAGTTTTAATATAATTTCAATAATATCTGAATAGTTAGGATTAAATTCGAATGCTTGAGGCAGTTCAACTTTTGCATAGTTCCATATTTCTGTTATTGCTTCGGGTATTATTCCATGTTGAATATTTTTTTCAACAAAGCTTAAAACTTCTTCTAATTTATTTTTGTCTTTTAACCAAAAAGAGTTATTGGATGACTCAATAGGTAAATGCTTTATAAACTGATAAATTGCACTATTGCTAGGTCTGTCTCCATTGGCAGTGAATCTTTTTGCTTCACTTAAACTCCAAGGCAAAACAGAATAATTTTTCTCTAAACTTCCTTTTGGATTATTAGGATTATTTTGATAATTTTGAAAATATTTGTTTAATACTTCAGGGTATTTAATTGCGGATAATCTCCATATAAAATCTATTTTATTTGCATTATTATTTTCTAAACAACATAATTCCCAAACATTTTCTTTTTTTGTATTTTCTTCAATGTTTTTTATATGCTCTAAATAATGTCTTTTTTTGGTTTGATCTCTAATATCTATAGCCATGGAGGCAATTTCATTTAGACAACATTTGTAAAATCCATTATCATCATAAGCTCCAAAATAAATATATTTTATATCTTCTAGTTTCCAGGCTTCTGTGTTTGCGGGTAATTCTTTGTTCATTGGAACTCCGTAGTATTCTCCGTCTATTAAGAAATCTTTTACTGATTTGTTTCCTATGATTTTCTCTATTGCTTTTTCTCTTCTTGCGTCGTATTGCATGAAATATTTAATAAAAGATTTTGTTTAAAAAAGTTTCTGTTAATCGGTTTTTGTATAATTAATTAATTATTATGTAAATTTTGTTAATTAATATTTGTCTAGTTCTGTTTTGTTTGAGCTGATTAAGCTCTTATAATTATCACTATCCTGGAACTTGCCAGTTGAAATATAAGTAACAACATCCTCAGGCTTATTAATTATATCAGGATCAGAAGGATTACTAATTTTTTTTTCTTCAGAACCAACATCCACAGGATTAGTATTACCCATATGTATTATAAATAATTAATATTTTAAATAATTATCTTAATCTTCTTTTTATAGCCATTTCAATTCTATCTGAATAATTAGGATTAAATTCGAATGCTTGAGGCAATTCAACTTTTGCATAGTTCCATATATCTGTTATTGCTTCAGGTATTATTCCATGTTGAATATTTTTTTCAACAAAGCTTAAAACTTCTTCTAATTTATTTTTGTCTTTAATCCAAAAAGAATTATTACTGTATTCTACTGGAAAATGTTTTATATATTGATATATTGCACTATTGCTTGGTCTATCTCCATTTGCTTTGAAACTTTTAGCAGTATCTAAACTCCAAGGTAAACTAGAATAAGCTTTTTCTAAACTCCCTTTTTTATCATTTGGATTATTTTGATAATTAGCAAAAAATCTGTCTAAAACTTGAGGATATTTAATTGAAGATAAATAATTCATAAATTCTAATTGATTTGCTTGCTGATTATTTAAACAATATAATGTCCAACAATCTGTTTTTATTGTATTTTCTTTATAATTTTTAATGTGCTCTAAAAAATGAATTTTTTGAGAATTATTAACATCTATATAAAATTCATCAAATCCTTCTAGGCAGCATTCATAAAATCCATTATCATCATAAGCTCCTAAGTAAATGTTTGACATGTCGTATAGTTTCCAGGCTTCTGTGTTTGCGGGTAATTCTTTGTTCATTGGAACTCCGTAGTATTCTCCGTCTATTAAGAAATCTTTTACTGATTTGTTTCCTATGATTTTCTCTATTGCTTTTTCTCTTCTTGCGTCGTATTGCATGAAATATTTAATAAAAGATTTTGTTTAAAAAAGTTTCTGTTAATCGGTTTTTGTATAATTAATTAATTATTATGTAAATTTTGTTAATTAATATTTGTCTAGTTCTGTTTTGTTTGAGCTGATTAAGCTCTTATAATTATCACTATCCTGGAACTTGCCAGTTGAAATATAAGTAACAACATCCTCAGGCTTATTAACAACATCAGGATCTAATTTAGGAGTATTAGCGGCAGTTTGACTATCCTTAGGCATATTTACTATAAATAATTAGTATTTTAAATAATTATCTTAATATTCTTTTAAAAGATCTTTCAATTTTATCTGAATAATTAGGATTAAATTCGAATGATTGAGGCAGTTCAACTTTTGCATAATTCCATATGTTTGTTATTGCTTCTGGTATTATTCCATGTTGAATATTTTTTTCAACAAAGCTTAAAACTTCTTCTAATTTATTTTTGTCTTTAAGCCAGAAACTATTATTAGTATCTTCAACAGGAAAATGCTTAATAAATTGATAAATTGCGCTATTTATAGGTCTATCTCCATTGGCAGTGAATCTTTTTGCTTCACTTAAACTCCAAGGCAAAACAGAATAATTTTTCTCTAAACTACCTTTTGAATCATTAGGATCATCTTGAAAATTAGAGAAAAATCTATCTAAAACTTGAGGATATTTAATTGAAGATAAATAATTAATAAAATCTATTTGGCTTGCTTGCTGATTAGTTAAGCAATAAAACATCCAAATATCTGTTTTTTTTGAATTTTCTTGAAAATTTTTAATATGATCTAAAAAATGTAATTTTTGATCTTTATGAATATAAAGATATAACTCATCTGTTTCTTCTAAGCAGCATTCATAAAAACCATTATCATCATAGGCTCCTAAGTATATGTTTGACATGTCGTATAGTTTCCAGGCTTCTGTGTTTGCGGGTAATTCTTTGTTCATTGGAACTCCGTAGTATTCTCCGTCTATTAAGAAATCTTTTACTGATTTGTTTCCTATGATTTTCTCTATTGCTTTTTCTCTTCTTGCGTCGTATTGCATGAAATATTTAATAAAAGATTTTGTTTAAAAAAGTTTCTTTCAAGCAAGGTTTTTAAAGATTTGAAAAATTATTATAATTCTAAAATAGTTTTTTATTTTATGCTGAAAAAGGAATTATTTACTATATTGTAAATAATTTTTTTTAAGAAAAAGTTTTTTAAATACTATTTCTTAATTATTTTATATGACTTTACCTGGGTTTGTGCAAAAATCTTCCGGATTAGAGGGTTTAATGGTTAAAACTTCAATTTTAACTCCCTATGAAGTATTAGAAAAAACTAAAAATGATTTAGGTTTAACAAAAGAAGATTTACTATTCTTGTCAGCAAATTATCTTCAAGATAGCATAAAATTTTATTTTAATAAAAATCATAAAGAATTCAATGTTCCTTTAAGTGATATGGGCAAATATTTAATGGATATATCTCAGTATAAGCCAGTTAATTATAATGAAGAAAAGTTTGAATCTTATACTAAACTTAATCTAAACTATGTTGAAAAAGCAAAGCTGGAGTTTGAATTAATTCTATATGCAATAACTTCAGAATCCTTATTAAGGAACTATTTCAAAAAAACAGAACCCCACAAGGTAGCAACAGTTTTTGACAAAATGAACCATGCAGAATTAGCAGTTTCATTAATGGAAAAATTTGATTCATTAAAAAGAAAAGAAAAGGATAAATCCTTTTTAGGAAAGTTTGGAGAAATAGAAACAAATGGAGTTAAAACCATTGGATGGGCTCAATATGGTACAGAATTGAATGAACTGACTAAAAAGGGAGTCAGCAAAGAATTCATTATTGACCACATCTTAAAAAATGCTTACAAAAATTATTTTTTAAGCAGCCCAAATAATTGCTAAAAATTATTCTAAGTTTTCAATAATCATATCTTCAAAGATTTTAGAGATTGTTTTTAAATTATTCAAATAACTCTCAGTTGTTGATATGGCATTTAATAAAATATTTTTTCCAGTCTTTTCGTCATTGTAAACTTTATCCTTTTCCTTAAATTTTGTTATAAACTCTAATAATTTAGACTCACTGCATGTGTTAAGAGATTCATAATCAAAAAACCAATAATGTGTAGCATTATGATCATTATTTACTGTTGATTTAGTGATAAAATCTTTATCTTTCTGGTTGCCTAAGAGCTTGTTCATTGCAGCCTCTTTTTTAGCTATTCCTCCAATCTTCGCATCCAATTCTTTTGCTCTAGCTTTCATCTCCTTATCGTCTATAAGGTTCATATTTTTTATTAGCAATGAAAAATAATTTATTTTGCCCATTTCATTGGCAAGAACACACTTAATGTTCCCTACTTTCTTGTCATCCAAATAGTCTTTTATACCCCCAAAAAAGCGTATATTAAATTCATTAAGTTCTTTTATTATTTTTCTTAATTCTACTGCATCCTTTACTCTTTCCTCAGGAGTTTTTTTATTGTCAAGAACTATTTTTTTAATCTTGTCAAAATCTTTAATATTATTTTTTAAATAATCCTCAGCACCTTTATAATAATCATTTGACATATCAGTCCTTACATACTTATTAATAGTTTTAAGCTCATTTAAAATTTTTAGTTTATCTTCGCTTATTTTTTCTTTTTCAAGATTATTAAATAAAGAATCATCTATTAATTTATAGTTTGTTACTTTATTAATTTCTAAAATTAACTTATTAAAATCCTCATTGAAATCAGGATATATAATATTTTTATCATCTTCTTTAATTTTCCCCCCAATTATTTCTTCATTATTTTTAATCTTGCTTAATAATATTATTTCTTTTTGTAATTTTTTTAAAGTTCCTGAAAAGTTTTTTCCCAAATTAAGGCTTGATATATTTTTATTTAACTCATTAATAGGGTATTTGTAATCTTCTATTTTAAAACTGCTTAATTTAGCTTTAAAATAAGATAATTCTTTATCTAATTGATTTCCTTCCAGTATTTTAAAAACTGGAGATTTTTTTTCATTTAGCACATTTATCAATTGTTGCAATAATTCTTTGAATTTGGTTGTGTCTAATGCTTTATTCAAAGAATGTGCATAATTATTTGTTAATTTGTTACCAGCTTCATCTTTAACAGAAAATAATTTTATAATATTAACAATATTTGTATAAAAATTATAGTTATTTTGAAGCAAAATCAATTCTTCTTTTCTTTTATTAAAATATTCTTTATTAAATATAGGTATTTTTATTATTTCTTCAGAGGTAATACTAATTTTATTAACTTCCTCATTTGATTTTTTTATTTCGTCTTTTATTGTATTAAGGAAGCCTTTTATTTCGCTTTCTTTTTCCTGAGAATTGCTAATATTATTTATTAATTTTTCTATTGAACTATTGAATTCATTAAGGGATTTTTTTGATTCATTAAAGCTGTCAATAATTTTTATCAAATGATTTTTTAGGCTGGATTTGTCAGAAAATGCAATATTAGCTTTTAAAAATTCTTCAACTAAATTTATTGTCTTATAAAAACGAGTAATATGCAAATTTAAATTATGGCTGTTTAAATAATTGAAAAAAGCATCATTAGCATCGGTTAAATCATCTCCAATTTCATCAATATTTTTTATTAAATTAAGCAAAAAATCATTTTCATTTAATTTATTAAAGTTTTTTAATGCTTGTGTGCTAATAGTTTCTTTGTCTTTTTCAAACAAATCCTTTGAATGAATCAAAAATTCTGATAATTCTTTAAAAAAAATATTTATCTCTAATATTGAAACAAGTTTGTCCGCCATTATTTATTACCTCTTTAACCTCTGAAGCAAATTTTCTATCTCTGCTCTTTTTAGTTTAGTTTCATCTGCTAAAGTTTTATTTATTGCTGCTGTTTGATAAGCGCTTTTAGAACCTTTTAATTGCAAATCAGTTACTTTTAATTTCTCTAATATTTTTATAACATCATCTTTTTTTGTTATTAATACATTTATTTCCTTTATTTCTTCATCCATTTTTTTTACATTTCCATATTTAAACATTAAGTCTTTATAAGTTCCTAGTTCAGTGTCAAAAGATTTTTTTATTTCATTCTCATTTAATAATTTTAAATCGCTAACTATTTTAAAAAATGATATAAGTAAATCATTGTTATAATAATTTATTATCTTGCTTCTAATGTTTGCATTTTTTAAATCCTGGTTAAACAAGGATATTAAAGATTTTATTTTTTCTTCAAAATTTTTTAATAAATCATTCAATTCTGTTAATTTATCATCTAATTTTTTCTTATTTGAGTCAGCTTTTTCTATTTGTTCATTCTGCTCATTTATTTTCGTTCTTATAAGTTCATCATTAATGCTTAAATTTTTAATTTCTGATTTAATTTTACTTATTTTTATTTTTGCATTTACTTCTTCAAAAAAAGGAAAATCTTTTTTAATCTCATCCAAGTATTGCATAAATGTTTGCTTATCCTCATTTTTTTCATTGAATTCCTGAAGTTTATGTATAAAATCTTTTATCCCTTTTGGAGAATTAATTCTGTTATTAATATTTAGAACTCTTGTGTATACTTCATTAATTAATGTTAAGTTATTTTTAATTCCTTTTAATCCTTCATTTAATTTTTCTAGTTCTTTAGCAGACTCTTTATATAAATTTTCTATAATAATATGTTTATTAGACCAATTTCCATTCAATCCTTCATTGCTGTCAGATTCAGGATCACCAATAATTTGGATTATGTTGTAAGGTCCAGATACTCTTATATTTTTGTTATTTTTTTTAATATTAATGGTGTATTTTTCAAAAAGGATATCATAAACATGCATAATATTGAAAATAAAAATTGTCAATTTTCTATATAAAGGTGCATCTTTTTCATCTTTTGATTCCCATAATTTTTCATACAATTTTTGGCATACTGAGTCAAATTCTTTAATGCTTGTTTCAAAAGCTCCCTTGACTTCGTTTAAATCCTCAATTTTTTCTAAGCCATTAAATGCATCTTCTAAATATTGCTTAACTAATGCTTCGTTTAAATCATTATTTTTTAAAGTTTCAAAATTATTTTGAAAATATCTAGTAAGATTCCTGAATTCTCTCCCAAGTTCTTGAATTTCTTTTTGCCTTTCAGCTCTTTTTTTATTTAATGTTTGTATTGTTAAATTTTTTAATTCTTGCTCTGACTGCACTAAAACAGTTTTTGTTTTTTGAGGGGTTTTTAATACATCTTCTAATTTATCAAATAAATAATAAACTAATGAATCTTCATTTTTGTAATTATCACTGTTCATAAATGCCATTCTTGCAAGCCTTATCTCTGCTGAAAACCCAAAATCTTCTTGAAATGCACTTTTTTCATCAATTTTCTTTTGAATATTTTTTTTTAATTTTTCATTAGTTATTTTTTCTTTTATTTCTGCTAATTTTTTTTCTAATTTTACTAATCTTTTAAAACTGTTTGGTGAATTTTCATCATTTCCCTCTATTAATTGAGCAAGTCCAATAATTTCTTTAACAAGGTTATCTTCCATGAAATTTTTTAATTTAATCTCCTCAGTATCTCCTACTATTTTTTTATTAATTAATTCTTTTATTTTTTCATTGATATTTTGGATTCTACTCCTAAGAGTGTCATTTGATGCTGTTCCAGTAATCTCGTTTATTTCATCTCTAATGTTTTTAAATTCATTTTCAGCTTCAATTTCGTTTTTTAATTTATTTTTAATTTCTTCAGTGTCTATTGTAAGATTTGTTCCAAGACTGTTTTTAAGTTTATCAATTATACTATCTTTATCTTTTATTTTATTAAAGTCAGTGCTGTCAAAAAATTCTTTTAATTTAAGATTAAGATTTTCTTTTGCTTTAATAAATACTGGATGATTTTGTTGTATTTTGTTTAAAACATCTATTTCTTTATTGAATTGGCCACATTCATGTTCAACATTATTAACATTATCGTTTTTAAGAGCATTAATTAAAGCATTTATAATATTGTTAAAATTATTTTCCGCTTCTGTAATTTCTCTAGGCACTTGTTCTGGTGTTGTTGTATTAGTTTCATCATCAGGCATAATATTTTTTTATTTTTCCATTTATTATAAAACTTTTTAATTAATGGGTTATACAGTATTTATTTAATGAATAAGGGTCAAGTTAGCATTTTAGGGGTAGTTATTCTAATGGGCATTGTTATGGGTTTGGTTAGTGCCACTTATGTGTGGGCAGGCCCTTTAATTACTAAGAATCTTGACAAGGCTAATGTTAACAATGTGATAAGCTTCATGAATGATTTAAATGATGATATCTTGTATGTTGCCAGCACTGGCTCCAGCAGGATTGTTGAGTCTAATTTAGGGGAGGCAAGCTTTGTTATAAATTCAGCAGATAATCAAGTGATTGTTGAGTTAAGCTCAACAGTTCCAATGATTAACAGCGTGACTGAAGCGCCGATTAATTTTCATGAACTAGCAACTAAGACGGAGAATTTCAACATTAATGCTTCAATTATGGATGAAAGCGTTTCACTCTCAGGATATGAGCCTGTTTCTTACTACTCTGCTTTGTCATTAGGGGGTGTTGATTACAATGCCAGCTTGTTCAACAGCACTGAATCGAATGATTTTGAATTATTATGCATCTGGAATGGAACAATTAATGAATTAAATGATTGCGCTTTAACTGGCCAAAGCATCTCCAAGGAAGGGACTGTTTATGAAGTGGTTTACATTAATGAGTCAGGCACTAACGCGTTATTCATAGGAGGGTTGGTTGAAAATAAGGGAATCTTCGGATTGGAGCCTTCAGGCATTATTAGCGGCAAAGGCTTTAACAGCAACAACAAAGAATACATAACATTGTTCTTAACTTACAGGGCTTTAGTTAGCGATGACAACGTGGAGTTCAAAATCTTCATCAACTGCTCCAATAATTGCGCTTTCTCAAATGAAGCTAAGAGTTTCGTAATCTCCAGAACTAATATTATAAGAGGAAGCGGCTACGTTAATACTTACATAAACATTGAGGTTGATTAAAAATTGATGCTTAAAAATATTGGAAGAAAGCTCAGAAGAGCAAAGCAAGCAGGAGTCACTAAAGAGGAAAATGAGCCTTTGGTTGTTTCAAGATTCACAACCTTGCCAGTTAGCAACAAATTCACTGACTCGCCTTACATTCCGTACTCCCAGCAGTTCAAAGGAGGAAGCAATAAAGAGGTTTACATTGTTGACAAGGAGGTCTTGAAGCCTGAGGAGCCTAAAGATGTAAATATTAACATAGAAGGCCAGGAAGGAGTTGATGAAACAATTGATGAAGAGATTGCTAGAAAAATAAAGCAATCGCCGTTCCAGCTGAAGTTCAAAACTTTAAACATTAATGAGATTAAAAGCCAGAACTTGGCAGCAACTCCTGTTGAAAGGGATATCAGGAAAAGCTTTGCTGCAACGTTTGACAAAGCCTCTAATGAGAACTTAGAGGTTTTAAGGGCTGTTAAGAAAGTGGTTCCATTAGTCACATTAAGCCAGAACAATGAAAACAAAGTTGTTGCTTACGCAAATATTCAATGGAATGAAACTGACCAAACAATCACTTACTTAGTCACTGAGCCAGTGCTAAACGACAAGGAGAAAGAGCTGCTTGAAGAGATAAAAGAGATGCTTAGGGAGAAACTAAACATTGATTTTGAAAAAATAAAAGGCTCCCAAGCTTATGATTACATAATTGATGAGTTTAAAAAAATAGTGAAATTAATAGGAATAAAATTAACTCCAGAAGAGGAATTAAAATTCAACTACTATGTTTACAGGGATTTTATTGGGCTTGGAGTGATTGAGCCATTAATGCATGACCCTGACATTGAGGATATTAGCTGCGTTGGAGCCAACATCCCAATCTTCATCTATCACAAAAACCCTTTATTTAACCAGATTCCAACAAACATTATTTTCCCAACAAGCGATGAATTGGATGATTTTGCAATAATGCTCTCGCAGAAATGCGGAAAAAGCTTAACCTTGGCAGACCCATTATTAGATGCTGCTTTGCCTGACGGAAGCCGTGTCCAGATAACTTACGGAAGCAAAGATATCTCAAGAAGAGGAAGCAACTTCACAATCCGTAAATTCACAGACAACCCTTTAACCCCAACTGATTTAATGAACACTGAATCAATAGACGCTGATACTTTAGCGTATTTGTGGTACGTAATAGAGCATAATATGAGCTTGCTTGTAAGCGGAGCAACTGCAAGCGGAAAAACCACATTCCTTAATGCTTTAAGCTTGTTCATTCGCCCAGAGTTCAAAATAGTAAGCATTGAAGACACTGCAGAATTAAGGCTGCCTCATCCTAACTGGATTGCCCAAACTTCAAGGCAGGGCTTTGGAAACAAGCAATACGGAGAGATAACCATGTATCAGCTGCTTAAAGCAGGATTAAGGCAAAGGCCTGATTACATAATATTAGGTGAAGTAAGAGGTGAAGAAGCAAGCGTGTTATTCCAGGGAATGGCAACTGGCCACCCAGCGCTCGGCACCATCCACGCAGACAACATGCCTGCAGTTGTTGACAGGCTCACCAATAAGCCAATAGATTTGCCTAAAACAATGCTTGAAAACCTGGATATAATCGTGTTTTTGGAAAAATTCAAATCAGGAGGGAAATCAATCAGGAAAGTTAAAGAAGTAGTAGAAATAGTTGGGTATGATTACAAGAACAAGGAATTAATCAGCAACAGCGCTTTCAGATGGAACAACGCAACGCAAAAATTTGACTCTTTTGAAAGCGTAATCCTTGACAAGATTCAGCAAAAAAGCGGATTCGGAATAGAGGATTTAAAGCTGGATATGAACAGGAGAATAAAATTGCTTAAATACATGAAAGAGAAAAACATTAATGATTACAGAACATTCTCATTATACATAAGCAGGTTCTACACTAACCCTAGCTTTGTGGAAACATTAAAATAATATTAGGCAAAACTCCTTAAATGCAGCAATCATTTTATTAAATGTATGTCAGAAGAGCTTTTAAGACTAATAATAGGGGATATTGCCTCCAACCCGAATTATGGATTAGTCATGAAGAAATGGAGGGAAATGTTTGCAATAAAGCAAGGATTAATCTCTGATGAATTAAAAGTAAAGCAAAGCGTAATAAGCGATTACGAAAATGAAAGATGCAAGAATCCTGGAATAAAATTCGTGAGAGACTACTCTTTAGCATTGATAAAAACAGCAAAAGCTAACAATCACTCTGAATATTTTAAGGTTTTGAAAAGGCTGAAGCTTAAAGCTGCTCCTGAAATAATTGAAAAAATAAGTTTCAAAAAATATTATTCAAACCAGGACTTCCTGAAAATTTTTGGCGCAAGCCAACTAATAATGCCTAAAACTGAATTAAAGGTTAACAATTGCGTATTCTTCATAGATAATGCTTCAAAATTGCTAACAAACAGGCCGAGCTATAAATTAATCACTAATATTGGGAAAAAAGACACGTTGTTTGTTTTCTTGAATGTTAAAAGCGGAAACTTTCCAGTAATCCTAATAAACTTGCTGCTAGGGAAAAACAAGGATGATTCAAAAAAGATTTTATTATTCCAAAGCGAGAAATTAAAGCTGTCATGGATTGCTAAAAGACTTGCAAAATCAAACAATTTGTCAATAATTTGGTCAAAGAAAAACAAAGAAGAACTGCTTAATTCCTTAAAAACTCTTTAAAAAATAAGAACTTATTCCGCCTTTAAGAGCAAAGCATGATTTGCCAAGCAGGCTAAGCGTGGAGGGAAAAAAACTTTTATTTCCCTAGGCCTTAGCGTTCATTTTTAATTGATTAAAGGCGGAATAATCCAAAGGTTTAAATTTTTTTTTTTTGATAGGGGATGAAAATTATCTTTCATACATTGCAGGGAAAAAATTAAAATTCCCCCTTAATAGTTCATTTAACTGGTCTTTCATGTCAATTGAAATGATTTTATAGTCATCGTAGTCAGCGCTTATTCTTCTCAAATAAACAGGCCTGCCAACATTAACAGTGACGCTTCCTTTGAAAGGCTTAGCGTTTCCGATTAAAGCTATTGGCACATAAGGCACATTGTTTTCAACGCATATTCTAGCAGCTCCAGTGTGGAAATCAAGCAATTCTTTTGATTTATTCCTTGTTCCTTCAGGAAAAATGCCCAAAGCTTCATTTTTGCCAAAAACTTCCTGTATTCTCTCATTAGTTTCTAAAGTCATTTTTTTATCTTTAGCTAAAGGTATCACTTGCCCTAATTCCATGACTTTGCTATAAAAACTGTTTTGAAAATTTTCAATTTTGCTAATCCACCTTATCTTTGTGTAGTCTTTCAAAGCGCAATTCAAATAAATAGGATCAAGGCTTGATTTATGATTGGAAACTACAACATAAGCTGAACCTTTCAGCTCATCAAGGTTCTCCAACCCGTTCACTTTGAAATTGTTGCTTATTTTAAAAAAAGCATTAAGTATTTTTGCAGCCTTCTCATAGTTCCTGTTTAATTCTTTTTCCCTTAAGGAATAAGTGGCTTTATTTAAAGCAACTTTTGGCATTACTTCTTGCATCTCATATTTTATTAAAACTTCATTAATTGTCATGCTAATTAAGGAATTAGCTAAAGGATTTAATTTTTTTACGTAAAAACACGAAATACTTCCCCATTTAGAAACCCTTTAAAAAAATCAAAGGGTTAATATTAATCATGTCTGATGAAGATGATTTCGGGTTATTTGCTTACAGAATTTTCAGAAAATATTCAAAAAAGAATGCAAAAATATTCTTCAGCAACATAAGGACTGATTTGCACAAATCAGGATTAAGGGTTACGCTTGAAGAGTATTTCAGCACAATGCTTTTAATAGTCTTAATCATGTCCCCGTTGCTTTTCATTCTTGCCACCATTTTTATAACAATCTTAACTGCAAACATCTTGTTCGGATTATTGTCAGGAGTGATTGCAGCAACAGTCTCAGCACTAGTGATTTTTGCATACTATTACTTAAGTCCCTCCAATTTGGTTGCTGAAAGAGCCAAAAAGATTGACAACGGAATTCATTTTGCATCCTTATACATGGCAACTCTTGCGAATACTGGAACTCCTGCTTTCGTGATTTTTAAAATAATGAGTGAATTCAAAGAATTCGGAGAAATAGCAAAAGTTGCGCAAGAAATAACTGATGAGGTTGAATTATTCGGCTACAACTTGCCCGACAGCTTAGCAAAGCATGCAGAGCTAGTTCCAAGCAACAACTTAAGCGAATTATTATGGGGTATCAGGGCAACAATTATTTCAGGAGGAGACTTGAATAATTATTTAACAGAAAAAAGCAAGACTTTTGTCAACGTATTCAAAAGAAGGCTTGAAGAGTACGTGCAAAGCATGAGCTTGTTTATGGAAATGTATATTACAGTAGTGATTGTTGGAACTATTTTTGTGATAGTTTTGTCAACAATAATGAGCATGGTGGGAGGAGTAATGGCTGATATTCAAACGCTTCAGGTTGGATTCGTTGCATTGCTGGTTCCTTTCGTGACAGTGGCTTTCATATTGTTCCTTAAAACAATAAGCCCAACAGAGGTGTGAATAAATGGTTAATTTGTTACTAAGCACAAAGCAATGGATATTAATAGTAAGCTTAATAGTAAGCATTTTTTTAACAATTGGCTATTTATTATTTTTGGAATTCAACACTATAAGCATAGCTTACTTAGGAGTCATAGTAATTTCTGTAATGCTTTTCCCAATCTCTTTTTACGAATACTCTGTGAATTCAAAGCTTGCAATAATGGAAGAGCAGTTTCCAATCTTTCTGAAAGACTTGGCTGATAACCTTAAAGCAGGATTAAGCATCTCTGATTCAGTAAGAACAGTCTCAAAAAATGATTACAGGGCTTTCAACTCAGAGGTGAGAAAATTAAGCAACCAGATGAGCTGGGGGGTAAGCTTTGAAAAATCAATCTCTGACATAATGAAAAGGCTTAAGAATTCGATTTTCATCTCAAGAGGGCTTGCAATACTTATTCAGGCTTTCAAAAGCGGAGGGGACATCAGCCCAATAATGAATAGCGTTGCTGACTCAACGCTGCTTTTGCAGAACGTTCAAAAAGACCAGGAAAACCAGATGCTTCAGCAAGTAAGCATTATTTACATGATTCAATTAGTATTCATAGGGATAATAATAATACTTTTCAAAGTTTTAGTGCCAATAACAACTAGCGGAGCATTCTCAACAGGGTTAGGCGCATCAGTTGCAGGAATTGGAGGAGCATCAGCAGCTTTAAGCACTGATTATTACAAAGGCTTTTTCTTCCTAACAATGGTTATTCAAAGCGTTTGCAACGGATTCGTTGCAGGATACACGAAAAATAATAACTTATTATCAGGAGTAAGGCATGTTGCAATAATGCTAGGATTCTCAATATTATTATTCAGCATTTTCATACTTCCAAGAACATTGAATATAACAGCAACAAGTGAATCTTATTCAGTTGTTAAAGGAGAGCCTTTTAAGGTTGTTGGAACAATTAAGTATGATGATTTGCCTATTAGCAGCCAAAGAGTTGAAGTAATACTTCAAAACACTTCATTTTCAGGGTTAAGCACAGCTTCAGGAGAATACACTATTAATGTAATCAGCCCAGATGAAAGGGGAAGGTTTGATGGAATAGCGAGGATTGAATATGATGGCCAAAAGGCAGAGACAGCATTCACTATTAATGTCAGGTAAAAAATCTCAAATGATGACTGTTGATTCAATAATCTCTTATTTGATTTTTGCATTCTTCTTATTTTACATGTCAACTTTCATAATTGATTTCATGAAGCCTTTTTCAAGAAACATAAACAATGACATGGTTTACAAGAGCTCTGAAGCAATCTCTGCAGAGTTTTACAAATCAAGCATTTCGCAAGAAGACTTGCTTAATTTTTGCAACTACTCCAAAGGGGATATTAATGCTGTAAGAAGCTACTACGAAGTCAAGTCAATACTGATGCCTTACTATGATTTGGCAGCAAACATTTCAAAACCAGGCATTCATTTACAGAGGGTTGGAAGCGAATTATTTGTAACTTTTAACACTAACTCAAGCGAAGCCCTTGACTTAATAATTTTCTCAAAAAGCCAGGTTTATTTTTCAAACATTTCAAGCAATGACTATGATTATTTCAACCTAACGCGAAGCAATGAGAAAACAGTGATAAGCATAGTTTCAAACACAACTGACTCTTCTCACAGCTACGAATTAATGGTTAATGGCACAGCAATAATATTTTTCAACACCTACAATTACACTAACATGTTTTTTGGACAGACTCCTTACTCTTATTCGTGCGGAGATTTCAAAGTTTTTGAGGAGAAACGAAAAATAAGCTCAACAGCGAGCTTTGAAAACAGGAAAATGATTGTGAACTACGATGTTGAGGTGTGGTTTGAATGAACAAAGCATTCATAAGAAGCGTTGAAGCAGTGATGGCAATACTTTTGTTCTTCTCTTTTTACTCAATAAAAACCCAGGACTATGAAACAAAAGCGAATTCTTATGACCCTTCAAGGCAAATGCTTGGAATAATGGACTCTCTTGAAAGTAATAATGCCTTAAATAGTTATGTTCAAAGCAATGATCTGAAGGGAATCTCTGACATAATCTCTTACTTCATGCCTCCGTTAACAGGCTTCAAGATTGAATCAAGCTGCTTAGAAGAAGTTAATGTTAAAAACAGCAACAATTTCCAAACAAACGCTAATATTAGTTTTTTGAAATTCTTCCCAAAAACAGCCAATATTCAAAGCATTGAAGTCATTGATGCAAGCAATAATTTCTTGCCAGTCAGCATAAAAAACAATTTTTACATCTCCAAGATTTCAATAATAGCAAATGATGAATTAATAAACCAAACAATTAACATGGACAATGTAAGAATAGTTGTTGATGAATCAGAAAGCATAAACTCTTCATCGCTGCATTTTTTCCTAAATTCTGAGCCAGTTTCTATGAGCCTTGAATCCATTGACTACAATGATGAGCCTTATGATGCGAATGTTTCAATAAAAGTTTTGGTGCCATACATGGAAAAAGGTTCGGTGGCGCAAGGAGCACTTTTTTATCAGGCTAATGAAACAAGCTTCCTCCAAGACTATCCAAGCTTAGGCGCAGGATTAAACGTTGAATACTATGCATCTCCTTCAGAAAAAAGCAATGCTTGTGAAGTAACATTTTCAGATGCCTTAAACCCTAATGATGAAAAAAAATACAGCTTATACTACGAGCTTAACACGAACACTCAAAACCAATACGTTTCATTGCTTATGAATTATTCAGGCATTGAAGTGGATGCTATAAGCAGCTACTACGATGCTGACATAAGCCTAAAAACTTATGAAGCCCAATCTTATTATTCAATAAAGAGCTCTTACGTGCTTGACAGGAAGAACTGCATGATAACTTTGAAGGTGTGGAATTATGAATAATAAATCCCAATTCTTCATAGTGTCAATAGTGCTGTTTTCAATAGCTTTAACCTCAATAATTTTGTTGCTCACAATACCTAGCGAGCTCTCGCAAAAAGACATGCAAAGCCAGCTTAGAGATTATGATGATTTTTATTCGTCATTAAAAACATTAAGGCAGCTGTCAATGTCCATTACTAATTATTGGCCAAAAAGCCAGCCTAACAGGCTAAGCTTTGAAGCAGTTAACACTAATGGCGGCGAATCAAGCAACCAATTATATTTAATGAACTTAAAACTTGATGATTCAGCCAACAGCGAAAGTTTTTATCTGTCAAATAACTGCAAAAAAATGAGCTTTTCAATAAGCCAATTAGGAGCAAAGGATTACTTGATAAGCTTTAAAGATTCAATACCTTTAGGCGAATCAGGCAAGTATTACTTGTTTTTCAACAAATTATCAGACCCGAAAACTTACCTAATGGATGAAAAAAAAGTATCAGACTATTCTGAAACTATTCAAGCAATAACTTATGAATCAAACACTTATAAAGCAACGATTAACAAGTCCTCAGGAGAAATATCATCAGTCAGATTAATTGAATCAGATTATGAGCTAACAAGCTTAAAAGCCAACTCCAACAATAACCCTCAATCAGGCTGCATCGCGAACTATTCATTCATGTCTTATTCAAACAATGTCTTAAGCGTTAACTTCACCTGCATGCTTGGCACAGTCATGCTAACCCAAAAGTATGACTTTCATCCAGAGTTCATAATAGTCTCCCAAGAATTCAACGTATTATACTACAATGATTACAATCTTTCATTAATTGCTGAATCAAACCTTGATTCGCTTGCAACATCAGTCAGCGTTAACGAGCCATTAACTGAGCCAGCATGGACAATGCATGATTCAAAATACGCCTCATTGTTCCACCAAGATTATGGAGTATTGCTTATTGGAAATGATTCAATGCCTTATGCAATCACAAGCCCAAGCATCACTCTTGACTACAGAATAAATGCTTTAAGCCTTAGTCCTGGAACTTACTACCAAAAAATAATCCTAGTGCCATATTACAATGATTACAACTATTCATTAAGCATTGCGAATAATTATTTCAATAACCCCTTAAATTCATTTACATTAAGCAAGAACGAATTCTTGAATTACTTTAAGAGCTCATTCCTTAATATTTTAAGCAACTCTTTTAACAGCATGCTTTTTTTCATAAATAACACTTACTCAAACAATTATCTTGCCTCAGCAAGCGCTGATTCAAAATACGCGATTGCTGAGTTCTCGCTTAAAAATCAGCAATTATTAAACAAGACACTAACTGACAAATCAGGCAGCAGCTTAAGATTCAGCTACCTTACAAAGAACTACCAAAGGAATTCAACCTTCCCGATTTATTTATGCAACAATGAATCAATGAATGTTCACAACACAACTTATGAGTTCATGAAAATAAACGGCTCAGAAATAATTATTCAAATAAACACTACTGGGGAAATAAACGCTAAGCTTTATGATTATTCAGGCCAATTATTAACACAGGATACTTTTTCAGTAAACTCTCAATTATTAGTTTCTAATGCTTTAAACGGCGTTTATAGGCTAGTAATAAGTGGTGATGATGCATGCTTTAAGGTGAGTGTTAATTTGCCTTTGATTTCAGCTTTGTCTCCAATAATCTTGAACGCTTCAGAGAATATGCAGTTAGTCTTCAGCTCAGACTCAGGCTTTCAGCTAACAAAAAATAACATAACTAACTCCCCTAGAGTGATATTAAGCAATGCTTTAGGCACCTTAGTGAACAGCTCAGACAATTTCTCCTTCAATGTAAGCAATGACTATTACTATCCAGCGAATTATTACTTAAACATTACAGCAGGAAAGCTTTACTTAAGTAACTGGCTTAACTTCGGAGCACAAGAATCTTACTTGCCTACAACTTATGATGTGAAAGGCTTGATTTTGAAGGATTACAATGCAGTGGAATATTATTACCTGAATAATTCCCAAATAATTGATTATTGCGTAATGAACTATTCAAGCAACGCAATAAACAACACTGGCTACTCCATTGATTTTGACAGCAATGAATTCATTAGAGATTCAAATAATTGGGCAAGCTCTGAGCTTTTTAACATAGATGGCTTGGCATTTGAATTCAAAGGATTAATTCTAGACACAGCCCTTATAAAATCCTACGAGCTTGATTCAGCGAATGCATCAATGATTGTAAGCGCTATTAATGATTCTAATTTATTAATGATTGATTTTGAAAATGTCAAAAAAAGCTTTGACTTAAAAATTAACCTAAGGGTCAACGGTGATATAGACAATTACTTGAATTTTAACTCACAGCCTGAATACTACGCTGTTTCAAAAAGCATTGATTCAAAAGAGTTAGCTAAAGGATACAACTTCATTGCAAAGAATGATTCAAATAGTTTTTTTGCAGTAATCTTTGATGCAGATGACTTGAAGCAATCAAGCAGTGCAATAATCAGCCACAATGATTATTTAACAATCTCGCTTTCAAAATACTGCAAAAAAATTTATCTATACTTCACAAATGATTACTCTGATTTATTGAAAACAGTTGACGGACTGAACAATAATATTGTAATAAGCAATGAATTATTAACTTATGATTATTCTTACACTAGCCAGAATTTCAATTCAGCAGGAACTATTCTTGGATGAATTCAAGTATTTGCAAAAAGGCAAATATTCCTTTATAGCCTTGCTTGATGAGCAGTGAGTTGCCAAAGCCAGCTCTTTGCCCCTAGCCTTATTCTCAGCCCTTATTTTTGAATGCTTAGCCAAGCTTTTGAATCTCTGAGGAGGAGAATATCTTGAAAACTTCCTATACATCTCATCTTTGCTTAAACCAACTCCAATAGTTGCAAGCATTTTAGCATAATACATAAATCTCCAATGCATTCTCCTTTTAATCCTGCCTAAAAACACGTCAGCCATGCTTAGGTAATCATAAGCTTCCCTTATCTCATGAGGCTTTTCATACTCATTAATAATGTTGCTACAAATCCACAAAACAACATCCTTGATTTCTAAATTTTTCAGATTATCAGCGGAGGTTAGCAATGAATCAAAAGTTTTGCTTTTGAAAATTATCTTCAAGGCATCAAAAATGCTTGATTCCTTAGACCTTTCAAACAAATCATCAACATCCAAATCGCAAGCAATATTTCCCAAATCATTGAAAGCGCTTCTTACATCTCCCTGAGCTAAGCTTGCAATCTTTTTAATGCTAATTGTGCTAAGCCCCTTATTTTCAGCCTCATTAATTAATTTAACAAGCTTGTAAATATCCCAATACCCTCTTTTTTTGAACTTTATCACTGTTGAATTCTGCTTAACTCCCTCAAGCTTGGAGCTGTATTCATTATTAGCAGTCATTATTATTGGAAAATTGGTTGACTTAAGGATTAAATTAATCTCCCTAACTCCTCCCCTGTCACTGTTGCCGCTTAAGCCGTCAACCTCATCAATAAGTATGATTTTGCTATTTGAAAACAAGCCCTGCTGCAAGCTTGCGCTTCCAACAATTGACTTAATATTCTCAGCATTCCTTTTGTCGCTAGCATTAATCTCTAAAACATCAAAGCCCAAAGAGTTAGCAATTGCGTAAACGCTGCTGGTTTTTCCGCTTCCTTCAGGGCCGATTAACAGCAAGGCTTTCTTTTTATAATTCTTGAAATTTTTCAAAAAATCACTGATTTTTTCAACATTCTCATCAATTCCAACAAGGTCTTTTATTGACTTTGAGGAATATTTGTCAAAAATATTCATGATTATTCACGCTTGAAAAACTGGGCCAAAAAACTTTCTAACTGCACGAACTCATCGCTGCCCTCAGTCATCCTGAACTCGTACTCTCCAGCAAGAGCAATCAGCTCCATTTTGGATTTAGCGCTCAATTCAAGGATTAAGATTTCAGACTGAATCTGCTTAACAGCATCAAGCCCGCTTAATCCATGCTTATAAACTGCATCAAAAAGCATTTCCTTAGCTCCAACAAAATCGCCCTTAATGCAAAGCTCTAAAGATTTCTTTATCTCTTCAGGCCTTGCTAAGCTGGCAATTTCATAGACTAACTCGGAAGTAACTTTAGGGCTTAATACGCTGCAAGACTGCAAAATATTAGTGCTTTTTCTTAAATCCCCCTTGCTTAATTCGCAAATCAATGACAAAACATTGTTATCAGCGTCAATTTTTTCAGAGTTGCAAATGATTTTTAAATAATTAAGCACGTCAATTTTTTCCAAAGACTTAAACCTGAAAAGCACGCACCTTGACTGAATAGGGTCAATGATTTTGCTGGGATAATTGCAGTCTAAAATGAACCTGCAAGTTGAGCTATACCTTTCCATAGTCCTTCTCAAAGCCTGCTGAGCATCGCTTGTCAATGCATCGCTCTCGCCTAAAAATATTATCTTATAATTAACACTTCCCATTGATTTGCTTCTTGCAAAATTCTTAACCTTAACCCTGATAGTGTCAATTCCCCTTTCATCGCTGGCATTTAATTCCAAAAAATTCTCCTTAACTCCATCTTTGAAAATATCATTAGCCAAAGCCAAAGAGCAAGTTGTTTTTCCAGTTCCAGGAGGCCCAGCAAACAATAAATGAGGCATTGAATCAGATAATGTGAAAGCAACCAATCGTTTTACAATATTCTCCTGGCCAATAACATCCTTTAAGTGCTTAGGCCTGTATTTTTCAGTCCAAATTTCCATTACAATTAGTGAATTTTCAAAGTTTTAAAAAACTTGCCCAAAAATAAAAAAACGCTTTTTTTTTAAAAAATATCACTTCACTCGATTAAATTGAACTTCTGCAATCTTTTAACAATGCCCTTAGCTTCAAGCACTATTTTTTCTTTGCTGACTTTTTTTGACTTAGCTGAGTTATTAACCAAATAATCATAGAATTCATTAATTATCTCGTCTTCAGTTTTTTTGCCATCGCAAAGCAGCCAAACCTTTAAATAAGCTTCATTAAGCTCAAAAAACTTCTCGCTCTCCTTGTCAGCAACCCCGATTTTTTTACCATTCTTTGCAGGAACCAAACCTTTCCTCTTAACAGGCTTAAACATAAATTAACAATAATATCCAAATGTTTTTAAAATTAATGGTAAGTAATTTAAATAATCTTATTTTAATGTTATATTAATGAAATCAATCACTCCAGTAATCAGTGTTATTTTATTGGTCTTAATCACTATTGTTGCTAGTGTTTCAGCATTCTTTTTCATTAATTCAAATGTAGTTGATTTAGAAAATCAGGGAAATTTAGAAACTTACCCTGGCAGTGATAACTCAAGGCTTAATCTAGTATCAATTACTGGCTCTAAAACTATTGTCAGAAATGACGGCACAAGCCCTGTCACAGAAGTTGTAATGTTTGTCAACGGAGAATTATTGAACTATGTTTTAGATACTCAAATATTGCCAGGAGAATTAAGGGAAATTAATTATACTGCAAGACAAACTAATGAAGATTTGGTAATAAAAGTAATTTATAATAGTGGAAAAATCACTCAAGGATTAAGCCCTGCAAGCAAGAATACTGCCATTAGTGGATTTACAAATAATTCTTTACCTTTAAATGGAGAAATTGAAGATGAGCCTGAAGTTTTAGAATTCTTAAGAGTGAATAGCGCAACAATTGTTGAAAAAGATTATGGATTAGAAGGATACTGCAACGCAACAAGCGATAATTCCAATGATTTAATAAGATATAATTACACTTGGAAATTAAATGAACAAACCCTGATTAATGATTTTAATTATATTACTTTTAGTAATACCCAAGGAATAGATCATTCTTGTGGAATTTTAACTAATGGTTCAGCTTTATGTTGGGGATATGGATCTTTTGGTCAATTAGGAAATATTAATACTTTAATTAGTAATACACCTATTTTTGTTAGTTTTAACTATATTTTTAATAAAATATCATTTGGAGATTATCATTCTTGTGGAATTTTAACTAATGGTTCAGCTTTATGTTGGGGATATAATAATGTAGGTCAGTTGGGTAATGGGAGTGTTGGCGGACAGAGTAATATACCTAAATTTGTAAATGGAAATTATAATTTTAGTTTTATAAGTTCTGGAGGATATCATACATGCGGAATATTAACTAATGGTAGTGCGGTATGCTGGGGAAATGGTGATTTAGGAAGGTTAGGTAATGGAAATACGGATAATAGTGCTATTCCTGTTTTTGTTAGTGGAAATTATTTGTTTAAATCTTTAACTTTAGGTGCTTTACATTCTTGTGGAATTTTAACTAATGGTTCAGCTTTATGTTGGGGATATAATGATTTAGGTCAGTTGGGTAATGGGAGTGTTGGCGGACAGAGTGATATACCTAAATTTGTAAATGGAAATTATAATTTTAGTTTTATAAGTTCTGGAGGATATCATACATGCGGAATATTAACTAATGGTAGTGCGGTATGCTGGGGAAATGGAATTAATGGTCAATTAGGTAATTTTATTGACAATGATTATTTATTTAGTGAAATAAGTACGGGACTTTATCATTCTTGTGGAATTTTAACTAATGGTTCAGCTTTATGTTGGGGATATAATAGTGTAGGTCAGTTGGGTAATGGGAGTGTTGGTGGACAGAGTGATATACCTAAATTTGTAAATGGAAATTATAATTTTAGTTTAATCATATTAGGTAAATGGCATTCTTGTGGAATTTTAACTAATGGTTCAGCTTTATGTTGGGGAAGTGGTTCTGGAGGTCAATTAGGAAATGGATTATCAACAAGCAGTGCTTTGCCAGTATTTGTAAGCGGTGACTATAATTTCATTAATAGTTCTTATTACTGGAACAATGATGCATTTATTAGCATGCTCCCAAGCAGTTATTATACTTCAACTGATGAAATAACCTTTGAATGCATTGCAATGAATGCAACAAGCCAATCATTGCCAAAAAATATGACTGTTAGCATAATTTAAATACTTCTTTATAAAACATTTATAAAGGAATAGCTTTTTTATTTAACCTTATGAATATTGAACTTAAACTTGTTAATAT
>JBAZGS010000010.1:0-28492 GCA_041652755.1 Candidatus Nanoarchaeia archaeon
AATTATGATAATCCTTTAATAAACTACTCTAATGATTTTAAATCAGCCACTTCTTTAAATGAATTGGATAACTTAATCAATGCAAAAGAGGTTTACGGAGCTCTTGAAAACATTTGCCAAGAGGATAAGGTGTCAATTGAAAGCAGGTTCATCACTCCTTTAATGGAGCAGATTACTACTTCGTACGCTTTGCTTAAACAGCAGATTAATGCATTAAAATCAAGAATTTATGAAAATTATGCTCAAGAAATCAGGTCAAATTTAAGCAGCTTAGCTAATAAAAAAGGCCAGGAGTTCATAGTGTCATTTAATGATATTGCTAAAAAATATTCAGAGCAGAATATGACTATTTATCTGAAGCAGTTATGCAAAGAGCAAGTTGATGCTTTGCTGAAAAAATATGTTTCAGAAACAAGCTCTTTGATAGAGTCATTTAGCCAAGTTTTAAGCTATTCATGGAATAATGTGAACTTTGTTGAAGCTAAAAGCAAATCAACCACCCAAAGCAAAAAGAATAACAATGCTAAAATATTAACTCTTCCTGAGCCAGAGCTGCGTTGCCCTACTTGCGGAAAAGAGGTTTACATTGTTAGCCATAGTGAAGGGCAAAGAAACGGGGATTTAATCTGCATAGACAAGTATTCATGCGGGCATCGTTCAAACAATTAATTCAGCATTAATCTTTTTAAATAATCTAATGATTAATACTTTTATGGATTCAAAGTTTAAGAGTTTCTTATTGGGTTTGGCAACATTGATGGGCACAGTCATAGGCGCTGGTTTTTTGGGCATTCCTAAAGCTTTGACTCTTAGCGGATACTTTGAGGGAGCAATATTGATGATACTTGTTGCATTCTTCATGTTCGTGATGTGCTTATTCACAACTGAATTAACCTTGAACACTAAGGCTGTTTATCAAATGCCTGGAATGATCAGGAAATACTTAGGAAAAGGATGGGGAATATTCACTAGCATAATCTTTTCATTGATAAGTGTGGGAGCAATCATTGCTTATTTGCTTGGAAGCTCAAAAATATTGTCAAACATAACAGGGTTTAACCAAGTTTTTTGCATGATTGCTTATTTTGTGGTAATTTTCATCTTTGTTTTCAAAGGGCTTAATAGCGTAAAGAAAGCGGCTTTTTTTATTGAATTGTCACTTTTTTCGTTCTTGTTAATATTGGCTTTTTTTTTAAGGGGGGATTTTGCTTTTAGCACTTTATCTTTTCCAGCAGCAGGGAATTTAATAATTCCTTTTGGAGTAATTCTATTCAGTTTCGGAGGATACAATATCATGGCTCAGGTTGAGCAGATTACTAAAAGCAACAAGGATTTAATGGTTAAGATAAGCTTTTACGGAATACTGCTGTCATTCGTTTTCTTTTTCTTATTTGCAACAATTATGCTAGGAGTTTTTGGAAGTCAAATTTCAGAGATTGCTACTGAAAGCTTAACCGGAGTTGTGGGTTTAATTGGCAACTTAATTGCGTTGTTTGCAATGACCGGCTCTTTCATAATGAGCGGCTTATTGCTTAAAGACATGCTTGTGAATGACTATAGCCTTAACCCTAATATTAGCAGTTTTATTGCAATGTTTTTACCTTTAATTTTCATAATTCTCTTCGGCCCTAGCTTCATTAATACTTTAGCCTTCACTGGAGCTGTTGTTGCTGGAATTTTTGGAGTAATACTGTGCATTACTATTATTTATGAAAGAAAAAAGATAACTAAATTTTATTACAAGGCGCCTTTTGGCAACTTTTTGCCAATAATTACTGCAATATTTTTCTTAATTGGAATCCTAGTGACATTGCTATAATTTTATAAAATATTGAAGATTTATTTATTTAATGAAATCTATCACTCCAGTTATCAGTGTTATATTATTGGTCTTGCTCACTATTGTTGCTAGTGTCAGTGCTTTCTTTTTTATTAATTCCAATGTTTTGAACCTAGAATCGCAGGGTAATCTAGATAATTATCCAGGCAGTGATAATTCAAGGCTTAACTTAGTAAGCATTACAGGGAGCAAAGCAATAGTCAGGAATGATGGTTCCAGTCCAGTTACAGAGGTTGTAATATTTGTCAATGGGGAATTGCTTAACTTCACTCTTGACACTCCAATTCAGCCTGGTGAATTAAGGGAAATTAACTATATTTCCCAAGGAGTTGGAGAGGATTTGGAAATAAAAGTAATATATAATCATGGAAAAATTACTCAAGCAACAAGCCCTGCAAGCAAGAACACTGAAAATAGCGGGTTTGATTCAAATCTCACCCTTTTTTTTAGTTCATGCCCTGTAGGCAGTGAAGTTGTAAACTTAAATGATAAAAGAACTGGTTGGTTAAGCACTGATTCGCATACTTGCGGATGCAGTGTTCTTAGCACTATTAACAGTTTAATAAATGGGGATTTTGAAAACGGCAATGATAGTTGGGTAATAATTGTAGGGCAAGCAGGAGCTTTTGCTGATGAAATCTATGAAGGTGATTATTCTATTGGTGAATATTCAGATTATGATTCTGGAGTTACTGTTTCCAGTGTTGCTCAACTTGTTAATGGAACTGTTGATTCCATAAATCTTCATGCTTTTTATAATTCCAGCTCAACAGGCCAAGGTTATTCTGGCATTTTTGTATATTATACTTCAGAAACTCCAGGATCTTCTAAAACACTAGCTTATATTATTAATGGCAGTGGAGATATTTTTTCTAATTGTAATTCCACACAAGGGAATTTTTTTATAGATTGCTCTTATAATATCACTTCAGATAGTTGGCAAAGCATTAACATTACTGGGATTTATACTCATTTTATTGACAAATTCCCTGATGCTGATACTTCTGAAGGGGTAACATCTATTATTTTATGGACTCAAGCCTTAGCGCCTAGTTCATTAATCATTAGCCATTATGATACTATTGTTGCATTATTGAGTAATAATGGAAAATATTGTGAATATGATAATTTTTACAATTATGCAAAAGGTGTTTGCTATCAGGGGAGTTGTTTAAAAAATTATGTTGAAAGTTTCACAAGTGACACTTCTTATTTAATTAATGAAAATCCAGTATTTACAGTTAAATTGAAAAATTTTAATACTTCATTGACTACTTGCACTCTTAATATTGGCGGAAATGAGTATGCCATGGTTGACACTGAAACAAGCGCTTCTTATTCTTTCTCTAGCCCTTTAAGCAAGGGTGAATACACTGCTAATGTAAGCTGCATTAGTGATTCATTTCAAAAAAGTCTGGTCAATTACACCAGTTTTTTAACTAAATTAAAAGGGGAATATGATTATCCTGAATTTCAGGATTTTTTGAACCATTATTCTTTGGTTGGTGAATTCTTTAGCGATTATTTTGGCAAAGAATTATTTGTAATAGATTATAATTCTAACGTCACTCATATTCTTTCAAGCAATGGGTCTTACATCACTAATCTTTCTTTTGACCCTTTTGTGCCTCAAAATTCAATGCTGCTTGCGGATTTGGATAATAACGGCTTCAATGAATTAATATTAACTGATAATAATAGGTTATATGTTGTTAATAACACTTTAAATGTTATTGTTAACATTACTTCTAATGGTTCAGGAATTGATTCAGGAATCGCTATAGCTGATGTTAATGAATCTAACGGGCTTGAAATAATCTCAAACAATGAATACTTAACTGTTCATAACAGGACTGGAGGCTTGTTGTGGTCCACTGAGTTCGGAGGTTCCATGGCGTATCAATGGGGTCCTGTTTGGGGTCCAGTTGTTGCAGATATTTCTGCAGCCAATCCCGGGCTGGAAATATTAGGAGTATTAAGGAATGGTTTGCATATGTATTCCACTAATGGCACCCAACTTAGTTATTTTGATGCAAGTAGTTCTAATGGTTGGCTTATTTCTCCTGCAGTTGCGGAGATAAACAGCAGCTTTGACGGGCTTGAAACAGTGTTCATAGCCAATTCAAATTCAAGTGTTATGAGCATTTATTTATTAAACAGCTCTTTTGGAGTAATTTGGCAATACAATTACACTTTTGACAATGGAAATGGAGGGAAAGATTATTTTTTGGACAAAGTTCCAGAGCTTGCTTATATTGGTGATGTGACTAATGATGGCAATAATGAAATTTTAGTTTCATTCCAGAATGAAAGCGAGTGGGACCCATATTATCTTGATGATCATTTGCTCATCTTTGACAAGTATGGCAATCTTTTAACTGATTATGTTGAAGGAACCCAAGGTTATATTAATCCAGTGTTATTGGAGCTAGATTCATCAAATCCTGGGCTTGAAATCTTGTCAACTGAAGAGGGAAATTTTAGGATTCTTGATTATCAGGGCAATGTTTTGGAAATAATTGGCGGAGGAAATTGGATTATGGGTCCAAGTGTTTTAGCTGATGATATTGATGATGATGGTTTTTTAGAATTAGTCATATTCAATTCTGGCGATGAATCGCTGCAAATTTATGAAACTGGTGCAAGTGCAACTAATAATATTTGGCCAATGCATAATCATGATTTGAATCAGACAGGTTATCAGGGTTAATTTGTTACTTTGTTTCTGAAGATTTTTTCTCCTGGAAGTATTTTGACATTTGAGCCTATGAGTATTCCTGGCTGCGCAATCATTGAGTTAATGCCAAAATTTACATTGTTTCCTGTGAATATTCCTAATTTTCTGAGTCCTGTGTCAACTAGCTGGCCTTTCTTTTCAATGAACATTTTAATGCTTTTGTTATCATTTCTTAGGTTTGCTATCTTTGCTCCTGCTCCAAAGTTGCAGTTTTCTCCAATGTATGAGTCTCCAATGTAATTAAAATGGGGTGCTTTTGTCTTAAACCCTAAGGTTGAGTTCTTTATCTCGCTGTTTTTCACAGTGTTCTCTCCTATTAAGACAGTTGTTTCTCTTATGATGCTGTTGATTATTTCGCAATCAGGTCCAATATAGTTGTTTCCTGTTATTACTGTGCTTCCAAGTATTTTCGAATTCTCTTCAACAATAATTAAGCCATTTTCAGGGTAGAATTCCACATTTGGCCCAATCATTACATCTCTTGCAATTAACACGCCATTCATTAATTCAGTGTATTTGCTCATTGCGTTGAATCTTTTGTAGTTTTTGAAAAAGAATTTTGTAAGCGGAAGTATTTGGTAAGGCTTGCCTAAATCATACCAGGTTTCTATTTGCTCGCACACTAAGTCATCTTTTTCGATTAAAATATTAATTGCATCAGTTATGTAGATTTCTCCGTTTTCTTGGGGTTTTAATAATGAGATTAGCTTAAAAATTTCTGGCTTGAAGATGTAAATTGCTGCATTTATTAGGTTGCTTGTTGGAGCTTTTGGCTTTTCAACAATTTGGGTGACCATTTTTTTATCATTGGTCATTATTACTCCGTAATTTTCAGGGTTATTTACAGGGAATCCTCCTATTACTGATTTATTGGTGTTTTTGAAGACATTGATTAATTTTTCAATATCGCTTGCTTGGTAATGGTTGTCTCCCATGAGTCCAATGAAAGGTTCATCTATGATGTTTTTAATTGTAAAGAAGGCATCGCCAGTTCCAAGTGATTGCTCCTGAACCATGTATGTAATAATTACGCCATATTTTTCGCTCATTTCGTTTTTAAAAATTTCAAATAAATCATTAAAATTTTTGCCTTTTACTATTATTACATCTTTTATTCCAATTCTTGATAGTTCAATTATTTGGTATTCTAAGAAGTATTTTCCAAGTATTTTTACTAAGGGTTTTGGCACATTCTCGCTTATTGGCCAGAGTCTGCTTCCTTCACCTGCGGCTAATATTACTGCCTTCATATATAACCTATTAAACAAAACAGTGTTTAAAAACTTGATTTATAAGATTCCTATAATAATCATATTAATTTTTGTCAAATTTAGCTAAAATGCTTCCATTTTTAATTATAATAGAATAAAACTATTATAGTTATTTTAATAATAGTTAATTTTTCTTGTTTTTTGCATAAATTTATGCTAATATTTTTAAATACACCCTGCACTATAGATTAAACTCTTATGATTTTTCTTAAAAACTATTATTAAGATAAGATTTAAAAAAACAAAACTATTATAATTAAATCCATAATGGTTATGAAGTTATTCAATGATAATAAGCAAATGCTGCCATTAGTTTCAACTGTTGGCTGGAAAATACTTTTATTCTTAGACAAAGAGCCATCTTATTCATTAAAAATTGCCAAAGCCCTTGGAATACATGAGCAAAAAATTTACTACCATATAAATAAGTTATTCAAAACAGGAATAATTTCAATAGTAAAAGAAGAGAAGATAAAAGGAGCAAAAGCCAAATTTTACGCCCCAACCGCGAATATTTACGGCTTAAGCCTTAGCCTTAAAGATAATGAAATTAACTCAAAACTGCTGGAGTTCTTTAATGAATTTAACCAAAAAGGATTTAGCGGAGAAATAGTTGTAGGAAGCCCTGAACCCCATGGTATCTTAAAAACCTGGGCTAAAGATGCATATTATTCAGCAATGCTCTCATTTTTCCTTGGAAACTATCTTGCGTTTAACACTCCAGATTCAATAGTATTAGACACTGATGTTAAACTGAAATCTGACTATTCAAATAATTTCATCTTAATAGGGGGGCCTGGAGTTAATGTAATAACCTTTGAATTTAATGAGCACTTTATAGTGAAATTCCAAACAGATTTTGTGGGCGAAGCTCCAAGTGCAAACTTTGGTAAAGGATTCAAGAGCAAAAAAACAGGAAAAGAATACAATTCTTCCTC
Source organism: Candidatus Nanoarchaeia archaeon (assembly GCA_041652755.1). Lineage (GTDB taxonomy): Archaea > Nanobdellota > Nanobdellia > Tiddalikarchaeales > Tiddalikarchaeaceae > JAQTTT01. The sequence continues at coordinate 6,787 of JBAZGS010000010.1, forward strand.
TATTGGAGTGATTCAAAAGATAAAAAATCCAAATAATACTAAAAAAGCAATAATAGTTTTTGCAGGAGTTGGAAAATTAGGAACTTACTCAGCAATTTATTCATTAATAACTTCACCACTAGAAATACTAAAGGATTATTCAAAGGACTCGGATTTTTATAGAATCGTGCAAGGCAATGATTTGAATGGAGACGGAAAAATTGATTCATTTGAGGTGCTTGAATGAAAATATTAAAAAAGAACTTAAAAAACAATGAAATAACCATTAAAACAGAATCGCTTGATGATTTATGGTACTTATCCCAAATAATAACTCCAAAAACAATAATTAATGGAAAAACTTACAGGAAAGTTGAAATTAATGATAAAACAAGCGAAAGAAAGCAAATATTCATTGAACTAGATGTTGAAAAAACAGAATTCAAAGAATTCAGTGACATATTAAAAGTGCTTGGAAAAATAATTCGCTCAAGTGATGACAGGGTACAAAAAGGAGACTATCATTCTTTTAACATTTCAGTGAAAGATGAGGTTACTATAATAAAAGAATGGAGCCAGGTAGACTATGATTATTTAACCAAAAGCTCTAAAAAAGATTCTAATTTAATGCTAGTTGCAGCTGATTATGGGGATGCAACAATAGCTTACTATCATGATTACTCAATTGAATACTCAACAACACTAAGCGAAGAATTAGGCGGCAAAAGAGAAATAACTGCGTATGAAAAAAACAAGGCAGAATTCATTAAAACCTTATTATCTTCATTAAATGAATTGGCAAAGAATAGGCAGGCAAAATCAGTTCTGATTGGCGCAACAATGAGCCTAATTGATGCTTTAAAATCAAAAATAAATGAATATGATTATTTGAAGAATAAATCAAGTTTTGTAAAAATTAACTACAGCAACAAGAATGGAATAAAGGAGCTGATTAATTCAGGTGAAGCGCAAAAATCAATTGATAAAACCCAATATTATGAGCAGCAAGTAATCATAAATAATTTAATGGAATTAATATCTAAATCAAAGAAATCAACCTATGGCTACAAATTTGTTAAGGAGGCAATCAATAAAGGAGCAGTTCAGGATTTAATACTTTCAACAAATTTCATTAAAAAAGCCAAAGAAGATAATTCATTTAAAGAGCTTGACAGCTTGATAAAATTATCCAATAGCTCAAATGCTAGCTTAAGCATTGTTAATTCAGGCTCTGAATTAGGTGAGCAGGTTGACAATTTAGCAGGCATAGCAGCAATACTCAGATATGACCTCAAAGAGTAAGGTTTAAAAAAAGAAAAATGCAGGCTTAAACTTAATGAAAAATCAAAATATTCAACAAGAAAAAATCACAGTTCAAGATTTAGAACAGATATGCAAAAAACTAGATATTGTAAGATTTTTTAATCAGGATGAATTTATTAATAATCCTAAGGGATTATTAATTAAAAGAATAAAAGAATACCTGTTTGATGATAGAGATTTTTCAATGAATAAATATTTAGAAAAAGCTCAAAATGCATTTCATAATCAAAATTATCATGCAGCACAAATGTATATGGATATCTATATAATGAAAGCTTATACTAACAAAAAACTAATTCAAAACATTCAATATTTTGCACTAAAAATCTATGAAAAATTGAGTTTTAATGAAGAAAATGCAAAAAAAATGTTAAGTGAAACAATTCAAATCTCTAAAAAACTTAATTTAATGGAGTTTTAATAATCTTTTTAAAACAAAGCTTTTTTGATTAATTGATATGATTGACAAGGAAAAAGTCAGGCATGTTGCAAAAATTGCAAGGATTAATTTAACTGAAGAGGAAGTTGACAAATTTTCAAGGCAATTAAATGATGTTATTGAAAGCTTTGCAATACTTGATGAGCTGGATGTTGAAGAAATTGCCCCAAGCTTTCATCCAATAAGAACAGAGAACATATTAAGGGATGATGAAGTAAAAAAATGCTTAAAAAAGGATGAGATTTTTAAGCTAGCTTGCCACAAAGAAAATGATTATTTCAAAGCCCCAAAAATAGTGTAAAAAAAATGATAAACATAACAAAAGATAATATGCAAGAGTTCGCATTCGAAGATGAAGGAGATTTTGAAAGCGATTTACTTTTCAGCACTCCTGAAATTGAAGCTGAGCAATTAATTGATTATTATGAGCAAAAATACGGTTTTAAAAAAATAGCAGGTTAAAAAAAAACTATGAATCTAACTGAATATGTAAATAATGTAAAAAAAGGCAAATTAAGCGCTTATGAAACAGTGAAATCAGCAATAAAAAAGTGCAAAGAATTAAATGAAAAATATAACTGCTTTATAACAATCTCAGAAGATGAAGCACTAAAGCAGGCAAAACTTGCTGACAAGGAAAAAAAAGGATTATTATGCGGTGTTCCAGTAACAGTAAAAGATGCGATTTGCGTAAAAAATGTAGAGTGCACAGCAGGAAGCAAAATATTAGAAGGGTATGTTCCCCCCTTTGATGCAACAGTAATTGAAAAACTGAAAGCAGAGGGGGCAGTAATCATAGGAAAAACTGCTCAGGATGAATTCGGATTCGGAAGCTTCAGCACGAACTGCGCTTATGGGATTCCAAAGAACCCTTTTGATGTTTTAAGAACTGCAGGAGGAAGCAGCGGAGGATGCGGTTCAATAACCCAATTAGCTGATTTTCCCCATCTTGGAATTGGAGAGAGCACAGGAGGAAGCATAAGCGCTCCAAGTTTTTTTTGCGGAGTCTATGGCTTAACACCAACTTATGGACTAGTCAGCAGGTACGGCTTAATAGATTATGCAAACAGCTTAGACAAAATCGGGCCAATGGCAAAAACAGTAGATGAAATCGCACTAGCCTTAAATATCATAAGCGGCAACGACCCCAAAGACCAGACATCATTAAACAATAAAAAAATTGACTACACAAAATATGAACCAATCAAAAATTACACTATTGGGCTTCCTAAGCAATACTATGAAAATGTTTCAAAAGAAGTTAAAGAAAAAATCTCTGAAGCAATAACTGTCTTGAAAAAATTAGGAGTAAAATTCATAGACATTGATTTAAAGCTGACAAAATATCACTTGTCTGCTTATTACTTGGCAGCAATGAGCGAAGCATCAACTAATCTTTCAAAATTGGATGGAATAAGGTATGGCGCAAAGCTTGAATTTGACAAAAACATGGATTTCAATACTTATTATTCAAATGTCAGAAGCAAATACTTTGGAGATGAAGCAAAAAGAAGGATTATTGTAGGAACTTTTGCAAGAATGAGCGGCTACAGAAGCCAATATTATTTGAAAGCAATGAAAGTCAGGACTTTAATAATAAATGACTACAAAAAAGCTTTTGAAAAATGCGATGCATTATTGTCACCAACTATGATGTTTACAGCCCCAAGATTTGATGAAATAGCAAAGCTTGACCCTTTGCAAGTTTACCAAAGCGATTTATTGACTGTTGGACCTAACCTTGCAGGCATTCCAATGATTAATGTTCCATGCGGATTTGATTCAAACAAGCTTCCAGTAGGATTCCATTTATTAGGGGATCATTTGAATGAGACTAAAATATTAAGCATAGCTAAATCTTATGAAGAGGCAATGAAAAAATGACTCCAGATGTGAAATGCATTATAGGGCTTGAAATTCATGCCCAAATGAGCACTAAATCAAAGATTTTTTGCAGCTGCCCTAACAGCGTTAAAGATGCTCCCCCTAATACAACAGTGTGTCAAATTTGCTTAGGATATCCTGGAACAAAACCAGCGCTTAATAAGACAGTTTTTGAAAATGGAGTGAAAATCGCAAAAGCCTTGAATTGCACAGTTCCAGACAATATTTTTTTCAGCAGAAAAAGCTACTTTTATCCAGATATGACCAAAAATTACCAAATCACACAATATGAAATACCCGTAGGGCTGAATGGCTACCTAAAAATAGAACACAAAGGTGTTGAAAAAAAAATAAACATAAGAAGAGCCCATATTGAAGAAGATCCAGGAAAATTAGTTCATGTTGGAGGGGATATCACCAGCAGCGAGTACACATTAGTTGATTACAACAGGGCAGGAACTCCCTTAATAGAGATAGTCACAGACCCTGATTTTAACAGCCCTGATGAAGTTTTGATATTTTTGACAAAATTAAGGGCAATACTTGAGCATCTTAATATCTATGATTCAGAAATGATTATGAAAGCTGACGCAAACATCAGCGTTATTGGAGGGGCAAGGGTTGAGGTGAAAAACATCACAGGATTCCATAACATCATCAAAGCATTAGAATATGAATACAGCAGGCAGAAAATAATGGCAAAACAAGGCATTTTTATCAAGCAGCAAGAAACAAGAGCTTACAGCGAGAAGTCAAAAACAACAAAGACTTTAAGAATTAAAGAATCAGAAGCTGACTATGGTTACATCTTTGAGCCTGACTTAAGCTGGCAAGTGATTGACACCAAAAGAATGGCTAATATTTCAAAAACAATGAATGAATTGCCTGATGATAGGATAAAAAGATTTGTCAAAGAGTTTAAACTTACTAAAGAATTAAGCACTGTACTAATCTACACAGATAAAGCTTTGGCTGATTTTTTTGAAAAATGCTCAAAGAGCCTTAAAGAATACACTCTTATTGGAAATTGGATGGCAACTTATTTGATGAAATGCCTTAATTACAACAATGTAAGCATCTCAAAAAGCAAAGTGACTCCTGAGCTATTCATAGGATTCCTTAATGCAATAAATGAAAATAAGATTACAGAAAGATTGGCAAAAGAAATGATTAAGGATTTAGTCAGCACCGGAAAGCCAATAAATCAATTGATTAAAGAAAAAGGAATTAAAAAATTCCCAGAAGAGAAACTGAAAGAAATAATAATTAAGCTACTGTCAAAAAATGAAAAAGCAATAAATGACTATAATATGGGAAACAACAGCAGCATCAATTATTTGATTGGCCAAGTTTTAAGGCTAACAGAGTTCCAGGCAAAAGTGGAAGATATTAGAAAAATACTGCAAAACGAGATAAAAAAATCATAAAGTTATCAGAAAATTTTCCAAAGAAACTCTTGCGTGCGCCCTTATTTTATTGCTATCTAAAAATTGGCAAATGCTTTTTTTATCTGCTGGCACGAATTTGAGCTGTGAAAACTCCCTTTTTTCAGCATCTGAGTTCTCCCAAACTGAAAAAACCTCATTTTCATTTGCTATTAATTTAATGACATATGCAAGCATTGGCTGATTGTATTCCTTATTAAACAATCCCAAAGGCGAAATTGACTGAATCTTGCTCATTAAATCTTCATTATCAAACACTTCTTCGCTAGCTTCGCGCACAGCAGCTGCTTCTAAACCATTTCCCAAATCGCTCAATTCAACATATCCTGAAGGCAAATGATATTCGCCTTCTCCCTTGTCATTTAGCTTGGACTTGTTTCCAATAATTATTTTTCCATCAAGTGTCAATACTAATGCGCCAACACTAAGAACATGGGAATATTTAGTTAGCAATTCAGGATTGTTTTTTGACAAATAATCAAATGTGAAATAATCAGTTTTTTCCAAAGACAAATAAAGCGAATCATCATTCATGAAATAATTAAGAAGGTGAATTTTTTTGGCATTGAAGAATGTTTTTCCCTGCTTCTTTTTATCGGATTCTACTCTTGCTATATAATCATTGATTTTAACATTAATGTCGCTTGGAAGGGTTGGAGCAGTATCCCTAAATCCATATGAAACTTCTTTAAACCCTGAGGCTAATATTTCATTCATAAATAATTTTTATAAAATTTTCTTTTTTTAAACCTATCTAATAATGTTTATAAACCATGATTTGCTTTTAAAGTATTATCATGGAAGAAAAACCAAAAGATATAACTGAACTTGATTTTTTCACAAGGCAAATAATTGAGCCTGACGGCTTTGCTTTTTTTTGGGTGTATAAGCCGAAATGCCCTAACTGCTCTAATTCAAGATTAAAAAAATTAAAAAAAAGGGACAAAGTATACGCTTGCGAATCATGCAAGAAAACTTTTGAGCCAGAAGAGTATGTAGCTCTGCTAAAATACAACCTCGAATACACTTGCCCTAATTGCAAGAACAAAGGAGAGCTATGCGGCTCATGGATTAAGCCAAAGTCAAAAACTGCTCCAATAATGCTTAAATTCGCTTGCGAAAAGTGCAAAGAAAAACTTAAAGTGCTTAGGATGAAAAAGGCAAAAAAGAAAAAAACTCCAGCAGAATAAACTATTTAAAACAGCACTAAATAATAAATAATTATGGCAGCAATATTTGGAATGGTTCCAGTTGACTTTTTTTTCTCAGTCTACGGATTCTTGGGAATAATAGCTACAATACTCTGCATTGTACTTACCGTCATTGCAATTTATGCTTTCAAGAAAATGATAGAACTAGGAAGCAGCATAAATGACGGAGTTAGCGAAGTAAAAGGAAAGATAAGAAAAACAACAAGGTTATTTGATGTAATACTTGACCTATTCTCAGGCGACGAAGAAAAAGAAGAAGATGAAGACGAAGTATTCGTGATGAAGAAAAAGAAAAAATAATTAATTTTTTATTATTTAATTTTTTTTTTTTTAAACTAAACAGTTTTATCTCTATTGTTATTTATAGCAATAAAAATTAAAAAAGGGTTTTTGCAGTTATCCCTAAAACTTGCCCATTATTTAAATGAATATTTTTGAGTAGTGCCGCATATTCTGTCAAAAATCTCATATAATTCTTTTAAACCTTTAGCAATAGCAGGATCATCATCTGATATTCTCTCATAAAGATTATTGCTTTTAGCAGGCTTTGCATCTATTAAACTTTCATCAAGTGAGTTTACCATATTTTTCGCCTCCGTATAATGCTGGGCATAAATCTAATAAAGAACAAAAAGAGTCCATGCCTCTTTAAAAGCCCATTAAATAACAAAGAAAGCCTTGTTTTTAAAAAGTTTGCCAAAAAATAACTGATTGCAGGCAAAGCGTGGGCGGAAATTTAACTTAAAAAAATCATGAATTTGCAAGGTACGAGATTTAGAACCCGCCCTTTGCAGGCAAAGCGTGGGTGGAAATTTAACTTAAAAAAATCATGAATTTGCAAGGTACGAGATTTAGAACCCGCCCTTTGCAGGCAAAGCGTGGGTGGAAATTTAACTTAAAAAAATCATGAATTTGCAAGGTACGAGATTTGAACTCGCGTAGGCACTAAGCCAACAGGGCCTAAACCTGTTCCGTTTGACCGCTCCGGCAACCTTGCAAGTAATAAAAGACAATTATGCGTTTAAAAAATTTGCCAAATACTAAAAAAGAATAATTTATTTTTTCCTGCTATCATTAATTAAGAATAAAACCTTAGCCTTAACCCTAAATTCTAAACTCTTATTAGAGTTAATCTTAATCTTTTGGCTGATTATTTCTAATCCAGTAAGGTTTCTTACAGTCTTGTTAGCTCTGCTTATAATATTTTTAGTGGCTTCATCAAAGCTTTTATCAGAGCTTCCGATTAACTCAACAACTTTAGCTATACTCATAAGTAAATAATAATGTTTTGAGTTAATTTAAAGTTTTGCAGAAAACGAGATTTAGAACCAAACTTTCTTTTAAAAAAAGAAAGTTTGAACAAAGAAAAATAATAATAAAAAGTGCAGGGAACGAGATTTAGAACCAAACTTTCTTTTAAAAAAAGAAAGTTTGAACAAAGAAAAATAATAATAAAAAGTGCAGGGAACGAGATTTGAACTCGCGTAGGCACTAAGCCACTAGGTCCTGAACCTAGTCCGTTTGACCGCTCCGGCATCCCTGCAAACTTAGTACTCTTAATTAAATTTATAAATTAAATAGTTTAATATTTAATTAATTACTTCCTAAATAAGCAAGGCTTAAAAATGAGTAATTCACAAATTAATATTAAAATGCTTCAGTAGCTCAGTGGTAGAGCGCATGCCTAGTAAGCATGAGGCCGGGAGTTCAATCCTCCCCTGAAGCTAATCATTTAACTAAAGTTCTTAAATATTTAATATCCCCTTTATAATCAGTTCCCGGAGCTTCTAAGTATCCAGGAGTGCTTTTGAATCTAACATCATTCACTAATTGCTCAAAGCCTTTTTTTCCAATGAATCCTTTTCCAGGGTGCTCATGCCTGTCCTTTTTTGAGCCTAAAGCGAATAATGAATCATTTAAATGAAAGCATTTTAAATACTTCAGCCCGATTAATTTGTCAAACTCTTTGAATACATTATTGTAATCATTTTTTAAATCATAGCCTGCTGCGAATACATGGCAAGTGTCTAAGCAGAAGCCGAACCTGGACTTATTCTTAATGCCTGACAATATTTCTTTTAATTCAGCAAAATTGCTTCCTAGCCAGTTGCCTGTTCCTGCAGTATTCTCAACCATTATTATGATTTTAGATTCAGGAGTTTTTTCTAATACTTCATTAATCCCTTCAATAATGTATTGTATTCCTTTCTTTTTATCAGCATTGCTTCCAGGATGAAACATCAAACCCATTAATCCCAATTGCTGGGCTCGTTTAGCTTCATCAATTAAATTAGCTACTGCAAACTTTCTCTTCTTGTCATCCTCATTCGCAATGTTTAACAGAAAGCTTGCATGGCTGACATTGGGCGCAATCTTGAATTCTTTGGCTTTTCTTTTGAATTCATGTGCGTCCTTGTCAGAGATTGGTGGCGAGTTCCACATTCTAGGGCTTTTGGTAAAGATTTGAACGCAGTCGCAGCCGTCTTCCTTTGCAATATCTAATGAGCGGTAAATCTTGTTTGCTATTGACTCATGAGCACCAAATAACATATTAATGGAATAATTGCCAAGCAGTTAAAAACATTTATCAAAACATATTTAAAAATATACTCTTCAATATTACTTCATGTTTAACGTTGCTAAAAGGGAGGGTTTAGAATTATGCTTTTGCGAAATGAACACTCCAGGAATTATGAGCTTTATGTCAAGCGAAGGCACTAAAAAAATAGAGCTATCATGCATAGGCCCAATTTATGATTATAACAAAACAAAAGTTGGCGAGCTTAAGAATTTTTATCTAACAAAAGACTCCGCAAACTTACAGTACCTAATTATTGAAAAAGAATTTTGGAACAAAGGATATGCCTCAATTGTTTGCGAATACTTAATAAAAAATTATGCCATTAATAATAACTTGAAAAAATTCGTAATTGAAGAGATTCAAACAATAAATGATGGAATAATCTATTCAGGCAACCTTGAAAAGTTTAAAAAAGTGAAAGACAAGCTTGTTGCTAAAGGATTGGCAAAGTCAGGGGAGCTAATTTTCAACGAAAAAAGCAAGCACCATGATTTAATCCTCCAATTATGACTTTAGTATTATTCACTCAAAAGTCATAACACTATCATTTTAAAATATCAATTATTTCTAAAAAGCATGATCTTAAATGAAAAGCAGTTAGCTGCTTCAAAAAAAATTTACATGGCTTGGGATTTGCCAAGCCTTGACAAAGCAATACCTGTGCTGAAAGATACTCAGGGTTTGCTGAAAAATGTTAAAATAAACAGTTTATATGTTAAAGAAGGGGATAAGGCAATAACTGAACTAAACAAGTATGGAATGAATGTTTTTTTGGACTTGAAATTCTATGACATCCCGGGAACAGTTGAGAATCACTGCTATGCAGCAACAAAGCAGGGAGTGAAGTTCTTGACAGTTCATGCTCATGGAGGAGTTGACATGATGAAAGCTGCCTTGAAAGGGGCAACAAAAGCTAGTGAAGAATTCGGCATTGAAAGGCCCAAAATTTTAGGAATAACAGTTCTCACCAGCTTTACTTTAGATAGTTACTTGGAAACTTTGGGATGCGTTTATCATTTTCCTTGCAATGATCTCAGCAAAATGGAAGAATCTTATAAGGATTTCAAATCAAAATATATAATGACTAATGTTATTGACCAAGTTGTTTGCTTGGCAGGCTTGGCAAAAAAAGCAGGAATTGATGGAGTTGTTTGCTCGCCAAAAGAGGTTGGAGCCATTAAAAAAATCTATCCTTCATTAATCACTATGGTTCCCGGAATAAAGGGCCCACTATCAGGAGTTGCAGGAGACACTCAGAACATGGATAGGGTTGACACTCCAGGAAATGCAATAAAATCTGGTGCTGATTATTTGGTAATAGGAAGCGCTATTTACAAGGATAAGGAGAAAACACCTAATCAAGCAATGATTGACATAATTAATGATATTTCAGAGGTGCTTTGAAAATGAATGCTGAAAAGATTGCAGAAACATCACTAAGCATTAAGTCAATACTTCTTAAGCCTAATGAGCCTTTTAAATGGCATTCTGGTTACAGAATGCCTATATATAATGATAACAGGATGCTGCTTGGAAATTATGAGCATAGAATGCTTGTTTCTAATTCTTTAGCTAGCATAATTAAGGAAAACGATTTAGAATTTGACTACATTGCAGGCATCCCTACAGCAGGCATTGCTCCAGCAGCAAGCTTGGCTCAAGTGATGGATAAGCCTTTGGTTCTTTTTGATGAAGGAAAATTTTTAGAAATGAATTATAATATGTCAGAACTAATAAGCTCATTTAATAATAGTGAAGTGATTGCAAGCACTTGCCCTTACGCAATCCCTACAGCAGTTATTATCGCTAATAATGAAAAAAAGCCTTTCATATATGTCAGGCCAAAAAATAAGGACCATGGGACAAAGAAAAATATTGAAGGAATAATACATGAAGGCCAGAACGCATTCCTTTTGGATTTAATCTTTAACCCAGAGACTAGTTACACTGACTTAGCTGTTAATTCAATTAAGGACGCAAATAATGCGCAGGTTAATATAGTCAAAGGAATTATTACAAGAAACGAGATTGACATTAAAGGAAAAAGATTGTTGGTGTTAGAGGATTTGATAAGCACGGGCTCAAGCTCAATCACGGAAATAATTGAGTACAGAAAACAAGGGGCAATAGTTGATAATTTATTGTCAATCTTTAATTATGGAATTCCTGAAATTGCTAAGAATTTTGAAGATGCAAAAATTAAGGTTTTTTCAGCATTATATTACGACACTTTGCTGAAAATTGCAAAAGAAAAAAATTACATAACTAATGAACAGCAGGAATTATTAGAGGATTGGAGAGCCGAACCTTTCAAGTGGGGAGACAAGAATGGTTTTCCTTTCGAAGACCCTAAGAAAAAATAATAAATTATTAAAAAAGAAATAGCTTATTTTATTTCTTTTATTATTTCTTTTTCATTTTTGCATTTTCCTAATTTGTTTCTAATGCTTGCCGCTCCGCTAAAGCCGTTGCATAGCCAGATGCAGTGATTTTTCAATTCAGCATTGTTGTAAACTTCATGCTTTTTGTACAATTTTATGAATTCAATAATTAACTCAATCCTGTCAGCTTTTGAATGAGCGTTAATTTTGCCAGTTTTAAAATAATCTTTAATGTCACTAAATATGAAAGGGTTTCTCATGGCTTCCCTTGCAATCATTAAGCCATCAGCTTTTGAGGATTCTAAGCATTCTTTTGCTTTAATTGGAGAATTAATATCTCCATTGGCAATAATCGGGATGCTTACTGATGATTTAATTTTCTTTATTGCTCTCCAGTCAGCAGGCGTTGAGTAATTATTTCCAAAAAGCCTTGCATGAACAGCAATCCTGCTAACTCCTGCATTTTCGGCTAATTTAGCAATCTTAACTGATTCATCAGTTTTCCAGCCAAGCCTGATTTTAACACTGATAGGCACTTGTGAATACTTCACCATTGTTTTAATTATTTCTTTAAAATTATCCAAATTATTTAATAGCGCTGCTCCTGAACCATTCTTAATATTGTCAGTGCTTGGGCATCCGGCATTTAAGTCAATATAGCTGCAATTTTTCATTTGCTTTACGCATTCCTTAAAATCAAGAGCATTATTCCCAATCAATTGCACAACTAAAGGGGCTTCTTTTTTAATCCATTTATAATTATCAGGGTTATTAATGTAGGACTTAGTGTTAATCATAGGAGTGTATAAAACATCAGCTCCATTATTTTTACAAAGTAATCTGAAGCTTAAGCAATTAATCTCATGCATTGGCGCAAGGAAAAGAGCTGTATCAGTATTCATATTATTAAATAATAGTACTTTTTTTTAAATAAACTTCTAATTACAGTATTAAATGCGCAGTGCTTAATTAAATTTATAGCTTAAAAGTTTAATTTTTGAAAAACATTTTTTTTTTAATCCAATTCATCTTCAAGGCTATTATTTTTCTTATTCTTGTCTATTTCAATGTATATTTTCATTAAAGTAACTAAGTCATTTTCTTTGATGCATTTTTTAATTATTCTTTCAACCCTATAGGTTTTGCTGCCATCAAGTTCTGCAATGAAATCATTGCTTAAAAATTCATAATACTTATTGTCGCTCATTAAATATTTTAGGATATTGTCAATTGCAGGATTGCTGATGCTTGGGTTTTTCTTGCAATTAATTATAATTCCTTTTTCATGCTCTTTTAATTCATTATAAGTTTTTTTCCCTTTTTCAGTTATGAAGTATTTTCTTTTCCTTTTATCTTCATTTTCACTTTTAAGCAGTCCTAAATCTTTTAATTCTGAAATTGCTCTGACATAGGAACTCAAGGTTCTGCTAAAATTAGGGTATTTTTGCTCTAACTCCCTCATTGCAATACTTGGGCAAGCACCACTCTTGCTTTCAGAGTAATATTTCAATAAATATAAGCAAAATTGATTTTCTATTGATTTCATATTATTCATTCACCTCTCTGATTTTTTTTCCAGTCTTTTAACCTTGTTTTTATTAAACTGAAGAAAAAAGTTGGATTAATGCTCCAGCGTAGCTTATTGCTCCTGCTGCACATAATGCGCATCTCCATTTCTTATCTTCAAAATAATACATTCCTGAAAATAGTTCAATGAAGCTTTTTGGACTGTTAAGAAGCATTTGAGCCGGCTCTCCGACTTTTGGTATTGCTGCAATTGATAATGCGCAGCTTGCTGCCACATATGCTACTGGCACGAGTTTCTTTGCAGATTCAACCATTACATATGCTGCATTTTTGCAGCATTCTTCAAGTTTTGAAGCTGAGTCTGAAATTTTTTGTTTTGCTTTCGTTGCATACTTTTCCATGTCTTGCTTGAACCAGTAAAGCTTGTTCTTTGCCATTTTAATAGAAGAGTACTTGATTCTTTCTTCCTCGTTTTCAAGAATGTCTTCTATTATCATGCTTTTGTCAGCGTTGCTTTTTTCTGATACAATGTAATGCTGGCTGCATGAATCAATCTCATCATTTTGTATTATTTTATCTTTCATTTTAATCACTAAATTTAATTAAAAAATTTTTATTTAAAAATAATTCGGCAAATAATTAACAATAATAGATAAAAATGTTTAAAAATAGACAGTGTTCTTTTTTGTGATATGAACAATGTAAGCATTTCAAAGCAGGTTATTCAATTGCTAAGAAAAAAGCCATTTTTAGAGGAAGCAATAGTTATGAATATAGCAAACTTAAGCAAAGTCACAAAATTATTACAGAAAGAAATAAACGAATCAAGCTTTCATGCAGTTCATGCAGCTCTAAGAAGGCATTCCGAACTTTTAGTAAAGGAAAAAAGCAGGATTCAAAAAAAAATACTGAAAATTTTATCAGACAGCAAATTAAGCATTAAATCAGGGCTAATGAGCGTGAAACTAATTGCACTAAAAGACAATAATGAAAAATTAATTGAGCTCATGAGCAAAGGTGCAGATATTAATCTAATTAAAGGAGCTGAAATAAATACAATAATAATTGGCAAAGAGCATGAAAAAATCCTAGAAAAATTAAAAGGAATAGAAGAGATTAACAAAAATCTAGGGGCTGTAATCATAAAAAGCCCAAAAGAAATCCTTTACACAAAGGGTTTCGTGGCATTCATAGCAAACATGATAAGCCGTGAAGACATAAACATAATTGACTTCATATGGAGCGGAAATAACACAATAATACTTGTTGATGAAAAAGATGCTGGAAAAATTTACTCATTACTTGTTGAATATTTAAAATAAAAATTTAATCATTAATTATTTAAACCCCTTAATACTATTTTTATTAAATACAATGATTGATATTATATTTCTAGGAACAAGCAGCCAATTTCCGACAAAGGAAAGGAATCATAGCAGTGTTTTTTTCAGGTTCAATAAGTATAAAGCCTTGTTTGACTGCGGTGAAGGCACGCAAAGGCAGATGAGAATACTTACTCTTTCGCCTCATCATTTAAATGCAATATTTATAAGCCATTGGCATGGAGACCACACATTAGGAATAGGTGGCATTCTTCAAAGCTTAAACGCGAGCAAAAGAGAGGAAGTTTTGAGAATTTACGGCCCTAAAGGGACTAAAGAGAGAATTGACCACATCATGCAAACTTACGTTTTTAAAAGGGCATTTCATGTTGAAGTCTTTGAAGCTGATGAATTGCAAGAAAAATTATTAGTTGACTCTCCTGAGTTCAGCATTTATTCATTTCCTTTAAGCCATGGAATAACTGGCAATGGCTACTATTTTATAACAAAGCCCATAAGAAAGATTAATTTAAAGTATACTGAAAAATTCGGCTTAACCAAGCACCCTTTGCTAGGTGAGCTGCAGGAAGGCAAAGATATTGTTTATAAAGGCAAAAAAATAACTGCAGCAAAAGCCACTTACTTGGATGATAAAAGGAAAGTGACTTTCATTGGAGACACAAAATATTTTGATGACTTAATCAATTACGCAAGAGACAGTGATTTATTAATCTCTGAAGCAACTTTCAGCAAGAAAGATGAGGATAAATGCAGGGATTACAACCATATGAGCAGCGCTGATTCAGCAATGATTGCAAAAAAAAGCAAAAGCAAGCAATTAATACTCACTCATATTAGCCAAAGGTATAATTCTTCTAAATTATTGGAAGATGAAGCTAAAGAGATATTCAAAAACACTATTTATGCAAAAGATTTCATGGAATACACTGTCAAATAATCTTATCCATTCCGTTCTTTAGCATTCCAATTTTTTGCTTTGATTTTTGCTTTAAAGGCTCGCTATTTTCAGGAATATTTGTCAAAGCATCAGGCAATTGCATGAAATATGAAATGTCAATGATTTCACTCTTAACACTGCCTTTAAATTGGCCTCCTCCATTGTTGTTTCCAACACCCCTAAAAGCATCATGCAAGAAATCAATGTTATTGTAATCACTTGAGCTAAGGATTATTGTTTCGTTTTTTTTAATTTCTTTAGCCCTGTTTTCGCAAATTTTCACATATTTTTGTATATATGCTGCTGCTTCAGCGCTAAAATCCTTCATTTTTTCTTTTATTCTTGAATTGTAAATTTTTAAAACCTTCTCGCATAAGCAAGTGTCAGACACTGCAATGATGAATTTTTGGGCAGAAATATTTGTTATGGCTTCAGAAACCAAATCCATATTTAAAATTGGCACGTATTGAAACAATTTTTCCGCGGATTTGAATAATATTTCATAATTATTTTTCAAAAATTTATTGATATTGAGGTGGTTAAAGATTGAAGTTTCATAGTCAACCCTTTGATTATAATCAAGTTTTGATTTGTATTTCTCGTCTTTAATTAATTCTCTTTTGTTTAATTCCTGAATTAGTTCCTTATTAATGCTGTATGCGCTAATAAGATGGCTTAATCCCTTTTTTGATTTTTTACCTTGGGGACCATATAAAATATAAGCATTGTTTTTTTGCCCTTCTTTAGTTTTAAGGCTTATTATATTATTGCAGTTTTGTATTATTATTTCCAATTTTTCCTCAGTACTGAATTGTTTCATAGAATTAAATTAGATAAAAATCTCTTTAAAAACATTATTTTTATAAGATTTTAGGGTCTTCTCTTGTTTTTTTAAGATTATTCTCTATTAATAATTTATGCTCTATCTGCGCCACTATAGACCTAGTTCTTTCAATAACATCAGGATTGACACTTATTTTGTCAATTCCGCATTTAACTAAAAACTTGGTAAAATCAGAATAAACGCTTGGCGCTTGTCCGCAAATGCTTGTTTTAACCTTGTATTCCCTGCAAATTCTTATTGTTCTTTCAAGCATTCTAAGCACTGCTTCATTCCTTTCATCAAACCATTCATTCAATTTTCCATTATCCCTGTCAACCCCAAGCACTAATTGGGTTAAGTCATTGCTTCCAATTGAGATGAAATCGATTCCCATCTCACAGAACTTGTCTATTAATATCACTGCACTTGGAACTTCAACCATTATTCCGACTTTTAATCCGCTATTCTTTAACCCTTCATCTTCAATGATTTTGTAAATCTTTTCTAGTTCCCAAGTGTTCCTTACAAAAGGAATCATTAATTCAACATTAGTCATTCCATAAGTGTCTTTAACTTTCTTCAAAGCCTTTAGCTCCATCTTAAAAGTTTCAACGTATTCAGGGCTTACATACCTGCTTGCTCCACGCCAACCAATCATTGGGTTCCTTTCTTCCGGCTCAAACTCTGCGCCTCCAGGCAAATCCCTGTACTCATTAGTTTTGAAATCAAGCGCCCTGTAAGTAACTGGCCTAGGCTGGAATTTTCTTGCAACTTTAGCTATTTCTCCTGCAAATTTATCAATGAATTCTTGGGATTTTCCCTCTTTAATCATTGCGCTTGGGTGCATATTCAGCTCAGCTGCTATGAATTCAGCGCGGAGTAATCCAACACCATCAACGTCTCTGTTGTAAACATTATCAACCAAGTCAGGGGTGCTTAAATTAACATGAATTTCAGTTCCAGTGACTATTTTTCTGTAAAAATTATTTAATCCAGTTGTTTGAGCATCCACTTTTTCAGTTTTTTGCTCTTTTAATTCAAGAATTTCCTCGCTTTTTCCCATATAAACAACGCCGTTTGTTGCATCCATTGTAACAACATCACCGTCTTTTAATAAAGCAGTTGCTTTTTGTGTGCCTACAATGCAAGGAGTTCCCAATTCCCTTGAAACAATTGCTGCATGGCAAGTCATTCCTCCTTCATCAGTTATTATTCCTGAAGCTTTTTTCATTGCAGGAACCATGTTAGGGTCAGTCATTTTAGTGACCATGATATCTCCTGGCTTAATCTTGTCCAATTCATCAACGCTTTTTATTTTCACAACCTTGCCTACTGCAACTCCTGGGCTTGCTCCTAAACCATGAAGTATATCCTCTTTTCCTTCTTTTTCTTTATCGCTTACAACATCTTTTTTAAGATTATCTAATGTAGTAATTGGCCTAGATTGGGTTATGAAGATTTCATTGTTCTCAACAGCCCATTCAATATCTTGAGGAAAATCATAATGGTCTTCAATGGATTTTATTATCTTTGCAAGCTTTAATATAACCTCATCCTTAAGCACTTGCTTTTCCTGCAAATCTTCTTCAACATTTACCCATTCAATGCTTGCCTTGCTGGTTCTTACCAGTTTTCTTTCCTGTTTTTTTACCTGCTTGGATTTAATTGCCAAATCTTCCTTGTTAATAATATACAAGTCAGGATTAACTTCACCTAAGACTATTGCTTCGCCTAATCCGTATCCTGCCTCAATAATCATTTCATCCTTATTCCCTGTTGAAGGATTAGCGCTGAAAGCAACGCCGCTCATGTCGCTGCTTATCATTTTCTGCACAACAACTGCTATTTTTACATTCATGTGAGGGTAATTATTCTTAGCCCTGTAATAAGTTGCTCTTGCAGTGAACAAAGATGCCCAGCATTTCCTGACAGCTTTAACAACTTCAGCAGTTCCAATAATATTTAGGAAAGTTTCCTGCTGCCCTGCAAAACTAGCATCAGGCAAATCCTCAGCAGTTGCGCTGCTTCTCACAGCAACCAAAACATCATTAATGCTTGTTTTTATGATTTCAGAATCATGGCCTATAATGTTTATTTTAGAATCCTTTTTCATCAAATTATAATTATTAATAATTTCTTCAGTGATATCAGCAGGCATTTCTTTAGAGATTATTAAATCCCTTATTTTTTTAGTCAATGACTGCAAGCTTTCATTATTTTCAGTGTCAAGAGTGCTTAATATTTTTGTTATTTCATCAACTAATCCAGTGTCGTTTAAGAATTTCCAGTAAGCTTGGGCTGTAACAATGAATCCATTAGGTATTGGAAATCCAGCCTGATACATTTCACCAAGGTTTGCGCCTTTTCCGCCAGCAAATGAGATATCTTTTTTAGATGTTTCTTTAAACCATTTAACAAACTCAGACATTAAGTAAAAAAAGGTGCTGATTATTTAAAAAGATTTATTCTTTTTTAACAATATCTTTCTTAGTGACTTCAATATAAGATTTGAAGGGGATTTTGCATTTCGCTTTCCTTAAAGCTTCCCTTGCAATTGCCTCTTTTTCAATGGGTATTTCAATGAACATTATTTCCTGGCCTGCATTAACCCTTGCAGCCAAATTAGTTGGCTTTCCGTAAGCTCTTGCCATACCTGTGGAGTAACGGTCAGCTCCTGCTCCCATAGCAATAGGATGAATTCTTACAATATGATGAGGGAAAACTTTTATTTTAAAATAAAATCCTGTTTGCTTTCCTCCAAAACTTTTAAGCAAAAACTTGTTGGCAGTTTGCCTGCTGGCTTCAATAGCATTATCTAACAAAGTTCCTGTCTGCAATGTGAAAAGGCTTATTCTCATAGGGTAATTGGAATTAATATCTCCCATGTCAAATTTTACAGTCCTTTTGCTAGGAATACCTCCCCTAATATACATGTGCTGCTTGAACTTTGATTTTCTAGTATAAGGTCTTTTAACCTGCTTGTATACATCACTGCCTCTTAATGCCACCATAGTATTGTAAATGATTAAATATCATTTTAAAAACTTTTCTTTTAATTTTTTAATAAAAGCTACAACATGCACAGAGATATCATTTAATTCCTTCTTAAAAAATGGAGTATGAAAGTAATTTAAAATAATTAATTTGCTATTTTTTATATTATAATTCAAGTATTCTGCATGAGATAAAGGTATTAATTCATCTTTTTTTCCATGAATTATCAAAATAGGCATGCGTATTTTTTTTGCATAAGATATTAAGTCAAGAGTTTTTATTTCATCAATCATTTTGCTTCCAATTGCCTCCTTCTCAATTTTTGTCAAAATCTTGTCTTTGGATTCCTTCAATTTTTCAAATTTGTCAACTAGTTTAATGTCTTTGGGATTAATTTTTTCTAAAAAAACATAAGGGGAGTACTTTATCAAAGAATCAGAAAAAGTGACATATGGAAAAACTAATGGGTTGACAAGAATCATTGCGCAAATGTTTGGATTAATGCTTGGCATAATCATTGAAACAGCGCACCCTAAACTATGCCCTATTAATATTACTTTTTTGTATCCAGAGTTTTCAATAGCCAAATTAAGCTCACTTGCCTGCTTATGAATTGTTGAATCCGAATAATTGCCTTCGCTTTCTCCGCATCCTGAAAAATCAAGCCTTAAAGAATCAACCTTTAGCCCTTTAAGCATGCTTTCGATTTTTTTGAAAAGCAAAAAATCCTTGCTGCCCTTAAATCCATGAGCCATAACTGCCAAAATTTCTGAATTATTATTCTGCAGCTCATAAGTTAAAGTTTCATCAAATTCGTTTTTGAAAATGTATTTCATAAAAAGTATTAAAAGCTATCAGCATTTATTAATTATTTCATGCAAAGCTCTACTGAATTAGTTAATGAAGCGATTAAGGAGGCAAAAATTGCGGATTATGTGCTTCAGATAACGAACAAGGTCATAAAGGACAAAAAAATAGTTGTAAGCACTTTAATTCATCTGAAAAAATCCTTGCTGCTTTCCTTCAAGGCTTATTTAATCTTTGAAAAAGAAAAAGGCAACATTCATAACATTTTCACTGATGAAAGCTTATTATTAAATTATTTCCTTGAAAATTATTCTTCAAAATTCTCAATTACTCCTGATTCCAAAAAAGATATAATCACAATTTTTAATTCAATTAAATCTTATGATTTAAGGGGGATGGTTCTGGAAAAAAATGACAAGTACACATTCATTTCAGAGAGCTATGAATTGATAAATTTCAAATTTGAGGAAATTAAGCAATTTATTAAAACCGCACTGGATTTATCCAAACGAATAGAGGCAATGATTAAATGATTGATTTAGACTATTTGAAAAGAAGCAAGGAAGAAATTAAGAATTTCATTGAACTTTTCAGGTTTTTAAATGAAAAAACTTTCAATAATCTAATAATTCATATGCAAAAATCCATGCTTTTCATGGTGGATTCCTTGGCAGGCAGGCATGTTGATTTGCTTACAGAGTATGCATATGTGAAAGAAAAAACTTACCCTTATTTTGGGAATGAATTTTTTGAAACCTATTTCTTGCTTAGTAGCATAAACAAAAAAAACATAAAATTCCTTACAAATGAAAAAATAATAGTGACTGGAAAAAAGCCATACAAATTGGACACTGAATATTTTAAAGAGCTGGCAAAAACAATAATTAATTATTTTAATATAATCTATTCAAGAGTTGAGAACAATGGGGTTTGAAGCAGTTATTGAATATGTCATGGAATTAATCAGAACTACTGGTTCTCTTGGAGTGTTTATTGGAGTTCTAATTGAAAGCGTGCTGGCTCCAATCCCAAGCCCTTTAATAATAATGGCTGCAGGGTTCATAATGCTTCCAGCCAATGCAGGAATTCTTGAAATAATAGTTCCATTATTATTCACCATAACTTTGCCTGGAGCCATTGCTTCAACACTAGGCTCATATATAGGCTACGGCATTGGTTACTACGGGGGCAAGCCATTGATTAAAAAATTTGAATGGCTGCTAGGGGTAAGCTGGGATGAGTTAGATAAGGCTGCCAAGTATTTTCAGAAGGGAATAAAGGATGAAATAATAATATTTCTGGCAAGGGCTATTCCCATAATGCCTTTAAGCGTTTTCAGCGCACTTGCAGGAGTGCTCAGGTTTGAGATTAAAAAATTCACATTGTTCACTTTTTTAGGAACATTAGTCAGGGTTTTTGTTTTAGGAATTATTGGCTGGATAATGGGCTCAGCTTACAGCCAAATGGCTAATAATATTGACAGCTGGGAAATAATAGGTTACTGCATCATAGCATTAATGGTGGCAGTAGGAATTTATTACTTATACAAAAACAAAAAAAAAGCCAAAAAATGATTAATTATTTCTCATCTTCTTCTTTTAATTTTTTAAAAGTCATTATTCCTATAAAGTGTGAAGGTTCCTCACTAATTGTTTCTTCAAGATTTTCCATTCTTTTATTATAATAATCCGACAAGATTTTGCCTTCTTTTGAATTAGCTATTTCATTAAAGTCATTTTCATATTTTTTTGCTGATTCACTTTGCTCGTTTATTTTGGTTGCTGTAGAATAGTTGGAGCTAATTGTCATTATGTCTAGCTCTTTTTGGGTTATGTCATAAATAACTTTGTTATTATTTTCTTGTTTTTCGAAATAAAATTTTAACAAAGAATATGTGTTTTTAAAAATTGAGGGTAAATTTTTGGAGTCAATATTTGAAAACATTTCTTTTGATTTTTCATAATTGCCAAGTTCATCAATTATTTTTCCAAGTTCTTTAACTGGATTTTTTTGTTTATTGAATAATTTCATG
>JBAZGS010000011.1:0-9718 GCA_041652755.1 Candidatus Nanoarchaeia archaeon
AAAGAGGGCATAACAAAACTTCATTCTGCTCCACATCCTTATTAGTTACGCAAACACTGTAGCCTTTAGTTGCCAAATCAATGCAAGCATCATCAAATGAAGGCATTCCCTTAAAAGATGATTGATAAGCTGGTGTGAAATAAAGCAGTGACTCAGCAGTTTTATTAGAGCTCAAAGTGCTGTTTATGTTTTCATTAAAAATGGTGTTGCAATAATCTTGCACGCTATCATAGCTTGAAGCTTCTTCCAAATAATTAGTGCATGTAAAATCCTTATTGTCAAATAATGCTGTTTTATTCTTGTTATAACCATAGCTTCCGTAATAAGTTGTTCCAAGAGAGCCTTTATAGCTGGTTTCCCAATTGCTGACTTTTTCGCATTGCCCTAAATTTTCAGGCAAATACAGCACTAATTTTGGATTATTAACCAAACCATCTCCTTTTTGGCTCCAAGCTAATTTAAGCAATACTTGATCAGTATCTTTAGTGTCATAATTAACAACAACTGGCTGCTGGCCAACATCCATACTTAATAATATTTTACCAAAACTGCTAGTGCTTAAAGGATTCCCAATATTCATAGGAGAAATCAAATAAGCATTGTAATCAATGAATGATAATGGGAAAACACTTGTTGTATGATAATGAACCAAGATATTGCTTCTTATTTTGCAAACCTGCTCCATAACATCTGCAGCAAGCCTTGTTTTGAAAGGAACATTGACTGTTTTTGGAACACCTTTTGGCAAATTAGTAATTGCTTCAGTGTAAGTTGAACCCTTGTCCCCTACTGTGAAATTAACCTCGCAAATATTGCAGATAGAACCATCTGAGCCAAAGCAGTAAGGGCTTCTTAATGCAGACATCTGCAAAGACAAGTCCTGCAGCTCAAACTTTGCCCTGTTTTGGAAAGTGATTGAAGCAACAAGTATTGACTCATCGCATAATCTTCCCTGGATGCTGAAGCTTGAGCTGACAACATCATCAGTGATTAATTCATAAGTAGGGCCCATTCTTTTTTCAGTCTGCCCAGTCTTGACAATATACGTTGACTTATAATAGCTTAATGGGGAGATTGAGCTGAAACTGCCTATAGTTGACGCTCCTGCTCCTGCACTTGAAGTTGTTGAAACAATCCATAAATTAGCAAACAAAGTTGGAAACATGAAACTAAGCATGTAAGCCGCAAAGCTTCCTGCAGTAATTAATATTAAACCTAAACTATTTCCACTTGCCCATGTGCTGCTTAATAATAAAATTAAAGGAACAGTAATAATTAATTGCATTATTCCTCCATAAAGGCTTCCTCCAAAAAATGAGAAAGGGCTGGAGACTAAAACCCATAATGAAGTTACCAGCAGAGTTGTTAAAGCAATTGTTCTTAAGATTTTAAAGAGCAAAACCGGAAGCTCTGATTTTACCTTAGTAGATTCATTCCATTTTTTTTTCTCATCGTCAGATAATCCATCATAATACTTTGCAGTTTTGAATGTTCCTTCAGAATTAACATAATACAGTTTGCTTTCTGCAAAAATTGCCTTAAATAATTGTATTATTACTGAACCAGTTACTCCTAAAAGTGTCCAAAAAATAAATGATGAAAATATTGAATTAATATTAGGATTTGTAATAATAATAATAATAAAAGTCACTAAAAAAACTATTGGGATTAAAAAATCAATAGGAGTCTCACTTTTTGAAGCAAGAAAAAATAAGATAATGTCTCCTATAATAAAAACTATTACAGTAATGCCTAAAATAACACCACTTGAAGCTAATGCTCCTGGAAGTATAAAAAAAGAAAAAATCATTAATGAAAATATTAAAACAAGCAAAGTATCATTTTTTTTATCTGTATTTCCCATTATCTAAAACCTCCTATATATATTATTAATATGGCTAACATTATACCTATAACCTGTATTAAAGGATCTGGGGATGATGCAAAAAATGCAGAACCTAACCCTATTATGTAAGGAAATACAAAAAATGCAAGAATCATTAGAAATCCTATTAATAAAATTATTGCCTTAGTTCTATCAGCGCTTATTCCACCATTTGAACCTAAAGAATCTTTAATAACTTGAGTCATTGAAACTCTTTTTTTATCTTTATCATCAGCCATATCATTCACTCATACAGTTTTATGTTATTTATTATTATTCTTCCATTAGGGCTTGATATTTTCAAATTATTAGCCTTCTCTGAGAAATACCTTATTGGAATCTCCAATTGATTAACCCCTAAGACTAGCTTAGTTGAAGGATAAATAAAAGTGGCATCTTTTGAAAGAAGATTAATAAAAATATCCCCTTTCTCGATAATTCCGGTAACATTCATGTATAAGACTAGATTGCTTAACCCGAACGCATTCTCAGCCAAGTCAAAGACAAAATACCTTTCGCTCATTCCGCTTGGAAGCGAGTAAAACTTCATTGAAACATTGGATAAGTAATACTCAGCCCCTTTGGTTGACTGCAAAGTAATAGTATTAGCAGTGTCAGTCAATGGAATATCAGCCAAATCAATTGAGATTTTATTAGTCAAATTATTAAGTGAACCTTGGAATACTTTCCTATTGTTAATATTGATTATTGCATCATATTCAGTGAATTGCGTTGGGTTAAAATTAAGCTCCATTAGTTCAGCCAATGATGCAGTAGGATTAAGGTAAAAAGTCTTAGTGTCATTTCCTTTCTCTTCATAATACTCATAATTGTAAAGCTTCACTGAATCAAACACGCATTTTTGGGAGTTAAAGATTGAGTTTCCGTTGAACTTGCAGAGAAGTTCAATATCTTTGCCTAATGAACTAACTGAAGTGAAAGGTATTTTTACAGAGATTTTTGAATTGCTTATAAGCTCGTTTTCGTAATAAACTGTGCCATTCATTTTAACCTGAATCTTAGGAGTGCCAACAATGCTTCCAGTATTCATTTCCAGCTCAACAAGGCTGTAATCCCCATTTATGTTAATGTTGTTATTGCCGTTGTAAAAAAGGGTTGCATCAAGCGAAGTGTATTCATAATTGCTCAGCAGCATTTTGACAAAGGAATAAGAAACCCTCATATCGCTGACAGTTGTTGAATAAAGCAGTGTCCCGTTGCTTTGGCCAATTTCACCAACATTAGCTTTGAAATAAGAATAATCAATTGGGCCCTCATCAATTTCAGAGCCAGTGTCATTAATGCCGAACAATAACTCATACCTTTGCTGAGGAGGAATCCATAATAAGTACCAGATAAGCAACGCCATTACAGTCAAAATAACTGCAGGAACTGCTGTCTGGCTTTTATTCATACTAAGAAAATAATAGTTATTATTTTATAAATCTTTTTTAAAAAAAAATAAGGTATTTTTTTTCAAAAGATTTTTTAACACATCAACTATTCCAATTAATTAGCATGAATAATCTGCCAAGAATCATAAATGAAATGCTTAAAAAAAAAGGAATAACTGAATTAAGGCCTCCTCAGCAGTTAGCTATTGATAAAGGAATAATGAAAGGAAATAATGTTGTAATCAGCAGCGCGACTGGCAGCGGAAAAACTTTGGCTGCTGAAATAGCTATGGTTAATCATTTTGAAAAAGGGCAAAAAACTTTGTACATTGTCCCTTTGAAAAGCTTGGCTTCTGAGAAATACAAATCATTCAAAGAGGATTATTCCGAACATGGAGTAAAGGTTGGAGTTAGCATTAGCGATTTTGACTCGCAGGATTACAAATTAAAAGACTAT
Source organism: Candidatus Nanoarchaeia archaeon (assembly GCA_041652755.1). GTDB lineage: Archaea > Nanobdellota > Nanobdellia > Tiddalikarchaeales > Tiddalikarchaeaceae > JAQTTT01. The sequence goes on from JBAZGS010000011.1 coordinate 3,737, forward strand.
GATATTATCATAAGCACTGCTGAGAAAGTTGACAGCCTAATCAGGCATGGCGCTGAATTTATCAGGAATGTTTCCTGCATAATAATTGATGAAATCCACTTAATTGATGACTACTCAAGAGGGCCCACATTAGAGGTGCTAATTACCATCATTAAAAAATTATTGCCTAAGGCTCAATTAATTGCTTTAAGCGCAACAATAAGCAATGATTTTGAAATAAGCAAATGGCTTAATGCCGAGCTTGTGAAGAGCGATTACCGAGCAGTCAAGCTCTATGAAGGAGTATATTTGAATGGGTTAATTGAATTCAACAACAATAAAACTCTAAATATTGCCAGCTCATCATTTGCTGAGAAAGATGTTGCTATGGACACATTAAGCATTAACAAGCAAATAATATTTTTTTTAGGCAGCAGAAGAAATGCGCAAAGCTTGGCAAATAGGCTGTCCGTTTATGCTGATAAAATATTAAGCAATGAAGACAAAGGGGAGCTGGATATTTTGGCTGACAAAGTATTGTATTCATTAGAGCAGCCGACAGAGCAGTGCAATTTGCTATCAGAGTGCATAAGGAAAGGGGTTGCTTTCCATCATGCGGGTTTAATACAAAAGCAGAAAGATTTGGTGGAAAAAGGATTCAAAGAAAGATTAATCAAGATTATTTGCGCAACTCCCACTTTGGCAGCAGGGATTAACCTGCCTGCGTTTAGAGTTGTGGTAAGGGACCTAAAAAGGTTCAGCGCTTTGCAAGGAAGCTACTTTATTCCAGTGCTGGAAGTGAAGCAAATGTTTGGAAGAGCTGGAAGGCCTGGACTGGAAGATTATGGAGAAGCAATAACTTTAGCAAAAAGCGAGGATGAAAAAAAAGACATTTTTGACGAATATATCTATGGCGATGTTGAGAATGTCTATTCAAAATTAAGCTCTGAGCCTCATTTAAGAACCCATGTTTTAAGCCTTGTTTCGAATAATTTTTGCCACTCATTAAATGAGCTTAAGGACTTTTTTAAAAACACGTTCTTTGCAGTTCAGTACAAAAACTTGGATGAAATCAACAGATTAATTGACAAAATAGTTGATGAACTATTATTTTACGGATTCATTGACAAGAGCAAGGATTTAATAACGTTTACGCTTTTAGGCAAAAGAGTAAGCGAATTATACCTTGACCCTTTGGTTGCTTACAATATCATTAACGGGATTATGAAATCAAAAAGCGTAAGCATTAACTCATTTAACATGCTTCAATGCTTATGCTACAGCAAAGGTTTAACCTTATTAAGCATTAAGAACTTGGAAGTGATGAATCTTTTGAGTCTTGTTAAAAAAAGCTACTTATTAACAGATGAGCCAAGCTCATTTGATTTAGAATACGATGATTTTTTAAGAAGCATAAAAACTGCAATGCTCTTTGAATCCTGGATTAATGAAATAAATGAGCAGCAAATAATTGATGAATTTAAGATTTATCCTGGGGATTTGAGAAACATGCTTTCAAGCATTGATTGGCTTATTTATTCAATGGCTGAATTGTCAAAAATAATGGATGAAAAAAATATTTTAGGATTCCTCAAAAGAATGAGAATAAGGATAAGCTATGGAATAAAGGATGAATTGTTTGAGCTGGTCTCAATCAAAGGAATCGGAAGGGTTAGGGCAAGGAAACTGTTTAGCCAAGGGATTAAATCTGTTGGGGATATCTTGAAAACTGGCTATGAAAAACTTTCCAGCATTATTGGCCCAGGCATTGCAAAAAAAATCAAAAAAGAATAAGCAAGTTTTCATCTTTCTTTAATGGGTATCAGTTTAGCTATATCTGTTCTTAAAATATAGATTAATGATAAAGATGATAATATTATTGCTGAAATCAAATACACTAATGCAGCTTCTTTATTATCCCTTGCTAATGAGATGAATGCTGTCAAAGGATTAGTGCTTACTTCTTTTTCTAATACCTTAAATGAAGTAAGTGACAAATCTTCATCAGACCTTGTAAGGAATGAATAACTCATGCTTATTGACTCCCCTGGAGCCAATGATTCAATTACATAATACACTTTTGAATCCTTGAAATTCGCTAATGATTCAACTATTGAATCCTCTGGCAATTCAAAATAAACTGTAACATTGGTAAGGGTTTCATTAAAGTCATTAGTGATAGTTCTTGTTATTTCATATTTTGTGTTGTTGACATTGTTAATGCTGACCTTTAAAGCGCTTACATTAACCAGCATGCTAATCCCGCTTAATGATTCATTGAATGAATAAGATTCATTGAAAACTGAATAGTTCATTTTTTTAAGCAACTCGGATGAGGCTTTATAATAAGCTCCTGAAACATTATAAGGCTCTTTAAGTAAGTTATTTTTTATTATTTCAAAAGTCAGCTTTTGGTCAAGGGTCAATAATTTGCTTATTTCATTCAAAACATTGAAGTCAATCAATGAATTGTTCACTATTGCTGAATCATTTGTTAAAGTGATGTTTTTTGTGCTAAATGTTTCTGAATCATTCTGCTCATCATTTGTGTCATTAGCTGGAGGAGGTACAACTGTAGGAGTTGAAGGAGTATATGGTGGAGTATATGGTGGAGTGTATGGAGGAATGGTTGTGTTTTGAGAAGGGGTGTTTATTCTTCCATAAACTATGTTGCTGTAATTTCCTGCTTGGCCGTATGAATTGAAAGCCCTTAATTTATAGTAATAATCAGTGTCATTCACTATTGAATTGTCAGTATAAGTGGTTGTGAGCACTGTTGAAATAAGGGTGTATGTTCCATTGATTGAATTAGCCCTGTATACTGAATAATTGGTTGCTTGGCTAACAGCATTCCAATTCAATAAAATGCTTGATGTCTGATTAGTCAATGACGCTATTATTGCTGTGTTTAATACTGGGTCCGCTCTCTTGCTGTAAGTCACTAGCGATTCCTTGTAATAGCTTGATTCGTTCTCTGTTACTAAAATCTTGAAAGTTTTGTTCTCGCAATTTCCAGAGCTTACATTGAAGATTACTTCCCTGTTCAATGTATTATTGTTTATTGTGACTTCTTCAAACATCTTATCTGAAAATAATCCTGAGCCAAGAAGCAATGAAACATTAACTAATGCGTTTGCTCCGGTGTTGTTAAGCAATACTCTCACTGTTAAATTCTCCGACTCATCTATGACATTATTATAAATGATTGATTGGGATATTATTGGCTTAGTCAATGCAATATTTTTTTCAATGTTTTCATAATTCCCTGATTCAACCTTTATCCCAATTGCAAACTCTCCTGAATAATCCCCTCTTACTGTCCAATTAATCTCTTTATAAGTTCCATTGGTGATATTCCCTAATAATATTGTTTGATTTCCTGAAACTAGATTAACTCCGCTTGGAAGGACTATTGTTGCATTCGCATTATAAGCAGTCTCGTTTCCATAATTATAGACTTGAGCAATAACGCTGCTGTCATACAAATTGCTTATCTTTGGCACAACAATTATATCAGTGCTTAATATTGGAGATTTTGGCATCACTACAGTTAATGATTTATTAACTGAAGCTAATTGAACATCTTCCCCTTGAAGGGATGAATTTACCCAAAAACTATAATTACCTTCTAAAGATGGGCTTGTGAGATTATACTTGAAAGAGATTGATGAATGGTTCATCAGATTAATCCCTGTATTATTAGCTGGAATAAAGTTTGCTGAAAAATCCGCATACGGAGTGTTGTCCAGTAAATAATCATTATTCATAGTGTTTGTTGCATAAATTGTTGCGCTAATATTATTATTAGGCATTGATTTGCCTGAAAACAAGATGTCAATGATTATTTTTTCAATAGCATAATGGCTCTGCAAAAATGAAGTCAAAGAGTTGTCAAATGAATTGAACTCATTAGGCACTTTTGCAACAACTGTGATGTTATGGGTTCCTTTTGAAAAATTCAAGCTTAATGCTTTTGATTCAACTGATTGCCCTGCATTTATCAGGAATGAATCATTGTAAGCCAATAGTCCGTTGTCAAAATAAAGCACTTGCACAGTTGCATTTCTAAGCCCGTTATTCTTTATCATTGAAGACAAATTATAATAATTATTCACTATTGCTTCATTAGGGAGGGTCAATGACTGAACAACTAAATCATTTCCAGTGATGTTGTAGGCAATCACTGCTGAGCTGACAGTGTAAACTGAATCTGTTATGTTTGCCTTTAAGTAGCATGTTCCATAAGTGCAAATCTCGGTTGTTTCTTCAATATTCCACTCGCAAGAAGTGCTGATTGATTGGCAGTTTGGCAATTCATAAAATGTTAGGTTATTATTGCTCAGGTAATATGAATAATTCAATATGACATTGTCAATTGGGAAATCAGGGTCATGGCTTTTTGTTGCATTTAGTAGCTTAATCTTGTCAGAGTATGAGCTGTTGAATTCAAGCACAGCAATTGGAGCCTCTTGAATCATGTTTACTGGAACATTAATTAATTTTGATTCATTGAAGTTTCCATAATTATCATAGGCTACTGCTGAAATATTGATGAATGAATTCTCTAAATTGCTTAAAACAGTCCAGTTGTAATTATAGGGAGAGGTTATGTTTGAGCCAATCAAGTAAGTATTGTTGAAATAATATGTCACGTTTGCTATTCCTGAAGCATCGCTGAATAGTCCTGATAAATCAATGCTTGATTGGTTTATTATTGAAATATTGTTTAGCTCAGCCAAAGGATTAATGGTGTCAACAGATAGTTCTAAATAATCACTAAGGAATGTTACTGCATCGTTGCAATAGATTTCAACTGTGTTCGGGCCTTGCGCATATATTGGGCTTGCAATCATGTATGAATTATTATCATTCATTGATTGATTCAATGCGCCGTTCAAACTGTACTCGCATGTTCCGACAGCATTGTTTAAGCTTAAATTAATTAAGGGGTTGTAATTATAACTTGAATGATTGATTGGAGTGTTAAGGGTTAATTCTAAAGCAGTATAATTTGATATTACTGAAAATGAAGTGGTGTTGCTTCCAACATTTCCAGCTAAATCTGAGCAATAAAATGAGTAAGTATAATTATCTGTAAGCAAAACAAAGTCTCTTGAAAATATCCCTGAATTATTAGTCATAGAATAGTTTACTGATCCTGAACTTACCTCACAACTCACAGCATCACTGGTTGGAACTATTTCAAAATTAACAGTTGAATTAGTTGCTATTAATGAACCATTAATTGGGGAATTAATTAATATGACAGGAGCAACAGTGTCAGAGGTTATTTCAATAGTTGTTTCATTGTAATTACCAACTAAATCAGTGCAAGAAACATTGAAGTAATTAATTGCATTTTCAATTAAGGTATCAAGGAATAGATCATGGTTCAATGAATCTGAAGTATTCATAGCTGAGCCATTCAAATAACAGTTTGAAACCTCATTAGTTGTTATGTTAATGTAAGTTGAGCTTTTTATGGGCATCAAAGGATTAGTTAATGTTATTTGAGGCGCTAAAGTGTCTAAATATAAGCTATGGGTAGTTAAATTAATGTTGCCAACATTGTCAGAGCATGTTAAATTAAAGCTGTATTCAACGTTTTCAGGGAATCCTGATTGTATTGAGAAATTGAAAACATATGGTGATTGCTCGGTCATCTCAATTACTCCATCAATTGGGAAAGTCAGATTGCATGATGTTGCGCTGTCAGTTACTGCAATGAATTCAAAAGCAGGAGTTCTTATAGTTCCATTTGGAGTGAACAATAATAGTTGAGGGGCAATAGTGTCAGCAGTAATTTCAACCATTAACTCATTATAATTGCCCAACAAATCAATGCATGAAACATTGAAAACATTCAAGCCATCAATTAAAGCATCAAGGAATAAATCATGATTCAAAGAATCCAAAGTATTCATAGCTGAACCATTCAAATAACAGCTTGACAATTCATCAGTAGACACATTAACAAAAGACGAAACACCAACAACAGACAAA
>JBAZGS010000011.1:9818-26489 GCA_041652755.1 Candidatus Nanoarchaeia archaeon
TAAAGCATCAAGGAATAAATCATGATTCAAAGAATCCAAAGTATTCATAGCTGAACCATTCAAATAACAGCTTGACAATTCATCAGTAGACACATTAACAAAAGACGAAACACCAACAACAGACAAAGGACTAACCAAAGCAATTGATGGAGCAACAGTGTCAGCAGTAATTTCAACCATTGACTCATTATAATTGCCTAACAAATCAATGCATGAAATGTTGAAAACATTCAAGCCATCAGCTAAAGCATCAAGGAATAAATCATGATTCAAAGAATCCAAAGTATTCATAGCTGAACCATTCAAATAACAGCTTGAAGCTTCATCAGTAGACACATTAACAAAAGACGAAACACCAACAACAGACAAAGGACTAACCAAAGCAATTGATGGAGCAATAGAATCAATAGTGAATGTGACATTTTTATAGTTGATTGTGCTTACTGAATTATTAGTCCAAGCTTCTAAAAGATTAACTCCTTCTTTGAAAGTAATATTAACAGCATCAGTGTAGCTCTCATTAGTCCCGTTCCAATTATACCAAACACTCACTCCAGTGCTTGAAATATTAAGCAATTGAGTTAAATTATTATAGCTAATATTTTGTGGAGTAAGAATTTCAATTAGTGGAAGATAGCTGTCAACTGTGAATGAAACAGTAGTGTAATTCATGTTGCCAACTGAATCATTAGCCCAAGCTTCTAAAGTATTAAAGCCTTCATTAAAAGTAATATTAATGGGAGCTAAATAACTCTCATTAGTCCCGTTCCAATTATACCAAACACTCACTCCAGTGCTTGAAATATTAAGCAATTGAGTTAAATTATTATAGCTAATATTTTGTGGAGCAATTATCTCTAAGCTAGGGGCAATGGTGTCAATGGTGAATGAAACATTAGTGCAGTTCAAGTTGCCAACTGAGTCATTACTGTAAGCAATAATTACATTAGCACCATTTTCAAACTCCATTAACACAGGACCAAAGTAAGTAAAGTTTTCAGAGCCATTAAAGAACCAAACATAATCACCATCACTGGAAATATTCACTAATTGAGTGGCATTACTAAAAGTATTATTCAATGGAGAAATAAGCTCAACATAAGGGGCAACAGTGTCAGCAGTAATTTCAACCATTGACTCATTATAATTGCCTAACAAATCAATGCATGAAATGTTGAAAACATTCAAGCCATCAGCTAAAGCATCAAGGAATAAATCATGATTCAAAGAATCCAAAGTATTCATAGCTGAACCATTCAAATAACAGCTTGAAGCTTCATCAGTAGACACATTAACAAAAGACGAAACACCAACAACAGACAAAGGACTAACCAAAGCAATTGATGGAGCAACAGTGTCAGCAGTAATTTCAACCATTGACTCATTATAATTGCCTAACAAATCAATGCATGAAATGTTGAAAACATTCAAGCCATCAGCTAAAGCATCAAGGAATAAATCATGATTCAAAGAATCCAAAGTATTCATAGCTGAACCATTCAAATAACAGCTTGAAGCTTCATCAGTAGACACATTAACAAAAGACGAAACACCAACAACAGACAAAGGACTAACCAAAGCAATTGATGGAGCAATAGAATCAATAGTGAATGAAACATTGGTGTAGTTCAAGTTGCCGACTGAATCATTAGCCCAAGCTTCTAAAGTATTAAAGCCTTCATTGAAAGTAATATTAACAGCATCAGTGTAGCTCTCATTAGTCCCGTTCCAATTATACCAAACACTCTCTAAATTGGCATCAATAATTGAAAGATTAAGCAACTGAGTATCATTAGTGTAGCTAATATTTTGAGGAGAAACAATGCTTAAACTAGGAATAATAGTGTCAATTGTAAATGAAACACTTGCGTGCTTAATTGCCCCTATTGAATTGTTTGCCCAAGCTTCTAAAAGATTAACGCCTTCATTGAACAGCACATAAACAGGAGTGTTATAAGAAACATTATTGCCATTCCAATTATACCAAGTGTTTACTCCAGTGCTTGAAATATTAAGCAATTGATTAGCAGCATTGTAACTAATATTTTCTGGAGTGATGATTTCAAGTAATGGAAGAAAGCTGTCAACTGTGAATGAAACAGTAGTGTAATTTAAGTTGCCAACTGAATCATTAGCCCAAGCTTCTAAAGTATTAAAGCCTTCATTGAAAGTAATATTAACAGCATCAGTGTAGCTCTCATTAGTCCCGTTCCAATTATACCAAACACTCTCTAAATTGGCATCAATAATTGAAAGATTAAGCAACTGAGTATCATTAGTGTAGCTAATATTTTGAGGAGAAACAATGCTTAAACTAGGAATAATAGTGTCAATTGTAAATGAAACAGTAGTGTAATTTAAGTTGCCAACTGAATCATTAGCCCAAGCATGCAAAGTATTAATTCCTTCATTGAAAAGCACATAAACAGGAGTGTTATAAGAAACATTATTGCCATTCCAGTTATACCAAACACTATTAAGGTTTAAATCAGTGGCTGAAATATTAAGCAGCAAATTTTTATTGATGTAATTAGCGCTTAATGGAGAAATTATTCTTAGCTGTGGAAATAATGGATCAGAAGTTATTGTGAAAACAGTATTATTTGAATTTGAATAGGCATCAAGGCAAACTACGTTGATGTCATTTTCTCCATTGCTTAATCCGCTTAAAGCTATTGAAAATTGCGTGCTAACATTTGTCATTGCTTGGCCATTGGCAGTGCAGCTTACAGCATCAGAAGTAGAAACAGTTAATGTAGTGCTAGCTCCAACAGCTCCAGTTGGGCTCACTAAGCTTATTGTTGGGCCCAGGATATCATTATAAAATGTTTTTTGCAAGGTTATTTGCCTAGTCCAATCATCATCAGTGCATGAGATTGTAAGCACGTTTGCTCCCTGAGAAAAAGCCATTGTTTTTGAGAAAGTGTTTTCTGAACTCTTTGTCATGTCATTATTGTTGACTTTGCAGTAAGTTCCTCCAAGTATTGAAACAATTAATTCAGCACTTGTTGCTGACATTACAAGATTAGGATTTGGAGAAACAATGACTATTGGCTGAATATACTTGTAATAATTGTAAGTTAAATCATACCTTGCTCCAACCTTGTAATTTCCAGGGTAAGGGCTTATGTTAAACTTGTAATCTGCATTGTTGTTGATTACTTTAGGGTCTGAAGCCCATAAAAAGCAAGTCACTTCCGTCTCCCCTAAAGAATCTGAAAAGTAATCCCCTTGTCCTAAAAAAGTATAATAGCCTGCAGCATTAGTTGTTGCTGAAAAAACCCTTATATTATGATTATCATTTTTTACGCTGCAGTTCATTTTTATTAAAATGTTATTCACACCATAATTATCCAAGGTTAATAAATAACCATTCATGTTGTCAAAGGTGTAGTAACTTGTTGTGCTGAAGCTTATTTTAGTAAGGGCTATTAAAATCAACAGTACACTCAAAGTTTTGATTGATGAATTCATAATTATTGCTTTAATTTAGCCACTTAATTTTTTTGCTTTTCTTGTTTTTATGCCATTGCACTAAATAAATAATGCCTACTCCTAATGCAGCTATTCCTAATCCAATGCCCCAGGGGATAGTTGTTGACATAATTGACGCCAATCCTTGGGTTGATAATGAGAATAATCCAGAGCCTTCATAAACTAAAGAGGTCATTGCTTTAGTTCCAGCTGAAACAAAACATGAACCTGAAGCGATTTCTAATCCTCCGAATGCTGCTTTTGAAATTGATCTTCCTTTGCTAGAATGGTCTTTGCTGTAATCCTTTAAAGAGCTAAAAACATTGTAGATGCCGTTTCCAAGCAAAAACATTCCTGAATTAAAACATAAACCTTTTATACCTAGCAACTTGTTGGTAAAATTAGTTGTATTATTGTAAAGATTTGATGCGTTATACATGTTTATTCCAAACCAGGTGTTAAAAAAAGCCCCTCCCGCTACTTGTGCAGAACCCAAGGCTATTTTTTTCTTATTGTCTCTTTTATATCCTGTTGAAATATTCCTAATTCCATACCCTATTGCTGGAAGGGATAATCCTGCTAAAATTGCGCCTGCTCCGAACTGGCTCATTGTGCTTTGAGAAAACGAAGGGTCAACTGATATTGTTTGCCCGCTTTCATTAAAAACGCTTTCCAGAGTTGTTCCTGGGGCATAATCATGCAAAGGATAATATGCGAAATCAACATTTTTATCAACCAAATGATTGAGCATGTCCTGTGAAAACTGGCTAGTATTGTAAAAAACCTCCCTATCAATGCTTCCCCCAGGCAAAGTTATTAGCTGGTCTGATTTTGGAATAACATACCCAACTCTTTCACCATTATCATAAAAATCAGTTTTTATGTTTAAAAAAGATTGATTATACGCATGCCTGTTAGCAGCATCTCCTAAGTAAGTTTTTAGCGCAGCATCTGATGCGTTTTTTGAAGCAACCAAGTCAGCAGGATTATAGTCAACAAAAGGAAAATCAGGCAAAGAAGCAACATTAGCTCCTATTAAATGAGTCGAATAAGTGCTTTCCATTGCTTTATAGATAGGCAATTCTTTTTAAAAATATTTCTATGGCATTAATATTATGTCATAAACGCATCCTTTAATATGCATTTTTTTTGATTTATGCTTAGTATATAAATAATGCCCTAACTTGACAGCCAAACCGAGGGCAATTATTCCAATCCCTATTCCTCCAAGCATTGAGCCTACAACTGCTCCTTGAGTGGATAAGACTGATGAACTTAAAGTAATCCAGCTTAGATTTGATGAATAAGTCATTAATCCCCCTCCTACGAACTCAGAGGCTGATAGGAATAGTTCAGCATAGCCTTTTTTGTTTAGTCCAACATCTCCACTGCCATCCCTTATGTTTTTTCTGTGCTGATTTATGTCTTTTATTCCAATAAAGAGATTATAAAAAGCGTTCGATAACGAGAATATGCCTAAATTATAATATAACCCTTTAAGCCCTGAAACTTTTGTTATTAAATCCATGGATTTGGCTTTTTTATAATAATTATTCAAGGTATTCAAAAACATTATTGAAGGAATGCCTGTAACTGTTGATATTGCAGCTCCTTTCTTAAAGTTCTTCTTGTCCTTTTCAAGCAATGACTTAAAGGTTTTTCTAAGCCCGTAATAAAAAAAAGGAAGCGAAAATCCTGCAATTAATGGCAAAGAGGGGCTTTGGAAAGACTCCTCTAAAGCTCCGCTATAAGTTTCAATATCAATGTTTTTAGAGTTAATGTAAGTAACAGCTGTTTTTGCAGCATCAGTAGAGTTATAGTCAGTGTTTATGTTAAATAATCCATAGATTTTGTTGATAATATTATCATTATTGTTAAGTGAAATATGATTCACTCCTTTGTCATAAATAAGATAATTGCTGTTAGGATCTATTATTCCTGCATGGCTTGAAGTGGTTGATAATAATTTGTCCAGAGAATAAACATCAGTATTTAAGATGGTTCCATTGCCTGATAAATTATGCGTAGAGTAGTTTAACATTAATCACTTAAGTATTCTAATCTTTTTAAAAAAGTTTTCATGCCTTGTTCTTGATTAATAGTTCAAGTATTTTAGAATAAGCAGGCCTAGTGATTAATACGCCAATAGTTATTGCAATAATGTTAGTGCTTGCGAAACCCTTAAGCACTCCTGCGCCTGCAAAATTCAAAGGAATCATTACTGCAACGCTAGTAGTGAAAGCAGCAATAACTATGAAAAAAGCGCTTTTCATTTTTTGCTTCAAGTTCAATTTAGCATTATCCTCTTTATTGCCTAAAACTTCATCAGTAATGATTATTTGATCATCAACTCCAGTTCCTACAGAAGCGATTAACCCAGCTATTGCAGCTATATCAAAAGTCCAGTGCATTAAAGTTGCAGCACCTAAAGTTATTATTATTTCAGTCAAAGTAACAAATATTATAGGCAAAGCTATCCTAAAATTTTTGTACCTAAAGGCTATGATTATATCAACGCATAGTATTGCTATAAAAAATACCATTACTATGTTGCTTAAAAATTCCCCTCCTAATTTTGGAGAAATGTCTTGAATATTGTCAATATTCATCTTTACAGGCAGCTTGTCGCTTTGAATCATGCTTTTTAGCTCTTTCATCCTTAAAACTGCCTCATCCCTTGTTTTTCCATAACCGCTAATAACAGGATTCCTAACCATTGTTCCAGCAAGAGAGCATCCAATATTAAGGCTGCTGCCATCAAGCATTTCATCATCCAAGTAAAAACTAATAGTTTCATTTAAATAGCAATTCGAGCCAAAGCCGCTTCTTTGCAAATTTTCTGTAATATTGGCAAAATTTTCAGCGCCTTCCTGGCTTATTTGCAGCCCAAAAGTAAATTGAAATCCTCCTTGAGAAGCAGTTACTCTTGAAGGGCAATCATCAGAATTAACCATGCAAATTCCAGTGATGTCATTTCTTAAAAACACTGTTTGGTTTCCAACTCTTGCATCAAACACTCCTTCGCTTTCAAGCAATTTTTCAACATCATCAATGCTTATTGAGGAAGGAAATTCTATTTTTATATAACTATTGCCAGTTAAATCTGACAAAATATTTATTGGAACTTCTTTGAAGCCGTAAACATTCAGCCTGTTTTCAAGAATCATTTTAACATTTTCCAAGTCTTCAGAAGTAACTTCTTGAGCTGGGCTTAAGGTTATTTTTGAGCCTCCAATTAAGTCAATTCCGAATTCAATATTTGAAAAAGACACATCTGAAACGCTGATTCCTGAATAAGTCTTGTTATCTTTTAATATCAATAAAAAAGGATAAGTTGTTTGTTCAAGTTTAAACAACCCTTTTTCTTTGTAAGTTATTTCAACTGAATCATTAACTGATAATGAAGAAATTGCTAGGTTGAAATCATTTGAATCATTTATTAAAACATTATTAACCTTGGTTATTATTACATCTTTTGACAAAAAGTTAGATGCGGGCAAAGAAACTCCAATCACTAAAGCTCCAGTAGTGTTAAGCTTTGGCTGAATAACAATAATGCTTGCTATTAATAATACAACCATTAAGCTGATTCTCCAGTCCTTAAAAAAATCAAGTATTTTCATCTTTTTTTCTCCTTAAACTCTTGGTAGATTCTTTGGATGCTTGCGCTTCCAAGCCAAGTGTTCAATAAATCAAAAAACATTCCAACAATCAAAACAAGAGAAATTTGCTTTATTGCCTCAACGCTTGTCAATAAAAACATTATGACAAATGTAATCAAAGCTGTTGAATTCATTGTCAATTCAGTTTTCAGGGCTGAAAAAAGCTTATCTAATAATTTGCCCTCTTTTTTAATGAAAATATTAGTTGCTAATAATATATCGCTGTCAGTTGAATAGCCCATTATCATCAATAAGGCACCAATAGTTATCACTCCTATTTTCACCCCAAACAAGTCGAAAACTGAAAGTATTCCAATAATGTCAGCCAAAGTGCTAATTGAAATCGTTAATGCTGGAATAATTTCCTTAAAAGATAAGTATGAAACTATTATCATCAAAAAGAACCCTATTAAAAAAAGCCATGAAGTTTCTTTAATGAAATTATCACCTATAACACTTGATTGGGAGCCAAAACTAATATCTTTTTCTATTAAAGTGTCATTAAGAAAGTCTTGGATTATTCCAATTAGCCTTTCTTTTGAAATTCCCTGCTCTGTCAAAACCTCATAGCCCCTGATATTGTCAGATAATTGATTTTTTAATAAGACTATATCAACATCATCAGTTCCAAGCTCATTTATTAAATATTTTTTTAAAAGAGCATAATCCACTTCCTTATCATAATTAAAAGTTAAAGTCACCCCTCCTTTAAGTGAAGAATCAACATTAATAATGCTTCCAGTAGTAAAATAATTGTAAGCCAGAACTGACAGGTTAAATAACAGCATTAAAATTGGAATAATGAGTATTTTTTTATAATTATTATAATAATAATCAAATAATTTATTTGTCATAAGTATGAAAAATATTAACTTGGCACTTTAAAAAATTAATGGAAAAAATAAAAAAAGGAAAGCAATTACTTTCCTAAACCTTTATTTGCTCTAATGCTTGGCCTTATTTTTTCAGTTCCAATACCTTTCTTATGTAAGCCTCTGCCTCTTCTTCCAGCACTGGTAAGGCCTCTAAAGACTCTTCCCTGATGCTTATTTGTGCAGAATACAAAATAATCCTTGTCCATGTAAATCTGCGGCAAGTTAGTGTCTATTAGGATTACTTCATACCATTTATGTTTACCGTCATCCCCAACTTCATAGCTGCTTAAAACATTCATGTTTTTGAAAATTCTTTGAGCTCTTTCTTCGCAAATACTTTGAAGGTTCTTCTTTGTAGAATATTTATTTTGACCTGCTTTGCTAGGCTTTCTTCCCATATGAGTGGATTCCCTTTTTCTTCCACCTTTATTAATTCTGACTCTTGCAACACTTACGCCTTGCTTAGCCTTATAGCCTAAACTTCTTGCCCTGTCAATTCTTGTAGGTTTATCAACCTTGACAACAGCATTTTCTGTTCTCCACTTAACTAAGTGTTCCCTGTAAAAAGGGTTATCCCTTCTGGGATTCTTCCATATTTTTTGCATGAACTTGTATAGTCCCATTTTTTAATCAATCTCCTTTAATCGCCAATCAAGATAATTAGTCTATCATCTGGCTTGTTAATTATTAAAAAGAAGCAATTCATTTAAAAATGTTTTCTCATAGTTAAATTTTTAAGCATTGGATTTTAAATCTTACATCATGACAGAAAAAACAGTTGTTTTAATCAAGCCTGATGGCATTGCAAGAAGCTTAGTTGGAGAATTGATTTCAAGATTTGAAAAAGTAGGATTGAAGATTGTTGCAATGAAAATGATTTGGGTTGAAAAAGATATTATTGGAAAACACTATTCTGATAATGAATCTTATTTAAAGGGAGTTGGAGTTAAAACTCTTGAAAATTATGAAAAATACGGCTTTGATGCTAATGAGTCATTAGGAACAAAGGATCCCTTAAAAATAGGGAAAAAAGTAAGAGATATGAACATGGAATTCATGTCTTCAGGCCCAGTTATTGCCATGATTTTAGAAGCTCCAGGAGCAATTAGTATTGTAAGAAAAATTGTTGGAAGCACATTCCCTGATTCTGCAAATCCAGGAACTATTAGGGGAGATTACAGCTATGATTCAGCAATGGATTCAAACATTAAAAAAAGAACTACAAGGAATTTAGTCCATGCTTCAGGAAATAAAGAAGACGCTGAATTTGAAATAAAATTATGGTTCAAAGAATCAGAAATTTACTCATACAAAACCTTGGCTGAAACCTTCTTTGAATAAAAAGATTTTTTTCTTAATTTTTATTTTTTTTAAAAATTCATGGCTTGTAATAATTTGAATAGATAATTTCATCACTTTTATAAAACAAGTTTATGTTGTCATTATAAACGCATGCGCTTTCATAGTTTTCATTAAGAGGCATTCTTAGTGAAGTGAATGTTTGTCCGTTATCATCTGACACTGCAAGCGAACCTATCCCAAAAACATAAACATTGTTTTCATAAACAAAAAAATCTGCCCCCATAATATTTTCAACAGTGATTTTTTCGATTGAGAAATCAGAATTGCTCACCCTGTATAAATCCCTTGAAAAAATATCATAGTCTTCAATAAGAATAAAAAAATAATCATCATTTATGCCTGCTCCTATAATGTCAGGCTCGTCAATAAATGCTGAGTCTGGAATAATCAAGGAATCATCAAAGCTTAAACCATCATTGTTTGAAATATTTATGAAAATATTATTATTATAGTTATATGAAACATACAAGTTATCTTGATTGGCATAAATATTTAAACTCCCATAATCGCTCGCTGGCCCTGAAAAATAAAACTCGCTTGCTTTTTCAAAATCAGCACCCTTGTTTGAAGAGTTGTAAATCGCAATGTATGAGCCATTGTAAATGCCAATATAAATATTATCACCTAAGATTGCCATTTTATAAAAAAAACCAAAAGTAATATAAGATATATCAATTGATTGGAGAAGAGAGAATGAAATCTCTGAAACCGACGAATTATACAAGGATAAAGCTGTATTAGGATAGTCTGAATTATTATATCCAAGAAAATATATTTCTTCATCATCTGAAATTAAAGGAGTACTTTGAGAATAAGGAGCATTATAATAAGGTAGTTCTGACAAATCATAGTTCTCTCCTTTATCTGATGAATTCAAAAAATAGCAAGTGCTTTGAGTTTCATCACAAAACCTCACATAAGTGTTTTCCCCATAGCAATACGAATTTAAATCTTCAGTTTGGTTTTCAGTTTCATAAATCATCTTAATTTGGGTGAAATTGCCCAAGCTTAATGAATAATTAAAAGGGTATTCTTCGCTTCCTGAAAGATAAGAGCATGACATTAATGCCGAGGAATCATAATCTCCTGCATCAAAGTCAACAATTGTTTTAATCATGTTTTCATCTATTGAGCCTGCATAATCCTGCCCTTCAATTGATAAAGTGCATGAGTTTGGAGCATCAAAGTAATTTGCTGAAATGTTAAAATAAACATCATCATATTTGTAATTATAAGTGTTGTAATTTACAGAATTAAACACTATTTTATCGCAAGCATCCATGTAGCATATTCCATCAAGAATTCCGTCATTTTCTGAGTCGCAATAGTTAAAATTAGTTGAGTCTTTCATTGACAAATTGTCAATCTTTATAAAATCATCATCAGAAAGTATATTAGTATGAATCCCTATAGACATATTTTCATTGTAATCATAGATTGAAAGATTATTATATAAAAGAAAATCATTCCTTATGTCAAAAGAAACAGTGTCCCACTCATTCGCATCAGAATCAAAGCATTTAACATAACCATAAGGATTAAGATAAGAATCGCATAAATCACTGTAAACAGGAAGATCATTATTCCTCATATAATATATGTAATAGTGCTCATCTAAATTTAGAACGAAACTAACCAGAAAAAAATAGCCTGTAGCATTAGCTGAACTGTTCAAATCAAAAGAAAAAAAATCAGCAACATCATTAAGATTCTGCGAAACATAGCTTGAGACTGAAGAGTTAAAAAATAAGTAATTATTTCCTCCCTCCTCAGCAATGAATAATTCACCTTCATCTTCAGCTATCCATGAGTCATTGCCTTGCTCAAATCCCCCATTCATAATATTCTCTTCTCCATAAACTCCGCAGCCGCACCTAATGCTGCTTGATTCAGTCAATATTCTGCTGTCCTCCAAGTTAGCTATTACTGAATCCTCTCCGCATTGCTCAAAAAAATTGGATTTTGCAAAGCCTGAAGAAGCAGTGTTTTTAGAGGCAGGGCTTGTTGCTTGGGTGATTTTTCCGTTATTGTATATTACTTTTATTTCCAAATCTTCTCCAGCTCCTTGGGAGATATAATTAATCTCCCTTAATTCACCAGGCTGAATTGGAGTGTCCAAGGTGTAGTTCAATAATTCTCCATTTACAAACATTACAATCTCAGTAACTGGGCTTGAGCCGTCATTTCTGACAATCGCCTTGCTCCCCATAATAGAAACAAGATTGAGTCTTGAATTGTCATTGCCAGGATAAGTGTCTAAATTTCCCTGTGATTCTAAACTTAAAACATTGGAATTGATGAAAAAATAAGCAGAAACGCTTGCGACAATAGTGATTAAGACTAATAATAGTAAGCTGACAACAGGCGTGATTGATTTCATCTTAATATGATTTAAATAATTAGAATATTTAAAAAGTTAATCAAAAATTGAGCAAAAAATCAAAGGAAACGCGATTGTCGCATCAGCATGAACTACTACAGTATTTGCTTCTTCCTTAATCTTGCTCCAGCTCACTGCTTCACTAGTGCTTGCGCCTGAGAGAGAGCCATCATAAGCCTCTGCTGTTGTCACGTAAACAGCGTAGTCAAAGCCTCCTCTGACAATGTTCATTCCAATAGCATGATGCTTTGCAAATCCTCCGCCTAAAATGATTCCTCCAGTCTTTTCAGCGTTCAAAATCAAATCAGCCTCTGCTTTCATGTCAGCTGTAACATCAATGCCGAACTCAGGATTCTCCTGCTTGTAGTAAAACAATTGAAGCCCGAATGCTCCGTCTAAAATTGCAGGGCAGAATATTGGAATATTGTTTTTTGTCGCCCAGTGAAGTATTGAGGATTCATCAGTAATAGTCTTGCCTAATTCATGGATTATCTCGCTAGGGCCTAACATTTTCTTTCTCTCTTTTTGTAATTTTAATAAATGCTCAAAAAAAGGCAATAGATTATCTTCTAAGCCTTCATAATGAGAATTTTCAACCAAAATATTGCCTATCCTGTTTATTCCCCTTTGGTGCAGCTCAATATCATTTAAATTAAAGCTTCCAAGATTGAAGGGTTTTTTTGTTTTCATCAAATCCTCTTCAATGCTTCCGACTCCAGTGATTATTGCATCAATGAAGTTCAGCCTGCAAAGCTCAGCGAATAATTCCCTAAGTCCGCTACTAACCATGTTGCTTGTGAAAGTGAGAATTATTGTTGCCTTATCTTTTTTCATTTTCTTAATTATTTCAACTGCTTGCTTAATGTGAGTTGCCTGAAAGCCCATGCTTGAAAAATCATTAACTAAGTCCTTGACAGTCTTATTTTCCTTGAATTTGAATCCGTTAATAGTGTCCATAAATAGTTAATTACTGAGTTTGTTTTAAAAACTTTTTTAAAAAATGGAATTTATCTTTGATAGCTATGAAAGCCCTTGCTGAATTTTATCCTAAAAGTGTTGAAGCTAATTTTTATGTGTTCTTAACAGAAACTGAGCTTGAAGAGTTGGCAAAAAAACCAATTATGGGAACCATTTTTATGACTGATAAATCCTGCAAAAAATTCAGCCTTGAGCTAAAAAAAGGGGATTATTTTAAGAAAAATGACTACGAAGTTGGAGTAATTGCAGAAGAAGGGTATTCAATATATTTTTATGAATCAAAGCTTTTCAGTTTGAAAACAGTTGGAATAATTTACGGGAGAATTGGAGGATTATACAAATATGACATCTGCCTTGAATCAAAAGCCAAGGATTATGATTTAACTGAAATACTTAATTTTATTGACTTGATGAAGTAATCAAAGCTCTTTGGAGTTGATGTAATTTATGAACTGCTTGACGCTTTTTCCAACACCTTCATTGACATCTCCGAAGTTTCTTTTAGAGTCAACAATTTCTCCCCAAATATTTTCAAAGTTTTCATAGGAAACTAACGCAAGCTTAGACACTTCAATGTCTTTTATTTCAGAAAGCCTGTCTAATTCTTCGAGATTTTTAACAACTTTTAATTTTTTCATAACCTGATTTTTGTCAACTTTTATAATATACCCTAATAAGGGGTTGACCAATTCTTTATTCCCTGCAATATAATGAGTTGTTAAACCTAAAGATTCAGGGATTAAGATTGAATCAATTCCTCCGAGTAGATCGCTGACCTCTTCCCTAAATTCCCTTACTGCAGAATTTTGCGGGTTTTCCTGTGAATCAACATAGCCTGCAGCAGCTGGTTGGAATTGCGAGTGCCCTTGG
This sequence comes from Candidatus Nanoarchaeia archaeon, assembly GCA_041652755.1. Classification (GTDB taxonomy): domain Archaea; phylum Nanobdellota; class Nanobdellia; order Tiddalikarchaeales; family Tiddalikarchaeaceae; genus JAQTTT01. The sequence goes on from JBAZGS010000011.1 coordinate 23,420, forward strand.
CTCGTTTTGTTAGTCCTTTGCTGGATTATAACATAGCTTAAATCATTAGTTATTGCATGAGTTAACACGCTTAATAAGGGTTTTTTGAACAAGTTTTCATCATAAAAATTTCCTAGTATTTCAGGAGTCAATTCTTTAATATTTAATGGAAATAATGAGGGGGAACAGTTTAGCGAAATTGTTTTATACCTATTGCTTACTGACAATTTGTCAATCCCTGTCAATACATTAACATAATTAGGTATTAGTTTGTCATTTTTTGCTTTGCTAATAGTTTCTTTCAGAACATAGTTTAAATTTTCATTAAAAAACTTGAAGTTTACATCCCATAATTTTGAATTCATACAGAATAAATAAAAGAATTATTTTAAAAATGTTTTTATTTGAAAAAGAATTTTGTCCTGAAAAATGTTTGGTATGTTCGTTTCATTAATTTTATGAAATCCTCGCTAGTAAAATCATCATTAGGCAAATCAGTCATTCCTAAGTATCCATAATATTTTTTGCAGTAAACATTATTAGGATTGAGAATCTTTATCATTTCTGGCTTCAATCCTGCAAAATGCACAATTTTTGGGTTAGTGTTTTTTGGAAAAATCAGGTTAAGATTTATGAGGTAATTATATGTTTCTGGAATCTTTATCCACTTGTTAAATAATACTGCATTCATGCCATCCTGATCATGCAATACTATTTTTTCGTTGTTTTTTTTAAGAAAAGAAATTATTTTTTTGCTTGAATCATTCCTTCTCATGTATTCAACATTAAGCAGCATCACTCCTGAATTGAAATAAGATTTATTTTTGGGAATTTTAAGCCTTTTTTTAAGCATCTTAAAATCGCTCCTGATTACAACATAATCTTCAACTGCAGCTAATGCATTGTTAGATAAATCAATTGAAAAAAGCCCGCTTAAATCATCCTCAACAATAGTGTCGCAGTCAAGGTATAAAACTTTATCAATGGTTTTAGGAAGCAGTTTAGGTATTAATATCCTGTAATAAACTGAATAGCCCCCTAATACTGGCAAGCCATACAATGATTTGTCATCAGTCAAGTAATAGCTGAATTTTGTTTTGAACATTCTCTCTATAATTTTGAGCTTTTTTTTGTCAGTGAATTTGTTGTGAATTATGTGGATTTTTGGCTTAATTTTCGAGTTCAAAAACAATGAAATTATTGAAGCCATGGCATATTTTTCAAAGCCTTTATCAACGCAGTAACAAATATTGCAGTTTTCCATATAAAAACAATGATTTAATTGTTTAAATAAATTATTAGCCAATATTTTAAAGCATATAATTATTTCAATTAAGCATGGAGACTTTGTGCATAAAATGCAAAGGCAGGGGCTTTTGCGGCAAAAAATGCAAATGGCTCAGCATGAACTTCAAACGCTTTGATTTCAAAAAAGAATTTGAAGGCTCAAGCCCGTCCATCTTTGTCGGAAAGGCAAATTATCCTAATGTTTCAATAGGGCTGATGAGCCTGCCATTCAGTTCAGTTGATGCCAATAATTTTGACAGCCCTAAATTTTTTGCAGAAAACTTAAGCATTAATCAAATAATCAACAAGCGAAGCCTGTTAATAAATTGCCAATCAGCAAACAAAACTTTTTTTGATAAAATGCAGGAATTAGCACTTTCAAAGAAAGCAGTTACTGTAGAAACAACTTTGCTGAAAGCCCCTAAGCCAAAATCCACATTTGATTTTGTGTCAACAACAATGGGCCCGAGCAGCGAGCTTAAGGAATTTTCAATAAATGAAAATGTTAAGATTGACAAGAATGTAAGCAAATGCTTTTACGACTTTGACCTGAAAGCAAATGATGCATTAAAAATCCTATTCGAAAAAGGAATTAGCGAGAACAATTTATCAAAATATTTGTCAGCAGCAGCTTTCGGTATTAAAAAGCAGCGAAGAATAGTTCCAACCAGATGGAGCATTACTGCAGTTGATGATTCGCTTGGAAAGCAAATGATTTCTAAAATCAAGGACTACCCTATTATACCTGAGTTCATGGTTTTTCAGGGGGATTTATTCGGAAATTATTACACCTTCATTTGTTTGCCATTTGTTTTTGGATTTGAGCTCTTTGAAACAAGTGATAATTCAGAATTCATGCATGATTATGAGGAATATAAAGGAAGAAAAAATTACGCTTATGATACTGCTGGAGGATACTATGCTGCCAGATTGGCAGTGCTAGAATATTTAGAGAACAATAATATTCAGGCAAGAGTTATTGCTTACAGGAAAATAACCCCTGAGTATTTGGCGCCTTTGGGGGTGTGGGTTGTGAGGGAGGCTGCAAGGAAAGCAATGAAAAATAAGGCAAGCATTAAAAGCAAAAAAGAATTGATTGAAAAGCTTGATAAGGAATGCGCGCAAGTATTGATTAACAAAAGCGTTTTGTATAAAAAATTCGTCACTCAGAAGAATTTGGTGCAGTTTAAATGAAAGGAATAGAGCATAAGATAATAGGAATACTTGCTTTTTTCTTGCTCTATTATTTCAAATTATTCCCTGAAATAATCAATGATTTTTTAGATAATTATATCAATATAGCTGTTGGTTTCATTATTTGCATACTATTTAGCGGAGGAAGAATTAAATCAAAATCTTTGCTGAACTTCGGGCTAAGCCCTGACAATGATTTCCATAAAAAGAAGCAAAGAAGCATGATTTTTCACTCAACATTGTTCCCTGCGCTTGCAGTGATATTATTTCCTAATGCTTTGGTTTATTTGCCTGCATTCTTTTACTCGCTGCACATCCTGGTTGATTTGCTTAATCCTTTGAGCTTTGAAGGCAAAAGGCATGTTTACTTCTTGATTTTCGTTTCAACTATTCTTTTCTTTGTGCTGATGTATTCAATATAATTGAAGCTGAAATAACTAAGTAGTAGTAACATTTTTAAATAGATTTTATTCATTATTATAACATGAAATTATTCAATAAACAAAAAAATCCAGTTAAAGAACTTGGAAAAATAATTGATGAACTTGGCAATTATGAAAAATCAAAAGAAATGTTTTCAAATATTGACTCCAAAAATTTACCCTCAATT
>JBAZGS010000012.1:0-23761 GCA_041652755.1 Candidatus Nanoarchaeia archaeon
GCTTTGCAATAGCAAAGGGCCAGTTCTGAATCCCTGGCAGGGCTACATTTTTTTTTAATAAATTAAATTAGTTTCCCCTGGGGCTTTGCAATAGCAAAGGGCCAGTTCTGAATCCCTGGCAGGGCTAAGTAATTTAGTTCTTAACCCAGCACATATAAATTATTTAAACTATGGTTGCTTAATTTTTTTAATGGTTTTAGGCAATTTTATTGGCGCAGCGATTATTGATGTAATTTACACAATATATATCTTAATGAATATTAATAACCCAAAAACTCCAAAACTGAAGAATACTGCAACAGTTGCAATAGTATTAATAATCCTTAATGCTTTGCTTATAATTTTTATGTCTTATGCATTTAAGGCGTAAAACCAGACTAGCTGAGAATATGAGATTTTATAAAGAATGTTTGGAAAATGCTGAGCAGATACAAAAGTTAATAACATTCTTTGATATAATGCGTAATTAAGTTTATAATGTTTTACAGAAAATAAATTAGTAATTTTCAAAATATTTTTAACCAAGCCAATTTATAGTATTTATTATGAGCATTGAAGAGGTTTTCAGCAAGATTTTGGATGTTGATGAGAAATGGGAAACTGCAAAAAATTATTTTAGCAGCAAGAAAATCACTAAAGAATATTTTGTCCAGTTAGCAACAAGTGTTGCAAAGCAATACATCTCCAATTTAGAGTATAATAAAGCAATTGATGTTTTAGAGCTATTAAAAAAATAAATATTGAATCAGATTATTAAAAAACTTATTAAATGATTAGTTTTAATTATTATTTTATGATTCCTGAAATTTGCCAAAAATGCAACAATAAGATGTTCGGCTCATTGGATTGCTGCACTTCTCCATTTACAAATTATCCTGGATTTCTGATAACATTGTCTGATGTCAATAGGATTGTCAAAAATACTGATTACAAAGTTGAAGATTTTGCCAAGATTATAAAAGTTGAAGGAGAGGATTTGAAAAAGGATGAAGATAATTATTTTAAGGATTTAGGCTTTAATAATAATTTTTTGTATTTGACAGGGCAAAAAAAGTGCCCTTTTAGAAGGCAGAGGGGCTGCGTTATTTATGAGCATAGACCTATGATGTGCAGATTGTTTCCTTTCTGGTTTAAAAAAAATAAGAATAAGGAGTTTGAAATCATGGTTGAATGGGGTTCTGATGCTAAAAGTGAGAATTGCCTGATTTGCAAAAAATACTATAAATCTAAAGATATTAATTTCTTGCTTGGATTGATTGGGGAAACAAAAGAATCAATGCTTGAAACTATAAAAAAATTCAATGAAGAGATTAGGATTCACAAGAAATTGAAATACGAAATTGGAAAAAAAGGATTAAAAAAGGTTATTTATGAAAACTTTTAAGAGATTTAATGATATGAAACTGCTTTTAATAGGTGATTTTCATGGCAAAATCCCTAAGTTAAAAAAAGAGCATAAAGATTTTGATGCAATCTTATGCACTGGAGATTTGCCTTATAGCAAGGAATTAACTCATCTGGCTTTTGAGTATTCAAACGAACTTCATGAAGGCAAAGAACTTCATGAATTAATAAGCAAAAAAAACTATGTGCACTTGTATAAGAAAGCATTTGAAAGCCAAACAATACTGCTTGAATGGCTTAATAAATGGAATAAACCTGTTTTTTTTGTTTATGGCAACCATGACTATGATTATTTGACAATAAAATCTATTAAGTATTTCCCGCATATTGTTTCCTTAAACAAGATTATTGAGAAATACTCCAATATTCATTTATTGACCAATAAAATTGTTAAATTTAAAGGAATTAATATTGTTGGATTTAGCGATTCTTTCAGCAGACACTTTAAAACTGATAAATTCAAGAAAATGTGGAATAGTCGCTTGACAAAGCTTTTCAAGAAAACGAACAAGAAAGAGTTCAACATTTTTTTAACCCATGACCCTCCTAGCGGAGTTCTTGATTTGGTGAAGAACAAGAAAAGCTTTGCTTATGGAAAACATTACGGAGACAACATAATGGTAAAATATGTTAAAAAATACGCGCCTGAAATAATGGTTTGCGGGCACATGCATGAGAATCAGGGCAAAAAAATGCTAGGAAATACTTTAGTGATTAATGCAGGCTATGCTTATGAAGGAAACTATTCAGTATTAGCATTAAAAAATAATAAATTCAATGTTAAAATAATAAAAAAATAAATTTTTTAATTTGAAATTAAATTATTATATTATTATGATTAGAAGATATGTTAAATCTGACTTTGAAGGATTAGAAGTATTGATTAAAAAATATAATAATGAAGTTAGTGAATCTCCTGTAATTAATGATTTTTATAATGCTAACAATTTAAGTACTGATTTTGATTGTTTTGTTTTGGTTGAAAATAGTAAGGTTTATGGATTCATTACTGGTCAAAAAATAAAAAATGATTATTTATTACTTGATGTTTATGTTGATAAAAATAAAAGAAATCAAGGGTATGCTATTAAACTTATTAAAAAATTGTTAGATAATGCTAAAAAATATAAGAGAATTTTATCTAATCCTGAGAATTATAAATCAATTGCATTATTAAAAAAATTGGGTTTTAAAGAATTATCTGAAAATAAAAAAAATACGAGCAAAACAGGGATTCCTCCTTATTTTACTCATTATTATTTAAATTAATTTTTCCATAATCCATGAACATTGCAGTAATCTCTTGCTGTGATTTTGCTTGCGTTTATGCAGAATTCTGCTTCTGGTTTTTGTCCTGGTTTTAAAAATTTCTTGTAAGACACTCCATCAGCTATGATTTCTATTAGTTCAATGTAGTGTTTCTCTTCCATAGGATGAGGTATTGAGCCGATTTTCACAACTATTTTGTCTTTTTTTATTTCAACTACTGGAACATGCTTCTCTTTCCCTTCATCTTTCAAGGTTTTTTCTTTTAATAACTCCATTGGCTGGCCGCAGCATACAAGAGTTCCTGTTGATGCATGAACCATTTCAACAATATTTCCGCATACATTGCATTTGTATACTTCATTCAATTTTGTCATTTTAGTATTCCTCGCATTTTCTTTGATAAAATGCTTTTGCATGTCCGCAGCTAGGGCATTCCATTGGAGGCTCTTTTCCATAGTGAGCGTATCCGCATTCCCTGCAAATCCACCAAATCTTTTCAGACTTTTTGAAAAAGGTTCCTGCTTCAAGTTGCTCTACTAATTTTTTGTATCTTTCTTCATGATGCTCTTCAGATTTCATTATAGCCCTTATTCTTAAGGCTATATCTTTTAACCCTTCTTTTTCAGCAGTGTCAGCGAATTCAGGGTACAGTTCAGAGTATTCATGATGCTCTCCTTTTACTGCATTTTTTAAGTTTTCAAGAGTTGTGCTTCTAATTGCTGGTCCTCCTGTTTCTACACTCATTTCTTCATCTTTTATTCCTTCCTTTTTTTTAAGCTCTATTAGCATTTTGTAAAACCAGCTTGCATGCTCTCTCTCATTGTCTGCGGTTATTAAGAATATTTCAGCTATTTGCTCATAGCCTTCCTTTTTTGCTGTGCTTGCAAAGAAAGAATACCTGTTTCTTGCTTGGCTTTCTCCAATAAAGGCCTTCATTAAATTATTTATTGTTTGTTTCATGAATATTATTTAAATTAAGGTATTATAAAAATTATTGTCTTATACAAAAAGTGTTTTATTCAGTATAAAAAAGGCAACAATCTCTTGGTTTTTTTCATGTATTCTTTATATCCTTTCAGCTCTTTAGAAAGCAATAATTCTTCAAAGTTAATCTTTAATACCATTATTGGAATAAAAGGTATTAAAAAAATAAGCGAAATCATTGATGATGAAAGCATTGGAAGTCCAATCATGAATAATATTTCAGCCAAGTCCATGGGGTTTCTTATCTGCTTATATACACTAGTTTTTACCAAAGTGTGTCCTTTTCTTACCCTAATTTGAATTGAATAATTATCACCTAAGGCTTTGAATGCAAGGTAAGTTATTAAAACGCTTATTAGCACCAAAGCTAAGCCTATTAAATTATAATACGTGCTTATTTTCGCATAAAGCAATGAATCTATTAAGCAAGTTATGGTCATTAGCCATTGGCAAATAAATAAAGTCAATGTTGTCCAATGCAGCCTTTTTTTCCTGTCAATATTGTCTGGTTTAATTGAAATTTTTGATATTATCAAGACTGACTGAAGCAAAAACAATGCTCCTAAAGCGAATAAAAAGTGAACATTCATTATATAAAAAATACTTTTTGATTATTTAATAAGGTTTTGATTATTTTTTTAGATGAATATAATTTAAGAGAATTATTGAATGCCCTGTCATGCAATACCCTGATGCAAGAAGGGATAATATTGCTGCTGGAATAATGAAAAATATTGGAACACTAGAACTGCTTAAACCCATTGAGCTTAATGAAGCAATTGTTGAAAATATGAAGATTTTAAGAAATGTTTTCCACCACCTTTTTTTTACCAACCCTTTGCTGAATTTTATTGCATTAATCCCTGATTTATTGTTAACAAGAGGGATATAAATTGAAAAAAACCAGTAATAAGTATTTTTTATCATTAAAAACAATGAGGGAATTAATAAAATCATGAGCACTCTGCTTATTAATGAAAGCAGCATGGTAATTATGAAAGGTGCAGAAATGAATAAAACCACTGTGATGCTGGTGAGTAATGCTTTTGGTAGCTTAAAAAGAACCTGCTTTACAATCTGTTTCAATTTTAATTGATTGCTTTCATAATAATTATTTGTTACTGAAAAAATATATAATGACAAAAAAAGCGAGGTTAATAAGACTATAAATAATAATACTATTAATATCAAATAACTATAAACTGAGTCTAATAACAGGATTAAAAAAGAAATTGCTAATATAAAAATTATTATTACTGGAAGATATATTAATAAAGGTATTGTTATTTCTTTGAAGTTTTTTTTATACACCATATAGGTTTCTTTTAATAGTTCTTCAATACCTAATTCCTTGCTTAAAGTGTCGTTTTTCATGGTTTTAGTAAGATTTTGCAACAAATAATTCTTCATGGCTTGTTTTGGAGCAGTTCAAGCATTTGCCTGTTCCCTTTGAATCAGTGCTTGTTCCAAATCCTTCATAGCCTTCTCCTAAGCTGACTATTTTATCATAACAATCTTTATTGCCGCACCAGTAAACTTTTGCAATTTTTTTTGACTCAACTGCATTGATTAAGTCTTTTGAAGAATTGACATAAATTATTGATTCATTTAATCTCTTGCTTGAAGCTTTAAGCATTTTAGAATGAATATCTTCTATAATATTGCTTATTTTTTTTAGTTCGTTATATTTTATTTTAAGCTTTTCATTTCCAAACCTAACAGCTAAAGGGTATTCTTTGTTTTCAATATCTCTTGGCCCTATTTCCATTCTTAAAGGGATTCCTTTTACTTCAGAGTCATAGTATTTTCTTCCGGGGCTTATTTCCCTAGAATCAACTTCAAATCTTATGTTTTGCTTTTTTAATTCTTCTTTTATTTTGTTAGTCTCATCAAATACTATTTTTTCTTTTCCTTTGAAAACTATTGGAATCAGCATTATTTGTATTGGAGCTATTTTTGGTGGAAGAATTAATCCTAAATCATCTCCAAATTCTGATATTGCTGCTGCTAAAAATCTTGCTCCATTTCCAGTGCATAGCATCCATGCGTACTCCTCAATTCCTTTTTCATTCTTGTATTTTATTTCAAATTTTTTGGCATAAGCTTGCCCTAAATTGTTGGCGCTTCCGTTCTCCATAACTTTCCCATCAGGCATTAATGAATAGAATTCGTATGCTCCAACTGAGCCTGGAAAGCAGTCCCATATAGGTTTATTAACCATGAATGCTGGCAAGGCAAGCATTTCTTCATATAAGTAGTTCATAATCTTAACATGGTTGCTTAATTCATGCTCCGCTTCAGCTTTTGTTGCATGAACTGTATGTATTTCAAACCAGTTAGTAATCTCCCTGTCCCTTATTAGGGGCCTTGTTTGCTTTGTCTCATACCTAAAGCTGCTTACTGTTTCATACATCTTAATTGGCAAATCATTCTTGCTTCTAACCCATCTTGAATACATTGGATAAATTGCGGGTTCACCTGTTGGCCTGAGAGCTCCTTGAACTTTATTATCAGAGCCTGCTATTACTTTGTAGCCTTCATCTTTGAATCCTTCCCACCAACTTTCATTTATTTCACAATAGCTCATTGGAACAATTTGTGGAAAATAAGCTTTTTGTATTCCGTTCTTTTCAAACAATTCATCCCATTTCTTTATTAAAGAATTCATTAATTTAAGCCCATAAGGAAGCCATATAAACATTCCTTTCAAATCATATGAGAAATCCAGTATTCCTGCAGCACTTAATACATCATTATACCAGTCACTATAATTATCTTTTGGAGTAATTTTTTCATAAGTGCTATCCTGCTTTACCATAATAGTATTAAAAAACAATGTTGAGTTTTATAAAAGTTTTCAAAACTTTAATTCAAGCAATTTCTTGCCTGTTAAGTCAATTATTTCGCAAGTTTTTGCTAATTTTTCCTGGAACACGAAGCCTAATAGTTCATTCTTGTTCTTATAAACATCCGGACCCATGCATGATTCATTGAAAGGCGGTAAAATTATGAATTCTTTTCCATTTTTAAGAGTGCCTTTCAAGAAAACTGGCTTTCCTTTGTAGAATGGATGCGTATGGCCTAGCACTAAATTTTTGTCAATCAAGTAATCAATGTCTCCATGGCAAAAGCAGTAATTAGTTGTAACTAATACTGGCTCAAAGAATTCAGGCTCATGGTTTCCCTGCATCAGCTCAACAATTACTGTTTTTGAAAGCTCGAAATCAAACAACTCCAAGCTTTGGCCTCCTAAGTGAAAATTAAGCATGTCTCCATTCACTATTAGCACTTTTGGTTTATACTTTTTCACCAAATTCTTGGCTTTTTTTATTAAATCCTGGACTAAATCATCCTCATCAGATAAATGCAAATCAGAGATAACTAAGATTTTTATGTTATCATCATCCACTAATACTGCCCTATCTTGCCATAATGCTTTTAATGCCATAAGAGTATTTATAGTAAAGAAATATTTAAGAATATTGTTTTTATTACTAAAAGCATGGAAAATGACTATGATTTATTGATTATTGGCGCAAGCTTTGAAGGGCTATGCCTAGCGCATTATTTTGCATTAAACGGCAAAAAAGTGGCAGTTGTTGAGCTAAACCCCATTAAAAAGATTAGCGATGAAAATAAAAGCATTATTTTAAGCGATAAAAATGTTGAAGTGCTTAAGGATTTTTTTAAAATAAGGATACCTTCTAAATTTATTGAGAACAGTTTTGATTCTTTTAATCTTGTTTTTGGAGAAAATCAGGAAATGATTGAATCAAAATCTTATTTGATTAATGAAAAAATGCTGCTATATTACATTATTGGTAAAATTATAGAGCTTGACAATGTCAGCTTTTTTGAAAAGACTGAATTCATTGACTTATTAACTGACAATAAAAGAATTATTGGTGCAAGGATTAAATCTTCAGGTATTGAGGAACTAAAGGCTAAGATTATAATTGACGCCTCTGAAACTAAATCAGCAGCAAGAACAATGCTTAAAGATAATTCTTATTTTTCAAAATTCGTTGATGAAAAATTAATGTACCCTTATTATGAAGAGATTGTCACAAATATTGATTCCCATGGATTGAATTTCGTGATTGAGCCTGAAAAGAAAGATTCTGGATTTTTTTCAATAATTCCAAAAAATAATGGCATGGCAATCTTAAGGTTGAACTTGTTTGATAAAATAATAGATCCTGTTAAGTACTTGCAGGAGTATAAGGAAAAGAATTTTGGGGATTGCAAAGTTTTGGATTCAAAGAAAGGTGAATATTCAATGATTAATCCTTTTTTCGGTTTCTGCTATCAAAACTTTTTGCTTGTTGGTTCAAGCGCTTTCCAGCTTAACCCTTTTTTGAATGAGGATTCTAACCTTAAAATTAATGCTTGCGTTTCAGCATGCAAAGAATTAAATGATGCTTTTTCTTTGAACGAAATCTACACAAATGATTTGTGGAATTATAACATTTCATTCATGAGAAAGTATGGCTACAAGCTTAATTTTTTCAATGAAATTAAAAACTTAATACTTGAGCTTAGCGAAGAAGAGATAAGTTACTTGTTTGATTCAGGCAATTTGAATGAATGGATTATAAAATCTTTCACTAGTGAAATTAGCAAAAATTCATTGATTTTTTCAATGATTCTAAAGCCAAAGTTAGTTTCAAAAGTGTTGAGATTTAATTCGAGAATTGATAAGTTGAAGAAGTTTTATTCAAAATACCCTGAGTATGATGATTTCATAGTGTGGAAGAATAATATAAAAGACTTAGTTTAATTTTTTTCTAAGCTCTATTACTTCCTCGCATTTTGTGCATTTAAATTTTTCAATGACATTAGAAAAAATCTCCTCTTTTTCAGCATAATCATCTTGAAGATTAATGAACCCAATAGGAGTCATTTCATTGCCACATTTGCTGCATATCATATTAAAATTAATATTTTTTTTTGCTTTTAAATATTTGTATTCACTATTAAGGTATTATTTCCCTCTTTGTAAGATAAATGCCTAATTCAGCCTTTAAAACCGCTTTTTTTGGAATTTTATGATTTATTAATAATATTCCTTTGTTGTTTGTATAGCCTTCCAAATGGTTGTTTAAATAAATTTTTGCCATGTTTATCCCTCTTTTTTTGAAATCAAAAACTTTGACTTCCAAATAATTATTTCTCTTTCTGTAGGAGACATAAATATCACTTTCCTCTTTCAGTGCTTTGTTTAGCGAATAAAGAAAGTCTATCATGATTAAATATTAAATACATCAGGATTTATAAATAATAATATCTTATTAATTATTCATGTTTAATGCAAAAAAATTCATCTTTAAAGCCAAACCTTTGTTGTTTAAATTGTCAAAAAAATCAAAAGGAATTGTAAGAAAGTTGGTTAAAAAAATAAAGGAAGGAAAAATCAGCAGGCAAAAAATAAAAAACGTTATCAATGCATTGGATGAGTCGAAAGCCACGAGGAATTGGTTGAGGCTGGCAATAGTGTTGATTCTTGGAGGGCTATTTGCCAAGAAAGTTGCAGAAGTTTATGATGAAGAAAAAACTTTTGATGAGAACATAAAAGAATTAAAAGGTTATGTTAAAAAACTGAAAAAAAGGATGAAGACTCATGGATGTTAATTTATTAATAAAGGAAAGGAAGGAGAATAATTTAATCGAATCACTTGAAAGCATCAGGGATGAGCTAAAGATTATCACTTTGCCGGTTAGAAGAAGCTTTAATGAAAAGGGCAGGCAAAAAAAAGCGCTGCTTAATAAGGTTAATGAACTGACTTTAGAAGTTGAAGCTATGATGAAATCAATAAATGAAAGAAAAGATATTGAGTCTATTAAACTTTTCACTAAAAGAGTTAGGGAAATTGTTGAGGAAAAAGAAAAAATATCTGCTGAATTATTGAAGTTTAAAGATCAGGCATGAACTCTTTGACTATTAATTTGGCTTTAAGCCTTTTTTCTTGATGATCTTTTAAGAATTTATTTATCTTTTCAGTCAAGTAATTTTTGCATTCTCCACAGAGTATTTTTCCGGATTTGCAGTTCTTTTTTCTTTCCTCAATTAATTTGTCATCATTTTCAAAAAGATAATATAAGTATTCATAAATTACGCATTTTTCAGTTTCTCCTCCTAATTTTCTTTGAAGTTCAACTGTTTCCCTTCCGCCTGTCAAAGTCTTATTAATTTTAGTTTTTACTTCATTAGGGGAATCTGTGGTAAAAATGGTTGATGATGGAATGCTTGCGCTCATTTTTCCTCCTCCCCCTAAGCCTGAAATAAATTTTGAATGAATCTCTGCAGGTTTATAATATCCCAATTTTGGTAAAACATCCCTTGCTAACCTAAAATAAGGGTCTTGATCAATTCCGCATGGAATTAAGCAGGGCACATTTTTTTTCTGTTTTATTGACTCTAGAAAGCATGGAACTATTTGAAAACTTGCAAAAAATATCTTTCCAATATTAGATTCATTAGTGAATCCAAATATTGCTTTTACTGTTGAAAAAGTGATTTTTTTTGCAACTTTTAACGCTTCTTTATACAACACTTTTGAATATTCTGTATCAATTATTATAGTTGTTTTTTTTGGGTCAAAGCCCAAAGCTATGACATCCAAAGCGTTTTCATGAGCGAACTTATTAGTCTGCTCCAATGTCAAATTATCCTTCACCAAAAATTTTTCATCATCAGTAAGCTGAAAATACAATTTTGCACCGAATTTATCCTGAAACCATTTGGTAAGTATCCAAGAAATTAGATGGCCTAAATGAGTGTCGCCGCTAGGCCCTCTGCCTGTATATAAAAAGAATTTATTCCCCTTATCATATTCATCAATTATCCATTTTAAGTCCCTATGGGAAAAAAATAATCCTCTTTTTAAAAAAGGATGAACTTCTCCTGCAATATTTTCAATCCTGTCCAATAATTTTTTGTCAATACGTTCAGTGCCGAATTTCTTGATTAATTTATCATAATCAATCTCTCCAGACACTTCCCAAGGGGTAACAATCATAGAATAATAATATATTAGATATTTTATAAACATTAATGAAAGAGTTTAAAAATACCTTTATTTATTTTTTTATGTATGATTGAAAAAATTATTAGTTATGAAGAATTAATGAAAAAAAACTGCTTATTTGCTCCTCAAGCTGGATTCGCTTATAGTTATTTGAATGACAAGCCTGTTGGAACTCTTTATATTTTTTCATGCTTAGGGGTTTATTTAAAACAGGGAGATGTCCAGATTGTTGCCCACCTTGATTTTGATAAAAAAATTCATTTAAGCCAAATGCTTGATTATTTATTCAAAAAAAAGGTTATAGCCAATAGCTCTTTTGACAAAGCTTATCTAATTAAAAGCGAAAAAACTAATGAGTTCACTTTCCAAAGATCTTTTGATTACTTGACAAGCTTCATTGATGATGTACAAGTGCTTCAGAAAAATTACTCTCCTGTTAATTTCGCATTTGATGAATCTGGCAAATTTTGCACAATTAATAGAGTAAAAGAAAAAATGTATTCAATCATGGAATTTGTTGACATAGCAATGAAAAGATTATCAAGGAATGAATTGATTTGCGCAAATGAATCCATAAAAAAATAAAGTTTCTCATTAAACTTTTTAAAAAAAGTTAACTTATTTATTTGAACTCTTATAAAAAAAAAGAAACGTTTAAAAATACAATTGTTTCATTTCATAATTATGGAAGTTCAATTTGGAGAAGACAATAGAGTAAGTAATTTAGAAAATATACTACAAAATCTTGTGTCTTTTAAGAATGTTGACCCTTTGGTTATGGAAGTTTTTACAGATTATATTACTACAGATAGATTAACAGAAGTTTATAATGATGAGTTTGCAGGAGAGGTTGATAAGCAAATTTGCAATTTGAGCTATGCTGATAGGGTTATATGCGCAAGAAATACTATTAGGTATCACGAATACGGCAATGAAAAAATATTAAAATTTTATTATTTAAAGGATGATGAAAAAAATGGTAAAACTTTTAAGGACTTTGCCTTTGATATCGCTAAATTGGATGCTGATATTTTTAATAAAAAAATAGACATAAAACCTGATTATAAAAGCAATGATTATAGCTTTTCAATAATGGGAGATTATAATGAGCGCGCTCTTTTTCAAAGCTTATTGCTTGAGAAAACATCAGAGATTGATAATAAATTTATTCATGAAAAATAAGATTTTTTGTTATCATGCAAGGGTTATTTTAATTTTTATAGCTTCAGGGGAGAATTGAACTCCCGACCTCTTGCTTACAAGGCAAGCGCTCTACCGGTGAGCTACTGAAGCAATAGGTTAAATTAGATTTTTTAAGTTTTTTAAACTTTTAGGATTTAAAGGTTGGTTAAATAATTGATAGGCTAGTTTTCTGAACAATGTTTTTATATCCTAATTAGGATTAAGTAGTAGTGAATTAAGTTTAAAAACCTTAAAGTTCTAAAAAAAGTTATGAAAAATAATATTGTTTATGCTAATACATTTGATGATTCAGTGAAAAAAGTGGATTTTAAGACTGCTTTATTCAAAGGTCAGCCTGAAAATGGGGAATTATACTTTCCTGATTCGTTCCCAAAAGTTTCATTAGATGAAATCTTAGAATTAAAAGGCAGAAAATATTATGAAGTTGCTGCAAATATCATGGAAAAATTCATAACTGATATTCCTTACAAAGAACTTGTTTCTATATGCAAAAGAGTCTACAATTTTGAGCATCCTGTTGAAAAATTGCAGGATAACCAATACATTTTAAGGCTTGACAGGGGACCAACTGCTAGTTTTAAAGACAATGCTGCTGTGCTAATGGCTGCTTTGATGGATTATTATATTTCAAAATCGGAAAAAAGCAAAAAGCTGCAAATATTAACCGCAACTAGCGGCGACACTGGGAGCGCTGTGGCTAATGCTTATTTTGGTTTTAAAAATGTGGATGTTGTTGTTTTGTTTCCTGAAAAAGATATTTCTATAAATCAAAGGCTGCAGATGACAACTCTTGGAGAGAATATTTACCCTATTGCAATAAAAGGCAATTTTGATGCTTGCCAAGATTTGGTGACTAAAGCTTTTTCCACACTTGAAGGAAAATTATTGCTTGGCAGTGCAAACTCAATAAATATAGGAAGATTGTTGCCTCAGATGATTTATTACTTTGACAGTTTCTTAAAAGCTTACGAGCACAGTAATGTTGTTTTCAGTGTTCCAAGCGGGAACTTTGGTAACTTGACTGCAGGATTAATCTCCAAAAATATGGGTCTTCCTGTCAAATTCGTAACTGGAACAAATGCTAATTCATATTTTCCAGAGTTTTTAGAATCAGGAACTATTTCTGTTAAAAAAAGTGCGAATTGCTCATCAAGCGCTATGTCAGTAACAAAACCCAGCAATATGAGAAGGATAGCATATATGTATGGGGGTAAATTGAACAAAGAGCATATATTGTCAAAGAATCTTAACTTTAACGAATTGCATAATGATATATTAATGGCTGATGTAATTAGCGAAAAAGAAGTTGATGAAGTAATAAAGAAGGTTTACAACGAGTTCAGCACTTTAATTGAGCCTCATGGAGCTGTTGCTGTTGCTGAAATGCTAAAATTTTCAAAGAATGCGGGTAAAGATTTTGCAGTTATTGCGCATGAAACTGCTCATCCTGCAAAATTTCCAGAAAAAATTAATTCATTGCTTGGCTTTGAGCCAAAGCCTTTGCCTAATTTGCAGAAATTTTTGGACAATAAAGATAAAGAAAACTTTGAAATAATGAACTATGATTATAGAGAGTTTGAAAACTTCCTTTTAAAAACTTTCAAGTAAATATAAAAATTGTTGGACTTGCCGGGAATTGAACCCGGACCCCCTGCCTGCCAGGCAGGAACCCTACCGTTGGACCACAAGCCCGATTCATAATTTAACAAAGCTTGATAACCCTTTTAATAGCACTATTATGAATGCGAAATTCAAAAACAATCCCAAAGGCATTCCTATTAAGGTTATGAAAAAAGCTGCTGAAGCTACTATATCAATTAATCCTAAAGGGTCGAAAAGGTTAGCTGCCATTATTAAAGAATATAAGCCTTTAAGCAATAAGATTGAAGCAAATATTATTGATAAGTTCATATTAAAGTTAAAGATGCAGAAAATTGCAGCTAAGATATCAAATAATCCTAAGATAAAAACTATCATTTTTTCTTTTTCACCATGTAAAATGAAATGAATCCGAAACTTAATACTTCAAGCATGAAGATTTTAAAGTCGTTCAGCTCTAAGTTGTTCACAAATAGTTGCTTTGATACAACAAAAGCCATTATGTTTAAGAATTCAAAGGATAAGATTAATGCAAAGAATACTAAAAAAAAATTGGCTTTATTCATTGTTAATTAAAAATTAATAATTATTAATAAAGCTTTACATATACATTGAATCATCAGTTTTTTTCCTTCTTTTAATTGCTGAGTACAATACCTCAAAGTTTTCATCAAGCTCCTTTTTTTCCTCTTCATTCATTAAGGAATAGCTGCATAAAACATTGCATAATGTGAAGTATTCGCAGTTTTTTGCATCAGGGCTTGATTCAATGTTCGGGTCGCAGTCAACTATTTTTTTTGGGCAAAATCCCTTGATTACCTCAATGACTTCATCCTTTTCATTTTTTACATCATTGAGCAAGTCATTGAGAAACAATACTTTTTCTTTTGTGAACTTCATGCATTTACCATCTCGTTAAATTTCGTTGTTGCTAATTTGAGCAATTCGTTGGTGTTTGGCAAAGCATTCTTTTCCAATTTTTTCTGATAAGCGTAGCTTGCTGCTTTGATGAGTTCAGCATCAGGAACAGAATGCTCTAAAATCAAGTTTCCTGCATTTGTAGCATAAGAATATCCATTGCTTGTTTCATGCGTTGAGACATAAGTTATTGTCTGGACTGTTTCCCATAATGAATCATTTTTTGGAGAATATTTCTCAAATGCTGCGTTTATTAATTTATCATTTTGGCCTAATGAATTGATTATCATTGCCAGCTGGATTCCTGGATGAACGCTGATAGTTTTGGAATAATCAATCTGGTTAATCAATGTTCCTAAATTATTGCTTATGCTAAATAATTTGTTCTCTATTTCAATTTCATTTAGTCTGTGTATTATCCTTTGCCCAACTTTCCCCTCTGAAAGTATCATTCCATTTGAGCAAACCCTTGCATTATGATAAAGCCCTAACTTTACAGCCATGTTGCCTAAATTTGCAGGATAAACAACTAAAGGAGTTATTTTCCCTGAACTGTTTTCTATTCCTTTTTCATAAATCCTGATGATTCCTTCCTTGTATGTTTTTTCAGTGTATTCGCTTCCGAATTGCATGGAACATTTCTCTGCGATTTCTTTAACGCTTATTTGGCTGAACTGATCAGAGACCACTGTAACTATTTTATTTCCATATATGCCTAGATATTTATGGTTTTTTAGCCGGTTATATTTTGCTTGCGCATCACCTGTTATTGAATAATCTTTGATATTTATTGAATTGGCATTGTGCCATTCAATCTTGTCCTCAAATTTTATTAATTCATCTAAACTATTGAATTTCATATTTTTATCACCTTAATTGATAATAAGGGCAAAAATAATATTTATAAACTTGCTACAACTAATTATGGTTGTAATGATGGATTTTTTAAGGAAATTAGGATTGAATAAATATGAATGCTTGTCTTATCTTGCCTTGTTAAAAGAGGGAGCTATGAGTGCTTACAACATTAGCTCTAAAAGCCAAGTCCCTTTTGGCAGGATTTATGATTCATTAAAAATCCTTGAAAATAAGGGATTGATTGAGGTGATTCCCGGAAAGCCCAAGAAATACTTATCAAGAAACCCCAAGAATTCAATAAGCACGCTATTGGATGAAAAAGCAAATGATGTTGAAAGTTTAAGGAAAGAGATTAACTCTTTTTCTGAGCTTTTTAAAAAAAGCACTAAATCTGACTATGAAATCACATTGTTAAATGGCAAGCACAATTTCGCCAAATGCTTAGCTGAGCACTTTGATTACAAAAAAGAGTTCTACGCAACAAGCGAAGCTTTCAAGCTTGAAAAATGGTTCCCTTCAATACAAAGATATGCAACCCAGCAGCCTAGCAGAAGATTCGTGCTCTTGGATAAAAACAAAGCTGATGCAAAAAGGATAAAGGAACTGAAAGACTTTGGGATAAACTTAAGGCATTACCCTTTAGAGAATGTCAGGTTCTTGGTGAGCGACGAAGAATTGGTAACAATATCCATTCAGGAAAATAATGATTTCACAACAATCCATGCAAGAAATAAATCCTTAGGCAAAGCAATGACCAAAATAATCAATGACATCTGGGACAAGGCTGAAAAATTATAATAATGACATCACTGCATTAATTCCAAATTTTGCTGCAAAATATAATAATATTAAACCTGCTGCTAAAGAAAAATACCTCAGGATTTTATCATTAAGGAATTTTTTCTTGAAAAAATGAATTAAGGTTAGCAATAATATAAACCATAATATAACCCCTATTTCTATTGTTAAGCTTAATAATAATGTTACTAAATTAAGGTTTCCTTGAATTTGGCTGATTATTGAGCCAAAAACCCCAATCCACCAAAAAATAGTCATAGGATTAGATATTGCTATCAAGTAACCTGTTATGAATGAATTTTTTTCCAGCTTTACTTTTTTGTCTTCAAGCTTTAAACTCTTATACTCCTTAATGCTTAAATAAGCAAGCCTTCCAAGCATGAATGCACCAAGACTGTAAAGACAAGTTTTTACATATACAATTTGAATTATGCTCGAGAGTCCAAAATAAACCAATAATAAATAGGTTATATCTGCACATACCGCACCCAATATTATTAAGAATGCTGTTTTGAAATTGTTTTTCAATGCTGATTTGACTGCTGCAATAGTAACCCCTCCAATAGGAATTGCTAGCGAAAAACCTAAGATTATGTTTTGAAAAATAATATCAAGCATTTTTATTATAATAGTTTTATTGTTTATTAATTTATTTAAAATAAATTAAAAAATTTGTCGGTGGGGAGATTTGAACTCCCGACCTCTACGTTTCCCAATAATTGTTAAACGTTTAACCAATTCGTCATCCCCCCATGAAATGGGAGTCAGCGCTCACAAGTTTAAATTTATTTACTTATGAGCGTAGCGCTCTACCAGTCTGAGCTACACCGACATTTAATTAAAACTAATCATTTTTGGTTTTAAAAAATTATTTATCTGTTTATTTAGACCTATAAACCAAAAAATCCCTAAAAACTATTCCAAAATCAATTGGAGCAAAAAAATTAAAATCCTCAAAAAATGCATCATTTCCTTTTATCCCTTCAATAAAAATATTTGATATTGTTTTATTTGATAAAAAAAGTTCATCCATTAATTGCCATATTTTTTCAGCATAATTTAAGCTTCCAAAGCTTATAGAGTAACATAAATAATTCTCCCATTTGTCCAAATTATTATATTCTAAAGAGTTATTTTTCAACAAGGAAAGTTCATTTTTAAAAGAAGTATATTCATTAAATTTTTTCCTTCCCTCTTCAGTCAAGGAAAATATTAATCCCAAAAAAGATTTTTTAAAAAATCCTTTTTGTTCAAGCTCTTTATTTAATGATTCGCGCCATTTTTTATAAAATCCTTTGAATTCAGGGTCTTTTGTAACATTTTGTTCAAGCTCTTCTTGATTGATTACGAAATATCCTTTATATTTTTTTAATAATTCAAGAAGCATTTTTTCAAAATCCATTAAGCCAACCCAAGATTTATCTGCAAGCAAATATTGATAATTGTGATAATATTTATTGTTAATGTTTTTTTCCAAAGGAGCAATTCTTTTTACAGTTAAATATTTTCTTCTAAGTAAATCAACAATGGTTGCGCTCAAAGCATCAGGATAATTTTTTGTAACAATTATTCCTGCAATTCCTGGCGCATCTTTTAATACTAAATCATTGAAAACCATTTTGATAATTAATGCTTTGGAATTTTAAAAAATTAATTGTTTAAATAATAAAAAAATAAAAAGAAGAATTAATTATTCTTCTCTTTTTTTACCATAGCTAAAAGTCATTGCTCCTTTGCTTAATGCTGCTGCTGTATATTCTGCGCCTTTTCCTTGCATCATTTCCCATGGAAGGGCAAATACTAAAGTGTTGCTTTGATCTTGGCTTACATCACTAATTGTTGAAAGAACTCTTAATTGCATAGCTCCTTGAGTTTTAGCTAATTCATCAGCTGCTAATTTAAGTTTTTTAGAAGCTTCTAATTCTCCTTGTGCAGAGATTATAACTGCTCTTTTCTCCCTTTCTGCTTCTGCTTGCCTAGCCATTACTCTTTTCAAATCAGCAGGAAGTTCAATGTTTTGTAGCTTTACTTGATCAATATCTATTCCCCAAGCATCAACTTTTTGGTCAACACTGTCTTTTATTGATTTAGCTATTGCCTCTTTTTGGCTTAAAAGCTCATCAAGTTCTTTTTCACCAACAACATCCCTTAAAGACCCTAATGATTGTTGTTCAACATTTCTTAGGTAATTGCCTACATCAATTATTGCTTTTTTTACATTAATAACTTTATAGAAAACTACAGCATCAACATATACTGAAATGTTGTCTTTAGTTATGACTTCCTGTTTTTGAATATCCATAGTCATTAATCTTACATCAACTTTCACATAATTTTCAATAAAAGGTATTTTAAAGTTTAGTCCAGAGCTAGTCATTCTTGAAAATTTTCCAAGCCTGAAAATTATTGATTTTTCCCACTCTTTATTAATAAACAAGAACATTGGGGAAAAAAACAATGCAACAAAGATTAATATTATCCACTCAATCATGCTTTAAAAAAATCATGCAAAGTATTTAAGCTTTTCATAGAGGCAGAAAAAGTTCTTAAAAACTAGTTAGTGCTTCTTTAAAAAAATAGTTGTCAAGAAATGTGATAAATATTTTAAAGCAATGAAATAATACAAAAGGTTATGGCTTACAAAGCAGCAATAATTGGTTGCCACGGTGTTGGAAAAACAACTCTTGTAAAGAGATTATCCAACAATTTCAAGGTTTTTGGAGAAGTCGCAATCAACAGCTTCATGGGCCATGACAGCTTCCTTTCAGAGGTTAAAATCTTAGTTGATAACATATTATTGAACAAAAAAGTGGCAGAAACAAGGGCTGATTGCATAAGTGACAGGTTCGCATTCCTTGATGCAATAATTTACTCGGAAGCGTTTTACAGGCTTGGATGGATTAATACAGAGCAGCTGAAAGCTATTTATTCCATTGTCAATAACAGCAAGCATGAATGGGTTTATCCTGAAAAAATAATAGTGATGAATGATTCAAAAGATTTGATTATGAACAATATTGCAAAAAGAGCGAGAAACAAAAAATTGAACGAGACTGATGAGGAATTCTTAGGTATGACTCTTCAAATGTTCAACGATTTCTACACAGGGCATATTAATTTCCAGTTCCTTAAGCCTGAAATTAAGAAAAAGATTGACTCAATCCCTAAATTTGAAATCAAATGCTACGAAGACATAAGGAATGTCTTAGATATTTTGAACAATTAATTCTAAATAAATCTTATTCGCTTGATTTTTTTTCTAATTTATAAGTTACTATTTTTTTGAAAAGGTAATTATTATTTAATATTATGTCCCCATCTTCATTGGTTCTAAAGTAATTGCTGTATTCATGGTTTGAAAGCTTTGAAAGCTTGACAAGCCCTTCCTTGCTGCACATTGAATCAGGCAAGCAGGTAAGGTTATTATAGCTTATGTCAAAATCTTCAAGCTGTTCAGCATTGATTTCTGGCAATTCTTTCAAATCATTTAGTTTGAAACTAAAGTATTTTAATTTTAATTTAGTGATGCTTTCAGGCAAGTATTGCATTCCCATTTCTTCTAATATTAAGTTTTCTAAATTCCCTAAATCCCCTACATTTGAAGGCAATATGAAAGAAGGATTATGTGAGCGCTTCAAATAAGCTGGAAGAGGAAGGTTAACATAGAGTTCTTTAATGCTTCCTTCCTTATTAACCACAACATATGCAATATTGGCTCCTTTTTTTGTCTCTTGCCCTTCATTATAAAACTGCAACTCTACACTTTTGTATCTTTTGATTTGTTTATCCAACTCCTGCAAGAATTCAAATTGGTTCTCAGGCATATTATAGTCATTCTTTAAAGTTTGCTCAATAACTTGTTCCATCATATTTTGGAATTAAATCCTATTTAAAAATGTTTGTTACCATTAAATAGTAAAATAATTGAACCTGCCAAGATTTAAACCCCCTCCTATTTTTTCAAGCACGGGTTTTGACATTAAAAGTTAATTTTAAAAAATTTAGGCAAATCAAATATAATTAATGAGTG
Source organism: Candidatus Nanoarchaeia archaeon (assembly GCA_041652755.1). Taxonomy (GTDB): domain Archaea; phylum Nanobdellota; class Nanobdellia; order Tiddalikarchaeales; family Tiddalikarchaeaceae; genus JAQTTT01. The sequence continues at coordinate 20,092 of JBAZGS010000012.1, forward strand.
AAGTTATTTTTTCAAAAGATTTTGATAATCTTTTGAACAATGTTGACTTTAGCAAGTTAGGAAAAAGAACTGCAATAAAGTTGCATTTTGGTGAAAGGGGCTGCACAACTTTTCTTAATCCTTCTTATGCAAAGAGATTATATGATAAAATAAAAAAGCCCGATAACGTTGTTGAATTGATTGAATGCAATGCTTTATACAAAGGCTCTCGTTCAAACAAAACTAATCATTTAAAGATTGCAAAAGAGCATGGCTTCGATTTTGCTCCAATTAAAATACTTGACGGCGAATTAGGAAATGAGTATGTTAATATTGATGGATGCAAATTAGGGAAAGGGATTAAAGATTATGATTCTTTGATTGTTCTAACTCATTTCAAGGGCCACATGATGGCTGGACTCGGCGGAGCATTGAAGAATGTTGGAATGGGTCTTGGAAGCAGGGCTGGAAAGTTAGACATGCACTCAACAATTAAGCCGAGTGTTAATGAAAAAAAATGCATTGCTTGCGGAGCGTGCGTAAAGAGCTGCCCAGCGAGTGCAATAATCTTAGATAAAAAAGCGCGAATAAGCCCAAAAGTTTGCATAGGATGCGCTACTTGCATTGAAGTTTGCCCAGAGAATGCAATAAATATTCCCTGGTCCAGCTCTTCGCCTGAAAGACTGCAGGAAAGGATTTGCGACTATTCGAAAGCAATATTGTCACTTTTTAAGAATGTTATTTTTATTAATTGCTTAATTAATATTACTCCTCAATGTGATTGCCATAATAGTAAGCAAAAAATATTATGCAAAGACATTGGCTTTTTATATTCAAAGAATATTGTTAGCATTGATTCCTGCTCTAAAGATTTATTTACTGAAAATGATTTGCTTAAAAATAATGTGAAGAAATTTATGCACTTCATTGATTATGCTGAAAAGATTAAGTTAGGCAGCAAAAAATATAATTTGATAAATAAATAATTTTTTTTAAAATTCATAATCCTAAATTAGATTTAATATCATAATTTTCAATATATAATCCCTTCATAAATTCCCTTGATTTAGAAAGTTTTTTTTCAATTGTTGGTATTGCATCACCATGATTTATTGTGTCCATGAAGATATTATAGCATGGTTGTATAACTCCATTAGGATTTATTCTTGTCCAAGCAATGCCTTCATCGCAAAAAGTATCTTTTGAAAGGCAACATTTGGGTGAATGAACTCCTTTTGTTCTTATTAGTATATTAACATCATTGTACTTGAAATCATAAAAGAATTGGAATTTTTTCTGGCATATGTTAATCTTTAATCCAGGATTCATTTTAGAAAGATAATCAACATATGAAATAATTGGAAGATCCTCTGCAATATTGTTGGCAAGACAGGGTATCATTTTTAGATAAACATTAGTTGAGTTTATTTTCTCATTTTTTATCAGATTTACAAAATTGTTAAAATCCTCCCATTCCGTTTTAAGAGAAGTGACAACCCTGTTAATAACAATTTCGTTTGTGCAACTTGATAAGTCTTTTAGATTTTTTATTACTTCATCAAATTTATCTATTCCCCTGTAGTTCTTATAGTTCTCCTTTGACGATTCTAGGCTTATTCTGAATTCAAGTGAAGGATACTTTCTCGCAAGATTTATTATCCTATTATCTGTTGCATTCGTTGTTAAATAAACAGGTATGTTTTCATTGACGCATAAATCAACTAAGCTCTCAACGCATGAAAAATTTAAAGTGGGTTCTCCTCCAGACAAAGTAACCCTGTTAACTCCAAGGTGCTTTCCTGCTAAAATTATATTTCTAAAATCAGCATTATCTAGCAGTTCAGGCATGTAATTGGTGGAGCCAATGCTTCCTTCTTCAAAGCAATATTTGCAGCTTGAATTGCACTTTTTAGTCACTAAAATCCTTAAGGTATTATTTGCATTATCTATATATTGTTTAAACAAATCCCCTTTCTCATAAGTTGTTATCTTACCCATTCAAAAAACCATAAAAAGCTTTGTTTAAAAATGTTTTTGAGCCCGGTGGGATTTGAACCCTCAACCCTTTTCTATGCAATTGTTTAGTTGCTTTCATAATTGGACACATTATTAAATAATATTGTCCAAGAACATAAAAAAGCATTGGATTTAGTGAAAGAATTATTTTTATACTATTGATAAATTTAAAGAGTCATGAAAATAAGAAAGTTCAAGAAAGAGGATGCTAAAAGAGTTGCATATATTATTCATAAAGCAATATTTGAAGTTAATAGCAAACATTATTCTAAAAGGATATGTAAGAATCTTTGGAAGGGAAATACTCCTGCTAAACTTATTGAAAAATCTAAAATAAGAGATATGTTTGTTATAGAAAAGGATAAAGTGATATTAGGCACTGCTTCTTTATCAAGTAACCTGGTTCGTACAGTATTTGTTAATCCAAGATATCACGGAAAAGGAGTAGGAAGAAAATTAATGAATCATATTGAAATAGTTGCTAAGAAAAAAGGATTAAAAAAACTGCAGTTTCATTCAAGTTTAAATGCTGAAGGATTCTATAAAAAATTAGGGTATAAAAAAATAAGAAAAGAATATCACAAAGAATTTGGAAGAAGCATATTAATGCAAAAGAAATTATAAATGTGAGCCCGGTGGGATTTGAACCCTCAACCCTTTTCTATGCAATTGTTTAGTTGCTTTCATGCTTAAATTCACAAATAATATAATAATTTAAGAACATAAAAAAAGTAAGGGATTATTTCTTTTCAGATTTCAATAATAATTCTCCTTTTAATTCTGAAACCACCCATTCTTCTGATATTTTTCCGTTTTCAAAAAGACTAACTATCATTTCTGTCCATTTTATTGTTTTTCCACTAGCAGGAATTCCTCTCATATTTTTTTTATGAGTTCCTTTAAAGGTTCTTTGCCAGGTTATTATTTTTTCAGATTTATTTAAGAATTCAATTTTTACAACTTTAACATCAGGAATTGCTAAACGAATTTGTTTTACCCACTTTTTAATGAAATCATGTCCTTTATATATTTTATTTCCATTATAAGCAACATATTTAGTGGAAAAATATTTTTTTACTTCTTCTAAATCTCCTTCTTGAATAATTTGATTTACTACTTTTTTGATAATTTCTTCATTATTCATAGTTTATTTATTAACTAAAATTTTATAAATTTTGAGCCCGAAGGGATTTATAACTATTAACCCTAAAAATAGCATTTGAGTTCTTGTATAATTATAAAATTTAAGGAGTTATACTGCCATAAAATGTTACAAAATAACCACCTTCACAACTTGCAACATATCTCCCAAATGGAAACCACATCACATTATAATCACAAATCAATTCACCTGTATTCTTATCTATTGTCCCATCAGTATTAGCTTTTTCTTGGAAGACAATATCATAAATCTCTTGATTATTCATCCAAGGTGCCCAAACAAAGAATAAAATAATTAACAAAACTGTAATTATAATTATCTTAATGTTTTTTTCCATATTATAACCTTACAAAAAAATCTTATAAATCTTTTGAGTTAAGAAAATGTGAGCCCGGTGGGATTTGAACCCATGACCCTCTGCTTAAGAGGCAGATGCTCTACCAAACTGAGCTACGGACCCGTAATGCTGAATAACTTAATTAAGAATTATTTCTTTTAAAAAAGTTTACTTTT
>JBAZGS010000013.1:0-22772 GCA_041652755.1 Candidatus Nanoarchaeia archaeon
AAGCCACTCGAATTAGCTTTGGGTGAGAACCATTCTTCATTGTTTGGTTCGAACCTAAGGTTGGTAAGAAGGGTTAAGTCAACACAAGGTACCCGTAGGGGAACCTGCGGGTGGATCACCTCCTTTTATTTTTTTTTCCGAAAGAAAAAAAAGTAGTAACTTTAGTTGTTGAGTGCAGAACACAATTTTTGCATTCTCCATTACAACAAGCACTACTTCGATTTTTTTATTTTGATTAGCGAGAGCCTTATTTTCTGTAGATTATTACTATATCTTCATCTGTGCCTTCTGATTTTCTTGATTTATCGAATAATTCTTTTTTAATAGGCATGAATTCCTGCGAATCTTTTAGCCCTTGATTATGAATATAGACATTTTCTTCATCATATCCTACTATTGGCACAAAATGCCCCCTGTATCCTTCTTGGTTAATCAAGACATTCCAGTTAAGGATTAATATAGGTATTTTATCTTCATTTAAATAATTTAATAGCTCGTTCAATTCCATTGTTTTTTCTTCAATCTTCACTCCTAATTTTTTTGCTTCATGTGCTAGTTCTATTGATTTTTTCATGTCCATTTCACTGTAATTTTTGTAGAATTCAAACTTCATGTTATCTTCATTGAATAGTAAATGTTTTGAGTAAAATTCTGTCTTATAACCCATTAAAGCTGCTGCAATTGCTATTTGAATAGTATATATGGCTTTGCCTTCTTTAATGCCTGTCTTTTCTTCTAAAACAGTTATGTTTTCATCTTTTCCTAAGTATGCAAGAACCATTTTTAGCGCTGATGGCCCGCAATTAAGAAGGGTTGTTTGCTTGAAAAAAGGAACAGCTAGTTTCATTATAGTATTTATTGTTTATTTAATTATTATAAATATTTTTTGTTTTTAAATAAAGGTTCAGGGTTCAACAGAGCAAGTCAATGGTGTGCCAATGTTTGGCTTGGCTTGTAACTCCCTTATTGGTTTACCCCTTGCGGGTTGTGAGTTAATGCCCAAGTTTAGCGCGGTTAACTTCTTGATTATTGAACCCGAATCTTACTTTATCGGTTTTACGGTTTTGTTTTTCATGTTTTTATATTTTGTTGGACTAAATTTTTTTTTAATGAACAATAAAATTGGCTTAAGAAGTTTGATATTATCAAGAGCAACCCGTTATTATGCAAGTTATGCTATGCTTGTAACTCCCTTATTGGTTTATCAGAGTTAATGCCTTAGTATTTGAACAATTTCGTTGATTGAAATAAGCATTCAAACTTTTAGCTTTTTTTTATTGCATTAATGTTAAAGTTTTACCCTCAAGATTTTTGTTAAGAATTTGTTGAACTCTCATTGGGCCTTATTTATGTAAGACATAAAAGCAACCAATAAAGACTGTTGAGTTCCACTTATTTCTATTATTGGCTGAGTTCATAACTATTAATTTATTAATAGTTAGTAATATTTAAATCTTTTTATTGACCTTTCATTTTTTCTTTTTCTTCTTGTAAGAATTTAAGCATTTCTTCTTTTAATGTATCAGCATTATATGTCTGGTTTTCTTGGCTATTTATCCCTGATTCAGGGGATGTTTCTTTAAAAATTGCTGGCTGAGCTGAAGGTAATTTTATTATTGGCTTTTTTTTGATTATTAAGCTTTCAAGATTTTTTGGCAAATTTTTCAAGTCTTTCTCACCAATTATGCTATATGTTGACCAGTCACCATTAACCCAAGCTCTGGAGCAATATGTTGGAACCCCGTTTGTTTCCCACTTTGTTATATAAAAAGAGCTTAATTTATCAGAATCTAGCGAGTAGTCAGTATTTTGTGAAAAATTTGTTTGTTTTAAATAATTAATCATTTTGGTATAATTTTCAAGGTTGAATTCAAAATTGTGAATTATTTGGTTTTGGATTATTAAAGATAATTCATAGGAGTTTTCATCTTTAACATCTACAAAAAAGTCAGTTCCTTGGATTTTTTTAGCATTCATGGTTTTTTAGAAAAACTATATACTTTAAAATTGTTATGATTATCTTAACAGGTTTGAGAATCTTTCAAATAGCCCTTGCTCTTTGAAATCTTTGCCTGATTTAAGGTAATATTCTTTTAATAAATTATCAACGGTTTTGCAGTTGCTGTTCAAATATTTTGACATTTTTCCATTGCTTGACATGTTTCCCATCTTGCTGTGGTCTCTTGCTGCTCCGCTGAAAGTTTTTGGAATATGCATTAATTCATGTATTAATACCTTAATTTGGTCTTTCTCGCTTAATTTATTGAATTTTTCGCTTATTAATTCTATAATATACAAAGGTTTTGAGTCAAATGCATAAGTGAATACTCTAAGTGAAGGATGCAGCCTTGCGATTACTCTTTTGCTGGAGCTTTTATAGGATAACACGCATTTTATTTGGTCAGAGTTAATGTAATCTAATCCTAATTTTGTGATTATGTCTTTTATTATGGCTTCGTTTTTGTAGTCAGGCACGTATTTAAGGTTCAAATTATCACCTTTTCATACAATTTTTGGATATCGTTTTCTGTTAAGCCTAGGAATTTTTTTGTTTCGCCGCTGAAAGTTTTTGGAATATGAAGCAATGCAATAATTAATTGCCTTGTTTTTTGCTGGTTACTTAGCTTTTCAAAATTTGGCTGAAGTAGCTCAATGACGTATGAGGGTTTTATTTTAAAAACGTCGCTGAAGATTTTTTGCGACCCGCTTATTCTGGAGTTGCATTTGCTGGAGCTGTTGTAAGAGTGTAAGCACCTTATTTGCTCAGTGTTTAAATAAGTCCATCCTAATTTTTTAGCAATGTATTTGATTAATTCCTCTTCTGCCCTTGCCCTCTCAAATTTAAGGTTCATTAGGTATAAAATAATAGTATAAATTATAAAGAATTCTATTAATTATTTAATTTAGAAAAAGTTTTTAAACAACTGTTTTGCTTATTATTTATTATCGGGCTGATAGCTCAGTAGTAGAGCGCCACATTTGCACTGTGGAGGCCGGGGGTTCGAATCCCTCTCAGTCCATACAAAATATTATTCTTATTTTTGATTTTCCGCCAACGCTTTGTGAAACAAAGGGCTGGTTCCGAATCCCTCTCAGTCCAAACCCTGATAATTTCTTTATTTGGTGATTTTGAGGTAACATTTTTATTTTAGGGCATTATTTTAAGAAATATGTGCAAGATTTGTGACAGAGTTAAGGAAAAAAATAATTGTTTTTATGAGGATGATAATGTTATTGCTTGTGTTTCGCCAAAACAAATTACTTATGGAAAAAGTTCAGTTTATTATAAAAAACATGTTACTAGTTTTTTTGATTTAAGCGAAAAGGATAGGAATAATTTAATGAGCAGTGTCATGAAAGTTTCAAGTATTTTAAAAAAAAAATTTAATCCTGACCATTTCAATTTTTTATTGCTTGGCAATTATTATCATCATTTGCATTGGCATTTAATTCCAAGGTATTTGGATAAAACAAAAGATCATTTTTATTTTAATAATGGGCTTGAGCCTTGCCATATGGGCAGGGAAATCATGGGAAGATATGATATTAGTAATGTTGAAGTAAAAAAATTAGTTAATAAACTTAAATGATTAATCTTTATAAGTTATTTCAAAAAGATTGAATAATGAAGTTGTTATTAAAGGTCCAACTATAAATCCAGTGAATCCAAATGTTGCGATTCCTCCAAAAACTCCAAGCAAGAAAACAACAGGGTTTGTATTTGCTATTCTTTTGCTGATTAAAGGTTTTATGAAGTCATCAATTACGAATATGAATGCTGAGAAAGCAAGGGTTATGAAAAATGTTGCAAAGTTTCCTGTGTTTATTCCTATATAAAAGTAATAAATATTAACCCCTATTGGAACAACCATTGAGGTTATGCTTAAAAAGCACATTATGAATGTGAAAAGGGTTAATTCGAAAGCATAAGGTATTTGCAGAAATAGTAAAAAAACGAATAGCATGAGTGATTGTATTAATGACGTGAAAAATTGGGCTTGGAATATGGATTTCATCACTAAATCCATTTTGTTAAAAAAGATGTCAAAATCCCTTATTTCTCCAGGCGGAACAATTCCTTTTATTATATAAGCTATATCCTCCCAGTATTTTATGAAATAAAATAATAATATTAAGAATATTGTAAGGTTTATTAAAAGGTTTGGCACAACTAAGACTATAAATTGTATTATATTAAGCAATTGGTTTATTCCTGCTGTTGTTAAAATCTCGCTGAGATTAACGTTTTTCAGCAAAGTTATTGACAAAAAAGCTAATTCAAAATCTTTGCTTTTTGCTAATATGTCTTTTATTCCTAAAACACTGTTATATAAGCTTATTATTATTACTAAAAAAAATATTCCTACAATTAATGAACCTATGAGTAATGAAAGTAACGATGCAATGTTTTTGCTTGGTATTCGCGTTAATAGTTTTTTCTTTAATGGATTAACTAAGTAAGCAATTGTTAGGCTTAATACTATGATTTGGTAAAAAGAACTGCTTAAATAAATTAAAAATATTGAAAATAGTACTGTTCCCACTAGCAAAAGCAGTTTATTAGTGTTTTTCATTAGCATTATTTGATGCGTCTTTGATTTAAATAAATTACAGGCATTTTAGTAGTTAAGTTTAAATAAGTTGGATAATGATTTTTGTTATGAGCACTTTGTTTGAGTTTAATAATGACATTGATTTAGGCGATGAATTCAATGAGTTATTTAGAAGGGTTGAAAACAGCAGAGATTCTTTTTTTATTACTGGCAAAGCAGGAACTGGTAAGTCAACGTTTTTGAAGTTTTTTTCCAAAAAAACCAAGAAAATGTTCGTGATTTTAGCTCCAACTGGAATAGCTGCTTTGAATGTTTCCGGCCAAACAATTCATTCTTTTTTTAAATTTCCTCCTAGAATAATCACTGATTCTAATGTAAAAAAAGTTGAAAATAATAAGCTTTACTCCAGAATTGATTGCATCATAATTGATGAAGCTAGCATGGTTAGGGCTGATTTAATGGATGGCATTGACAAGTTCATGAGATTAAACGGCAAAGATTCTAAGCTGCCTTTTGGAGGATGCCAATTGCTGCTTTTTGGCGATTTGTTTCAGCTGCCTCCAGTATCAAGGGATTCAGAGTATATTTTTTCTAATTATTACGCGTCTCCTTATTTTTTTGATGCAAAATGCTTCAAAAAATTTAATCTTAACACTATTGAATTGGATAAGATTTACAGGCAAAAAGAGGAGGATTTTATAAGCATCCTGAATGAGATTAGGAATGGAGATATAAGCGATGAATCATTGAGAATTATTAACTCTAGGGTTTCAAGGGAGCCTGATGACTCCCTTATTCTTACCTGCAATAATTGGCATGCTTCTAATATTAATAAGATGCGGATTGAAAAATTGCCTGGCAATAAAAGAGTGCTGAATGGAGAGGTTACTGGTGAGCTTAAGGAGTTTCCAGTTGACAAGGATTTGGAATTAAAGATTGGGGCAAAAGTAATGATTGTAAAAAATCATCCTGAGTTCTTATATTACAATGGAAGCATAGGATTGGTTCATGATATCAGCAAAGAATTAGTGACTGTTAAATTAGAAAATACTTTTGTGGGCATTGAAAAGAATACTTATGAAAAAATTAAGTACGATTATGATGAAAGGCATGACAAGATTTTTTCAAAAACTGTTGCAACTTTCAAGCAGTTTCCTTTAAAACTTGCTTATGCTTTGACTATTCATAAAAGCCAGGGTCAAACCTTTGAAAATATCACTATTGATTTCGGATCTGGCGCTTTTGCCCATGGCCAAGCTTATGTTGCTTTAAGCAGGTGCACTTCGCTTAATGGATTAAAGCTTTCTAAGCCCTTAAGAAAAAGCGATATAATTATTGACAAGAGAATTAATGATTTTTTGAACCCTGTGCAGAAAGATTTTAATGATTTTTGACTGAGTATTTCGTCAAATTTATATAGTTAAATATTTATTTAAAATAATGCTATGAAAAAATTTAATGTTGGAATTTTAGGAGCAACAGGTGCTGTTGGCCAAAACTACGCAATTTTGCTAAAGAATCATCCTTGGTTTAATATTACTTATTTGGCTGCTTCATCAAGGAATGATGGAAAAAGTTACTATGAAGCTTTGAAAAATAAATGGTTCATGGATGAGCCAGTTCCTGATAATATGAAAGATATTATTTTAAATAATGCCTCAAATCCTAAAAATGCAATTAATAATTGTGATTTTGTTTTTTCATCATATGAATCTAATAAGGAAGATATTCAAAGGACTGAGATGGAATATGCAAAATTAGGCATTCCTGTTGTATCTAATAATTCAGCCCATAGGTGGACTCAGGATGTGCCAATGATTATTCCTGAGATTAATTATGAGCATTTAGATTTAATTAATTACCAAAAAGAAAATAGGAGTTTTGATAAAGGCTTTGTTGTTTGCAAGCCTAATTGTTCAATCCAGAGTTTTTTGACACCAATTTATGCATTGATTGAAAAAGGTTATAATCCTAAAAAAATTATTGCAACAACTTTGCAGGCTGTCTCTGGAGCAGGTTATCCTGGAGTTGCATCATTAGACATGATTGATAACATTGTTCCTTACATTGGAGGGGAAGAGGATAAGACAGAACTTGAACCTTTGAAAGTTTTAGGAAAATTTAATAATGGAGGCATTGAAAATTATAGTGCCCTTAAAATTTCTGCAACTTGCACTAGAGTTCCTGTAATTAATGGCCATACTGCTAGCATTAGCTTAGAATTTGATTCAAATAAACCAAGCTTTGATGATATAATTAGTATTTGGAATGATTTTACTTCAGAGCCTCAGAGGCTTAATCTTCCGTTTGCTCCAAAAAAGCCCATTATTTATTTGGCTGAAGATAATAGACCTCAGCCCCGAAAAGATAGGGATGCTGATAAAGGAATGGCTATTAGTGTTGGAAGGCTTAGGAAGTGCGAAGTTTTTGATTGCAAATTTGTGGGATTATCCCATAACACCATTAGGGGAGCTGCTGGAGGAGCAATCCTTACTGCTGAATTATTGGCCGCCAAGCATTATATTTGAGCAAGTATTATTGCTGCCAAGATTATTATGAATGATGCGAATTTTTTATAGTTAAATTTTTCCTTGAAAAATATTAAAGATGCTAAGTAGACTAGTATTGGCTGAAGCGAAAAAATAAGCACTGTGTAAACTATTCCTGATGCTTGGTAGCTGTAATAATAAAGAATCCAAGCAATCGAGGTTAGAATGTTTGTGATTATTAAATAAGGTATTGCCCCTTTTGGCGTTTTTTTGATAGTTTTGAAGAATGCTGCAAATAATATTAAGCCAATTAATCCATCAGTCACTAATTGCAAAGTTATTGGGTTCCATGTTTCAAGCAAAGCTTTTGAAATTATTCCCCTGAATGGGCTTATGAACAAGTTCCACAATAATAATATTACTGTTGTATGACTTATCCTGAATCTTTTCTTTTCATGATGGGACCAAGCAATTGCTGCAGCAGAGATTATTGCAAGAACTATAGTGATATAGTTCCTTTCATCGGGAAATATTAATGCTGCAAAAATTATTAATGGAAAATTTTTAAGCAGCTCAATTGTTTGTATTTCGCTTAAAAAATCCTTCTTTAAAGCATTATAAAATATTAGGTTTGATGCAATAGTTATGGCTATTGAAATTATTATTAGCAGCAAATTTTTTGCTAAAAATATTTCAGAATTTATTTCAGGCTTGAATATTAGAAAAATTACAAATGTGAATAAGGTTATTAGTGGAAAGCTTACAACCAAGTATTGCTTATAAGTGGCTTTCTTGATTGACAATATTGCTTTGTCTAGGCAGAAAGATGCTGACTGCAAAACTGAAGCTATTAATGGAATCAATAATGCCATGTTTAGCTAAAATTTTAGGCAAGTTAAATAATTATCTAAGTCTAGTCTTTAATAGAGTTTCTTAAATAAAGCTTATAAATAAAGAATTGGAATCTTTACTGGTATGGATAAGATTGTTATTGTTGGCGCAAAAGAGCATAATTTAAAAAATATTGACTTGGAATTGCCTAGGGATAAACTTATTGTGTTTACTGGAATCAGCGGCTCTGGCAAGTCAACTTTAGCTTTTGACACTATTTATGCTGAAGGCCAACGAAGGTATGTTGAAAGTTTATCAGCTTATGCGAGGCAATTCTTAGGTGTCATGAATAAGCCTGATGTTGAAAAAATTGACGGCTTAAGTCCTGCCATTAGCATTGACCAAAAAACCACTAATAATAATCCAAGAAGCACTGTCGGAACGGTTACGGAAGTGTATGATTATTTAAGATTATTGTATGCCAGGGTTGGCAAGGCTTATTGTCCTACGCATAAGGTTAGGATTCATGCGCAAAGTGTTGAAGCAATGGTTAAAAAAATTAAGGATGCTGAAAAAAATGAAGTGCTGATTTTATCACCTATTGTTAGGCAAAGAAAAGGTAGTTTTGAGCAATTGTTCAAGGATTTGAACAAGGATGGTTTTTCAAGGGTTAGGGTTAATGGCAAAGTTTACAAAACACTTGACAAAATTACTCTTGACAAGAATAAGAAGCATGATGTTGACTTAATCATTGATAGTGTTAATGTTGATGAAGAGTCAAGATTAGATGAGGCAATTTCTTTAGCATTAACTAAATCTGATGGTTTAGTAATTATTAAAGGCAATAATGAAGAGATTTTTTCAAGCAAACTATCTTGCCCTATTTGCGGATACAATTTACCTGAATTAGAGCCTAGGATGTTCAGCTTTAACAGCCCTTTTGGAGCTTGCGAGGAATGCAAAGGATTGGGTGTTAAAATGGAATTTGATCCAGAGTTAGTTATTCCTGATAGGAGCCTTTCTATTATTGATGGAGCAATTAAATTATACAGGAACATTGTTGATGGCTGGAGAGCTAAGTATTTGGAGAATGTTGCAAAAAGTTTTGGCTTTAGCGTTTTTACTCCCATTAATGAGTTGAGCAAAGCCCAATATAATGCTTTAATGTATGGAAGTGATAAGGTTATAAAATTCAAAATGACTATGAATCAAGGCGATTCTGAATGGAGCAGGAGCGGCACATGGGAGGGTTTAATTCCACAGTCTGACAGATTATTTAGCCAGACTAATTCTGAATACAGGAGGGAGGAGCTTAAAAAGTTCATGAAAGTTTTGCCTTGCCCTAAATGCTTAGGCAAAAGGCTAAAGGAGGATGTTTTGAATGTTTTGATTGACAATAAATCAATTGATAAAATAAGTAATTTGTCAATTGAAGAAGCTATTAATTTTTTTAAGGGTTTAAAATTCAACGAGTCTGAGTATATCATTGCTGAGAATATTTTAAAAGAAATAAACGCTAGGCTGGGGTTTTTGTATAAAGTTGGATTGTCTTATATTTCATTATCAAGAAGTGCTGGAAGCTTAAGCGGCGGTGAGTCTCAAAGAATCAGATTAGCTACACAGATTGGCTCAAATTTAACTGGAGTGCTTTATGTTTTGGATGAGCCTAGCATTGGATTGCATCAAAAAGACAATGATAAGTTAATAAATACTTTGTGCAATTTAAGGGATTTGGGAAATACTTTGATAGTTGTTGAGCATGATGAGGACACTATTAGGAAAGCAGATTATTTGGTGGATATTGGCCCTGGCGCTGGAATACACGGAGGAAAAGTGGTGGCTGCAGGAACTGTTGCGGATTTAATCAATGCCTCTAATTCTATTACTGGCAAGTATTTGTCTGGTGAGCTGAAAATTGAAGTGCCTAATAACAGAAGAATGTTTAAGGATTTTTTAGGCATAAAGAATGCTTCTAAGAATAATTTAAAAAATGTTAGCACAAAAATACCTTTAGGTGTTCTTACAGCTATTACTGGAGTTAGCGGTTCAGGCAAGTCAACACTTATCTACGATTGCCTGCATGAAGGTTTAATGAATGACTCCAAAGATATTGTTAACAAGGAATTAATTGACAAAACCATAGTTATTGACCAGAGCCCTATTGGCAGAACTCCAAGAAGCAATCCTGCAACTTACATTAAAGTCTTTGATGATATTAGGTATTTGTTCTCGCAAACTAAATTATCAAAAGAGAGAGGTTACAAAATTGGCAGGTTTTCTTTCAATGTTTTTGGAGGAAGGTGCGAGAACTGCCAAGGCGATGGGGTTATCAAGATTGAGATGAATTTCTTGCCTGATGTTTACGTGCCTTGCGAGGAGTGCAAAGGCAAAAGATACAACAAGGAAACATTGAAAGTTAAATTTAAGGATAAGAATATAAGCGAGGTTTTGGATATGAGTGTTAGTGAAGCTTTGGAGTTTTTCAAGGACATCCCTAATATTAAAAGAAAGATTGAAGTTTTAGAAAAAGTTGGCTTAGGTTATATTAAACTTGGGCAAAGCTCCACCACCCTTAGCGGAGGAGAGTCGCAGAGGATTAAATTAACAAGGGAGCTTAGCAAGAGAGCAACTGGAAAAACTTTGTACTTATTGGATGAGCCAACCACTGGGCTGCATTTTGATGATGTGAAAAAATTAATAATGGTGCTTAATGAATTAGTGAACAAAGGCAATAGCATTGTAGTAATTGAGCATAACTTGGATGTTATTAAATCAGCTGATTACATTATTGACTTAGGCCCTGATGGAGGGGATAAGGGAGGAGAAGTGATTGTTACTGGCTCGCCAGAAGAGGTTGCAAAGAATGCTAAGAGCTACACTGCTGAGTATTTAAGAAAAATGCTGAAATAATAAATGTTTTAAAACATTGAGTAGTTCTATAGTATTAATGAAGTCAGATATTATTATTTTAAGCGTTGGAGGCTCATTAATTGTGCCTAATGAGATTGATGTGGATTTTGTTAAGAATTTTAAAGAATTATTATTAAAAAGGCATGAAAGGTTCATCCTTGTTGTTGGAGGGGGGAGTATTGCAAGGAAGTACCAGAAAGCCTTAACGAATTTTGACAGTTCAAAGGATGATGGCGATTGGGTTGGAATAGCTGCAACTAAGCTTAATGCAGAGTTTATCAAAAATGTTTTTAAGAAAAATTGCTACCCTGATGTTGTGTCTAATCCTTTAGTTGAATTAAATTTTAAGGAAAAATTCATGATAGCCAGCGGCTGGAAGCCTGGTTTTAGCACTGACTTTGATGCAGTATTATTAGCTAACAATTTCGGGGCTAAAAAAGTGATTAATTTGTCAAATATTGAGTACGCTTATGACAAGGATCCTAACAAGTTTAAGGATGCTAAAAAGATTGAGAATATTTCGTGGAAAGAGTTCAGGAAAATTGTTGGAGACAAGTGGAATCCTGGACTTAACGCTCCTTTTGACCCTATTGCTTCAAAGAAAGCTGAAGAATTAGGCTTGGAAGTAGTTATTATGAACGGCAAGAATTTGAGTAATTTAAATAATTATTTTGATGGGAAAAAATTTGTTGGAACTAAAATAAGTGACTAATTATGAAAAATGTTTTAGAGTTAAAGCAAACGAAGTATTTGATATATTTGTTCACTAAATTAAGGGATAAAAAAACTAAAATGAAGGAGTTTAGGAACTATTCTGAAATGATTATGCAGATTTTAATGAATGAAGTTTTTAACCAATTAAAATTGGTTGATAAAGCAGTTTTTACTGGAACTGGCTCTAAATTCAACGGATTAGAGCTGAATGAAAAAATATGCGGGGTGTCAATTCTTCGCTCAGGAGATTCGATGGAGAAAGCATTCATGGAGTTCTTTCCAAATGCAAGTTACGGGAAAATATTAATTCAAAGAAATGAAAAGGATGCTAAGCCCGTTTTTTTTTACTCAAAATTGCCGAAGAATTTATCAGATAATACAATAATTCTTCTTGATCCCATGCTTGGAACTGGAGGTTCAGCATTGACAGCTATTGAGTTATTATTAAAAAAAGGGGCTAAAGAGAATAAGATAATTTTTTGCAACTTATTGTCCTGCAAAAAAGGCCTTAACACAATAATTAGCAAATATAAAAAGGTTAGAATCGTCACTGGAGTGATTGACCCCATTCTTAATTCAAAGTTTTATTTGGTTCCAGGGCTTGGAGATTTCGGCGACAGGTATTATGGCACTGAATAAGCGTTGATTATTTGGGTAATTTTATACTCTTTAAAGGGGTTAAGAACTATTAATAGGATAAAGAGCTATATGAAACTTATGATAAAGACATATAGCCAACATTTAATCAGCCATGCAGATGAAGAGTTAAATTTGGATTCCAAGCTTCATTTTCATCCTGAGGGAAGCATGAGCTTTAGCAATAATGAATACGCAATAGAATTTGACAACAATAGGGTTTATTATTGGAACAAATTAACAGGGAATAAGGTAAAATATTCATTGCCTGGTGAAAAAATTGGATTGTTTAACAAGATGTATGACTCAGCCAAGCAAGAAGCAGTAAGTAATGGAAGAACTATTCATTATTTTAATGAAATTCATTATGTCATTAATGGAACTAGGGCTGATGAATTAATAAACGAATTCAATGAATATTTTTTTTGATTTTTATATTTTTAAAAAATTTATCTTGGTTTTTTTTTTTGACACTTTCATCAAGGCATAGCCATTAAATTCATTTTCCTTAACTTTTCTTCCAAGAGATGGAAGGATTATCACTGCACCTTTATCATTTTCGATTTCGAATTCAGTGTTTTCAGAGCTATTGCTTATTTCTTCATATTTTCCTTCATAAAATACTGCAGCACTATGAGTGTGTCCGAGTATTATTATTTTTCCAGGAACTAGCTGCGAATCAGATTCTTTGCCTGTTATGAAAGCATTGTAATTGAATTGTTTTACATTGAAATCAGTTGATTCTTTCAGTTCTTTTTTTAGCTGAGATTCATGGAATCCTCCATGAACAAAATAATATATTCCATGAATAGAATAGGTGTCTTTTAATGAATTGAGGTAGTCTTTGTTCTCTTGAGAAATGCCTGTTATTATTGATTCAAGCGCGTTCTTTGTTGATTGAGTGTAATATTTATTGTTTGGAACTGTTCCTCCATAGATTTCTTGCTCTTTAAGGAGTTTTTTTTCAAAATCAGTGTCTCCATTATAATTTAATCCTGGAGCTTCTTTAATGTTTACCATTCTATCCCAGTTGCCTGCAATTGAATAAATATTGTTTTTCCTTATTTCATCTACAGATTTATTAGGATCAAATTCTTCATTGTATCCTATTATGTCACCTAAGCATATGATTTGGTTTCCTGCATTTTTTTTGGTGAATTTTTTGAGAGCCTCCAGATTATTGTGGATATCGCTCACTAAAACAATTGTTTTCATAAAAACTCATACCTCATCCCATTCGTTTATGAAAACTTTTTTGAAAAGAATTGCCAGGTCAGAGTCATGTATTCTTATCATTAGCGGCTCGTTATTCTCAATCAATGTGAATCTCACTATTTCATCATCTATTACTCCCATTCTTGAATTTTCTAGCAAATTTTTCACCTTGTAAATGTTTGGGAATATCTTGTTCCATTCATTGCATAATAACTTATTTTTTTCATTCAAGCTTATTATCCCCTTTATATCAATTCCTTTTTTTATCTTATTCTTTATTAACTCTTTTAAGGGGTGATTAAGCTGTGGAATATTCTGGAAAAAAGAGTAAGAATAAATCTTGGCATTTTTCAAGTCATCCTCAAAAACTGCCATTCTTTCCTTTCCCCTAAATATCATTATTTTTTCCTGCTTAATAGTGGGAAGCTTCAAATCATCAATCCTTGAAGAAAGGTCATTGATTGATTCAAGCTGTGAAAGCAGCATGTTTTTTAGCGAAGTTTTTGCCTCGCAAGCCATGAATTTTTTGAATTTTCCTGGGACTAAATAGATTAATCCTTTTTTCATTAATTCATTTAATATTTCATAGATTTTTGACAAAGGAAGTCCTGAACTTTTTGCTATTTCATAAGCAGTGCTCGGCTCTTTTGACTTTAAGATATCCATGTAAGCTTTAATTAAATAGTCCCTTAAGCCCATGTCCTTTAATAAATTAATAAGTTCATCCATAAAGTTACACCTTAAAATTATTTTTTGATATGGTTTTTTTCAGGTAATAATTCCTGAACTCTTTCATGAAGTGCCACTTATTCATCCTTATGTTATTTTTAAGCTCCTGTTCTTTAAGTTCTTTTTCAAAGCTTGAAAGATATTTTTCAAAAGAGTTGGAGATTATTGAATAATTATTTATGTTCTTTATTGAATGCAAAAATGAAGGGTCAAAGTTTAAAAAAAATGACCTTGGCAACGATTTTAAAACCCTTTCATGTCCAAAACTGTCTTCTCTTTCGCATGTGACTCCTGAGTTAATCCTATTCAATGAGTATTCAATCATTTTTGACTTGATTTCATCATTTTTGTAGATTTCTTTCAGTAATTCAAGCTTTTCCATTAATGTTTTTAATTTTTTTTCATGCTCTTGTCTTTTTTTAATAAGCTCCTCTTTGGCAGATTCTTTGATGCCTATAGGGTAATAGTCTGGTTTTATTTTGAAAAATAAGAGATCAAAATTTTCATTTTGGATTTTTTTTAGCCTGAAAGGGTCAAATTCTTCCATTAGTTTATAAAGTTGGGATTTGGGTATTATTGAAAAATGCTCAAAATAGTATTTTGGATGATTCAGTAATATTGCTGAAAAGTCAGATTTTATTTTTTCAGGGTTACTGGTATAATATTCGTCTTCAACTATGAAGCAGAAATCACCGTCGCTGCCATAAGGGTAGTTAAACATGTCCCCTAGAAAAGAATGGTGCCAAAAGTTTTGCTCAGAAGTCACTAGTTGTTTTTCAATATTTTCATAAGTTGATAAATCATCAACATAATGCCCTTTCTTTAATGAACCAAACAACAATATTCCCTTAAGTATTCCTCTGTCCCTTAAAGGATAAAAATCCTTTATTAACCCTTTTGGATGTATTATATCAGGGTTTTCAATATATTCTTTTTCAAATAAGCATTTTTCTAAGCCTAACTCTTTTGCAACCCTTAAAGCATCATTGCTTATTTCCGGTTTAGCATTTCCATTAAGTCTAAAATAATTGTTTATGTATTCATAGATTCTATCATTAATAGTTGCGTGGTTCACAATTTCATTATTATACAAATCTTTTTTTAAAACTATTCATTTTTAAATAAAGCTAACTTTTTTAAAGAAAAATCTTTAAAAGATTAGTTATGAACAAAGAAAGCCCTAGAGAAAAGCTGGAAATAATAATTTTAACAGACAATCTTGAGGATTTTGAGCTTTGCAATAAAAAAGTAATCGAAATGGATTATATGAAAAAGGATATGCTTGGAAAATGGACTTATAACAATTATGTTAAAAACTATGATTTTGAAGGGTTTAAATTCACTGAGGCAGTTTCAGTGCATAACCCTAAATATAAATGCCCCCTAGCCCAATATGACAAAAGGTTATTTGTCAAAGTTGGAAAAGATGTCAGCAATATTTTCAGTAATAATTACATAAATTTTGAGAATTTTGAGAATTTTAAAGAAAAACTCGAGGAATTCAAATTAAATTACTTAAAGTCAAAGATAGAGGTTTTTGAAAATACTTTCATTTTTTCAATGATTGAAGGCTCTTTTATTCATAATATTCTTGGAGAGCTCATGCTGAAAAATCCTGAAAAAGTAAAGGCAGAGATAACCTTAATAAAAGACAATTATTTTTCTGCAAAAATTTACTACAAATTAAAGCTTTTTAACCAAAAAAGCAATAAAATAATAAAAGGCGTTGAATTAACTCAGAATTAAAAAAAATTTTAAATTATTATATTGATTTTGAAGTGCTAAAAAAAGAAGGACTGCATTAAATGCATAAAATATTAAATTAATAAGCTTTTTTCTTTATTAATGATTGATTTATCATCTTTACCTAATAAGCCTGGAAGTTATCAGTTCAAGGATAAGAATAATAAGATTATCTATGTAGGCAAAGCCAAGAATTTGAAAAAAAGGGTTGGCAATTATTTCATGAGCAAGGGCTTGGATGAAAAAACCAAGGCTTTGGTAAAAAACATTGACAGCGTTGATTACATAGTGACTAATAATGAAATTGAAGCATTGATTTTAGAGAATAACCTGATAAAAAAGCTTGAGCCTTATTATAATATTAGCCTGAAAGACTCTAAAACTTATGCTTTCATTAAAATAACTGATGATGAGTTTCCAAGATTTGTTGTTTTAAGGGAAAGGCAGAAAGGCGAGAATGTTTTCGGCCCTTTTGTTTTGGCATCTGACAGGAAGAACATTTTGGAATTTATCAACAAATCTTTTAAATTAAGGACTTGCAATAGGCTGCCAAAAAAGGAATGCTTGCGTTTTCAGATAGGATTATGTTCTGCACCATGCATTAATAATATTAGCAGAAAGGACTATTTAAATTCAGTAAATAAAGCTAAAAAAGTTTTGCTCGGGAAAAATGATGAGCTTATAACCCTATTAAGAAATGAGGTTAGGAAATGTTCAATCAGCCAGGATTTTGAGAAAGCAATAATTATTAGGGAGCAGCTTAAAGCAATTATTTACCTGAATGAGAAGCAGATAATACAGAGGGATAAAAAGAATAATGAAAATTTTATTGATTACTTAGTTGATGATTCTGCAGTTTACATAATGGTTTTTAAGGTTAATAATGGATTGGTCAGCGAGAAAGAGGAGTTTGAATTTAGTTATTCTCCTGATTTTTTTTCCCAGTTCATCTTTCAGTATTACTCTGAAAATATTGTCCCTAAAGAGATAGTGCTAAGGGAAAATGTTGAAAAGGTTTTGCTTGATTTTTTGAAAACCAAGAATTGTAAGGTTAAAATAATTTTGCCCAAATCCCGCGACAAGTTAAAAATGCTTGATTTGGTTAAAAAGAATATTGCTGAAAAATTTTTAAAATCAAAAAACGCGTTGCTTGAGCTTAAAGACTTCATTAATCTTGAAAACGTTCCTCATATTATTGAAGGCTTTGACATTTCTCATTTGTCAGGAACTGACACAACTGCAAGCATGGTGCAGTTCAAGAATGGGGAGCCTAATAAGAATGAGTATAGAAAGTTTAAGATTAAAACTCTAATTGATGAAATTGATGATTTTAAGGCAATGAAAGAAGTTGTGCTCAGAAGGTATAAAAGATTATTGCTTGAGAATAAGCCTTTGCCGGACTTAATGCTTATTGATGGCGGAATGGGGCAATTGTCAAGCGCTAGGAAAGCTTTGAAAGAATTAAACATTAATATTCCAATTATTAGCCTTGCGAAAAAATTTGAGGAACTCTGGCTGCCTAATAGGGCAAGCCCCTTATTGCTTAATAAAAAGAGCGAGGCTCTTAAATTGCTCCAAAGAGTAAGGGATGAAGCGCATAGATTCGCGATTAATTATAACAAGAATTTAAGGAGCAAAAGATTAAAATAACTATGAAGTATCTTCATTTAATGTAGGGTTTTTTAAAAATGGCTGTTAATCCTTTATTAAAAAAGTATATTCTTGAAAATGTTCCAATTATTGGAGTAAAAAGCACTGTGAAAGATGTATTATTAATGCTTGAAAAACGCAGCACGAACTATGATTTTTCAGACTGCATCTATGTTGTTGGCAAGGACAAGGAATTGCTGGGATTTTTGTCTATTGAAGAGCTTTTCAACAACAAAAAATCCGAGAAATTGAAGAATCTTATGCAAACAAGCATAATTCATGCTTGTGAAAAAACAAATATTGAGCAA
This sequence comes from Candidatus Nanoarchaeia archaeon, assembly GCA_041652755.1. Taxonomy (GTDB): domain Archaea; phylum Nanobdellota; class Nanobdellia; order Tiddalikarchaeales; family Tiddalikarchaeaceae; genus JAQTTT01. Next base: position 17,779 of record JBAZGS010000013.1, read on the forward strand.
GTTGCGGATTTGGCGCTAAAATATAACCTTAAGGCAGTTCCTGTGCTTGATTCAAAAAAACTAGTTGGTGTTATTCCTTCTAAAAAAATTTTGTCAATTGTGAACAAGACTTTACGGGAGGATTTGTTTCATTTTGCTGGAATCCATAAATCCCATTTGGATTTTGAAAACAGCTTAGAAATCCCTATTTTAAAATCCATTAAAGACAGGCTATACTGGCTTATTTTTGGGCTTGTTGGCTCAATGTTCATCGCATTTTATATGGGATTGTTTGAAGAAACGCTTTCAAAATATGTGATAATAGCTATTTTTGTTCCTGCAATAGTGTATATGAGCGATGCTTTAGGAACGCAGATTCAAACAATTTTTGTAAGGGACATTGCTGTTATGGGCAAGGATCTTGATTTGAAAAAATATTTCTTAAGGCAGCTAATAATCTCTTTTTGCATTGCAATAACATTAAGCTTGTTAATGTTTATGTGCATTTCATTATTGTGGAAGCAATCTTTTATAGCTTTGGCAATTTCTTTGGCAGTTTTTTTCTCGCTTATCTTTGCTTGCATTACCTCTTTTTTCATCACTTTAGGGATAAAAAAATTCAAGTTTGACCCAGCTCTTGGAAGCGGGCCTGTTGCAACAATAATTTCAGATGCCACTTCAGTGATTGTCTATTTCATAGTGGTTACTTTAATGCTTTGAATCATGCTTATGAAAAAGTTTAAGATGTTGAAATAAATGTTTAAAAACCCGCAGGCATTATTTTAATGCATGAATTATTCAAAAGTATTAAGGAATCTTCAATACTTGTTTTTTATTTCAAGCATTATAGTTTTTGCTTCATGGTTTTTTGTTAAATTCTCGCAAGGAAACTATGTGGCGTCACCTTTCTCTCCTCCCCAATGGCTTTTTTTTCCAATGTGGAGCTTTCTGTTTTTCATGATAGGCTTGTCTTTAAGGGAGTTATCAAATAAAGGGTTTTCTAATGCAAAGCTTAATTTTGCTTTCTGGATTTTTGTTATCCAAATGCTTATTAATTTTTTATGGGGCAGCACTTTTGTACTGCTTAATTCATTAATTATCAGCGCAGTAATATTGTTATTTGCCTGGTTTTTTGTGTTATTCTCTTTTGTTGAATTCAAGGAATTGTCCAAAAAATCAGCTTATTTATTATTGCCTTATCTTTGCTGGATGACTGCAGCAGTTTTAGTTAGTTTAGGAAATGCTTGGGTTAATTAAAATAACTATTTAAATAAATTTATTATTAATATTATTATTTATGAAACAACGTTTTGAATTAATTAGTAATTATAATCCTGCTGGCAGTCAGCCTAAAGCAATTATTAAGCTGATTAAAGGAATTAAAAATAAAAAAAAGTTTCAGACTTTGCTTGGCGTTACTGGCTCTGGTAAAACTTTCACCATTGCTAATGTTATTAATGAAATAAATAAGCCTGTGCTTGTTTTGTCACATAATAAAACTTTGGCTGCTCAATTATACAATGAGTTCAAAGAATTCTTTCCTAATAACAGGGTTGAGTATTTTATCTCTTATTATGATTATTACCAGCCTGAATCTTACTTGCCTAGCCAGGATAAATATATTGAAAAAGATGCTTTGATTAATCCAAAAATTGAGCAGTATAGGTTAAGCGCCACTGCTTCATTAATGTCAAGACCAGACACCATTGTTGTTGCAAGCGTTTCTTGCATTTACGGACTCGGCAATCCTAAAAACTTTTTAAGCTTAGGCTTTGAATTACGCAAGGGCCAAAAGATTAGACGAGAGGAAGTTATTAAAAAATTGGTCAACATGCTTTATGAAAGGAATCAGATTGAGCTTGTAAGCGGAAGGTTCAGGGTGACTGGCAACATCATTGATGTTGTTTTAAGCTACATGGATGATGTTATTAGGATTGAATTCTTCGGGGATGAAATTGAATCCATTAAGCAGCTAGAAAAAAACTCTATGGGTTTGATTGGGGAGCACAAATATTTCTTCTTGTTCCCTGCAAAGCATTTTGTGAGCACTAAGGAAGAAAATGAAGCGGCAATTAAGTCAATACTTAAGGAATTGGATGAGACTTTGCCATTGATGAATGATTTGGAAGCTTACAGATTAAGGCAAAGGGTAATGTATGATGTTGAAATGATTCGGGAGACTGGAACTTGCAAGGGTATTGAGAATTATTCAAGGCATTTTGACGGCAGAGCTGAAGGTGAGAAGCCTTATTGTTTGCTTGATTATTTTCCTAAAGATTTCTTATTAATAATTGATGAAAGTCATCAGTCTTTGCCTCAAGTGAATGGTATGTATAAAGGGGATTATGCAAGAAAGAAGAACTTGATTGATTACGGCTTTAGATTGCCTAGCGCTTATGACAACAGGCCTTTGAAATTCAACGAGTTTGAAAGCTTCATGAATAATGTCATTTTTGTTTCAGCCACTCCTGCTGATTATGAATTAACTCATTCAGGAAAACCAGTTGAGCAAATTATCAGGCCTACTGGTTTAATTGACCCTGAAGTAATAGTTAAGCCCAGCAATAATCAGGTTAATGACTTATTGGAAAATATTGAGCTAACAATTAAGAAAGGTTACAGGTGCTTGGTAACTACATTGACAAAGAAATTGGCTGAGGAATTGACTGAGTTTTTAGGCAAGAAAAAGATTAAGGCAAGGTATTTGCATTCAGAGATTGACACTTTAGACAGGACTGAGATTATCAGGCAACTGCGGGCTAAAGAGTTTGATGTATTGGTTGGCATTAATTTGTTGCGTGAAGGACTAGACCTTCCAGAAGTCGGGTTCATTGGAATAATTGATGCTGACAAGGAGGGATTTTTAAGGGATGCTAGAAGCTTGATTCAAATTATTGGGAGGGCTGCAAGGAACTCAGAGTCTTATGTAATATTATATGCGGATAAATTAACTGACTCTATTAAGAAAGCTGTTAGTGAAACTTTTAGGAGAAGAGAAATTCAGATTGAGTACAATAAGGTTCATAATATCGTTCCTAAAACTATTGTCAAAGCTATCAAGACTAAGGAGCGCGAAGTCAAGGATGTCAAGCATATTCCTAAGTCTGATATACCTATAATTATTGAAAACTTGCAATTAGAAATGGATGCTTGTGTTGAGGAATTGAATTTTGAGAAAGCTATAGTTCTTAGGGATAAGATTAATGAGTTGAAGAAAAGGGTTTAGCTAAATTTTTAAATAAAACTTTGTCAGTATTAAGCAATGGAAGAATTTTGTAGCAAAGAAAAATTGTGCAACATCTTGTTTGGAGTGGATGAGATTAAGGATAAGCTTGATGCCCAGTGCGCTGTTTTAAACAGTAATCAAGAGTTTAATTTTAAGAGCTATTTTTATTTGCAGTTGCTTAAGAGCAATCCTTACTGCATTGTTATGAAAAAAAATGATAAAATTTATGAGTGCCCTTCTGAATTAGAAGCTGAATCAATGGTTTATTTGAGCGACTTGAATGTTTGCTCAACCAGTGTAGAGTATTTTCCTGACAAAAAAATATTGACCTTTACCCTTAATGAAAATTTCAGCAATTATTTTTATAATTTTTATAAAAAAAAATTGAGGGCTTTGAAGGACAAGTTATCCGGCTCTAAAAAAGAAAAAGATATTGTGATTTATTCAGCATTGATTGAAGCAATGAAAGGCTATGAGAAATATTTTATTGAGTAATACAATATTTTTTAAATTATTGGCATCCATAAAATAATCATGGAAGCTTGGGAGAAAGCTGTTGGTGAATTTCTAAAAGATTATAAGAATAAGGATTATGTTATTGGCGCTGTTGCTTGCGGAAGCTACATAACTGGCAACCCTAGCAAGCATTCGGACATTGATTTAAGAATAGTCTTAAAAGATGATATTAAATGGAGGGAAAGGGGCAATAAAATAGTTAATGGCTTCTTAATTGAGTATTTCATGAATCCAATCAGGCAGGAGTTGAAGTATTTTAAAGATGATTACATGGATAGAAGACGATTGGATGCCCATATGTATTCAACTGGCAAAGTTTTGTTTGATAAAACTGGCGATGTTAAAAAAATCATTAAAATTGCTAAAAAATTCAATGTTAAACGATTCAAAAAAGCTGCATGCGTTAAGAAAGAGAGTTCAAAATACGCTTTATGGGATATGCTTGACAATTTAGAGGAAGTTTATGAAAAAAATGGCAGAGAGTTCTATTTCGTGTATTACAATTTTTTGAACAATATTTTTTATAATTATTCCCAAGTTATAGGGTATGAAGATGTGGGATGCCATAAGGTGCTAAGGTTCTTGACTGACAAAAAAGACATGAAAAAATACGGGCTTTTTAGTTTTCCTGATAACTTATTCATTGAATTATTTGTGAAATGCTTTGATTTATCCAAAAAAGATGAAATGATGAAATATTACAGGAAATTAAATGATTATGTTTTGAAAAACATGGGATTTAAAGGAATAAATGGCTGGAAATTCAGATCTAAAATTAAATGAGCAAAACCTTTATAAATATCTATTACTCATAATTGTATTACTATTATTCAAGAGAGATATCCCATTCCTATGGGCAATATTGATAGTTTAATAGACCTAAAATATTGTGAGGTATGCTGAAAAGATGCCAGTATACTGATACGATACTTTACTTCATACTTAAAAAAGCAGAAGTAGTGTCTATTGCATAGGAGTGGAAATTCATACATATAAACTAAAGTAAAATGTTCTAAAGTAAGTTTGAATTTCATTACATGAAAAAATTGAAGCGATTCAATTTTTTAGTGTTTTCAAAAATTCGAGAAATCGAAGTTTTGTTTACATTGAAGGTGAATACGCTGTTAGGTGGATGACTTGGCTCACAAGCTGATGAAGGGCGCACCAAGTTGCGATAAGCCCAGGGTAGGCGCATGGAGCCATTGATCCTGGGATTCCTGAATGAGAGACTCGATCTATATGATCATTAAGCATCTGGCTTAAAAGTAACGCG
>JBAZGS010000014.1:0-20939 GCA_041652755.1 Candidatus Nanoarchaeia archaeon
CATTACTAATATAATGGGTGTTAACCTTAAAGGATTATTGGAGCCTAAAAAGATAGAAATAAATGACTTGAAAGGCAAAAAAGTAGCAATTGATGCATACAATGCTTTATACCAATTCATTTCAACAATCAGGCAATATGACGGCTCGCCATTAGTTGACTCTAAAGGAAACATCACAAGCCACTTAAGTGGATTATTTTACAGGACTATTAATTTATTAAAATCAGGAGTTCTTCCCTGCTTTGTTTTTGACGGCAAAGCTCCAAGCTTTAAAAAGCAGACAATAAGCGACAGGATGAATATCAGAAGCAAAGCTAAAGAGGACTATGAAGAAGCTTTGGCAGAGGGTGATTATGAAAGAGCAAAGTCAAAATCTATGCAGTCAGCATTGCTTACAAAAGAGATGATAATTGAATCAAAGGAATTATTGGATGCTTTAGGCATTCCGTGGATTGATGCTTTAAGTGAAGGCGAAGCGCAAGCAGCTTACATGGTTAACAAGAATGAAGTTTATGCAAGCGTAAGCCAGGACTATGACAGCTTATTATTCGGAGCTCCTTTGCTTGTGAGGAATTTGAACATTACTGGCAAAAGAAAGATTCCTGGAAAGAATTTATACACAACAATTTATCCTGAAATTATTGAGCTGAAAGAAGAGCTGAAAAGGCTTAAATTAACAAGGGAGCAATTAATCATGATTGCAATACTTGTTGGAACTGATTATAACCCTAAAGGAATAAACGGTCTCGGCCCAAAAAAAGCCTACAAATTAGTGAGTGAGAACCAGGATTTTGACAAAGTATTCTCAAGTGTTGAATGGACTTTTGACATCAAGCCTAAGGAAATATTTGAATTTTTCTTAAATCCACCTGTAAAAAAAGACTATGAATTAAATTATGGAAGCGTGAATGATGAAAAGGTAATAAAGATTTTGTGCGCTGAGCATGATTTTTCAAAAACACGAATAGAATCTACACTAGCTCAAGTTGCTGAATTAAACAAGAAAAAAAGCCAAACAGGGCTTGATAAATATTTTTAAAAAGGAAAAAAAAACTAATAATTTTTTTTATAAGCTTTTTTAAATCAGTGCAATTACTATTTATTCAATGATTTATTCAGATTTCCATATCCATTCAAAGTATAGCCGTGCAACAAGCAAAACCATGGACATTAAGCACTTGTCAATTTATGGAGCAATGAAAGGCTTAAACTTGATAGGAACTGGAGATATTACTCATCCTAAATGGATTAATGAGGTTAAGGATGAGACGAATGATTTAGGCAACGGTTTTTATAAAAGCAAATATAATAGCATGCAGTTTTTGCTTTCAACAGAGATTGCAACTATTTATTCAGAGGATGGCAAGGTTAAAAGGGTTCATCATATCCTATTTTTTCCAAGCTTTGAAATTGTTGAGCAATTCAATGATTCATTAAGGCAATACTTGACAAGCAAAGGCAAGAAGTGCAACTTGTCAAGCGACGGAAGGCCAATAATAGGGTTAACAAGCGTTGAATTGTGCGATATAGCTTTCAAGATTAGCCCTAAAATTTTAGTAATACCTGCCCATATTTGGACTCCTTGGTTTAGCATGTTTGGAAGCATGAGTGGTTTTGACAAATTTGAGGAGTGCTACAAAGAGTATTCAAATAAAATTTATGCTTATGAATCAGGATTATCAAGCGACCCAGTGATGAACTGGAGGCTAAGCCAGCTGAATAATAAATTATTAATCAGCAACAGCGACTGCCACGGCCCTTTTGTAGACAGGATTGGCAGGGAAGCCAATGCATTCAATGGGGATATTGCTGAGTTCTCATACGATAAATTGTTTGAAAATATTAAAAGAAAAGAAATGGCATACACTATAGAGGTTGACCCAAGTTATGGAAAATACCATTTTGATGGCCACAGAAAATGCAATATTTGCTTTAACCCTGCAGAGTCAATAAAGAACAACGATATTTGCCCAGTATGCAAGAAGCATTTAACTATTGGGGTTTTGCATAGGGTTGAAGAATTAGCTGATTTGCCTGAAAACCATAAGCCAGCAAATGCGATTGATTTCAAATACCACGTGCCTTTGATTGAGATAGTTTCAAAACTGTTATACAAAGGAATCAAAACCAAGCCTGTTAATTCAATTTATGAGGATTTGATTAAAAAGCATGGAACAGAATACTCAATACTTTATGACTCTAACATTTCAGAGATTGATTCAAGCTTTGAAGGATTAGGGCAAGTGATTCAGAGTTTAAGAGACAAGACAATGAAAGTCATTCCTGGCTATGATGGCGTTTATGGCGAGCCAATAATTAAGAAATTAGAAAAAAAGCCGCAAAAAACAGTAATTGATTTTTAAGCATTTAATCCCTGCATTTTGGAGATTAAAAACACTGAAAAAGTCATGCTTGAAACTGCCATAAAAAACAGGATATTGTTTATTAGCATAGGCATATCTACAACTAAGCTGATTATTCCATGAAGCATTATTATGCATCCAGTAACAAGGGTTACAGTGAATCCCTGTCTCCATTTCCTTATTGCACTCTTTTTAAGACTATTTAAACTAATATTTAAAAGAATTAGGCCTATAAAGGTTTCAGTAACACTTAATAACATTTGTTAGTTTCAGCACTCCTTAGAATACTCATTTTACCTTTATCGCCCCAGTTGGACAATTTGCCTCGCATGCTCCGCATCCAATACAATCCTTAGGTCTAGCTACTTTAACGCAACCTTCTTTCGTTTCTTCAAAAACACTCATTGGGCATACAGAAACGCATGTAAAATGTCTTTTGCATTTTTTGCAATCAACTATGGGTTTTGGCATCTTATTTTCACTTAGTACAATAAAGTGCATCTTTTATTTAAAAACATTATTATACTTTCTTACATTCCTTATTTAAGCAAGTTTCAGTATTATCTATTAAAATTAAGGGTCCGTTGCATTTTGGGCAACTCTTGTTTATAAATTCCAACTCACCTTTGCTGGGCAAAGAATAAAGCTTCTTGCATTTAGGGAAATTGCTGCAACCAACAAATCTTGAGCCGCGCCTAGAAAACATCAACCTTAGATTGCTTTTGCATTCAGGGCAGATTCCAACAACTCTTGAAGGGCAATTATTGTTAAGGCAGGATTCATACTTATTCTTTGAAATAATCACTAAAGGGGAGCTGCATACTTTGCAATTCTTGTTCAAAGCTTCATAATCGCTTTTTGGCAATGAAAAGGTGGTGTCGCACTCAGGGTATTTTGAGCAGCCTATGAATTCTTGGCCGTTTCTCTTGCTGTACATTATTACCAAATCATTTCCGCATTTTGGGCACTTTCCCATTTTCTTTCCAACATTGCTGCTTTCCTTCCATGATTCTTCCAAAGCCTTACTTAACTCCTGGCCTATTAATTTTTCATTTTTCTTAAATTCATTAGAAATATCTATTAATATTTCTTGGGCCTGAATCATTACATTCTCTTTTGTTTCCTTGTTTGCTTCAATCAAGTCAGCTTGCTCTTCAAATTTTTTGGTTAAATCTTCGCTAATGATTCTTGGGCAATAATTTTTCAAAGAAGTATTAACCCCTAATCCAAGCCTTGTTACTTTAATGCTTTCATCAACAATGTAACCTCTGTCATTCAAAGTTTTAACTATTGCTGCTCTTGTGGCTTTTGTGCCAATGCCTCGTTTTTCCATTTCGCTGACAATCCCTGATTGGGAATACCTGTTTGGAGGTTCAGTTTGCTTTTTATCATTCAAGACATCACTAATAATTACCTCTTCATTTTTTTTAACATTAGGAAGCTCTAATTCCTTGCTTTTGTAGTATTTTCCGTAAAATTCAATCCACCCTTTTTTTATTATTATTGAGCCTGTTGTGACAAAATCATGGCTTTTAACATCTAGTAAAATCTTCATATTCTCTTTAACTCCAGGCTCCTTGAATGTTGACAGGAATCTTTTGACAATCAAATCATACACATTTTTTTCCTGGATGCTTAATCTTTTCGGAGCCTCCCCTGTTGGATAAATTGCAGTGTGAGCTGAGTCATCCTTTTTGCCTTCATTAGGCTTCAATTCCTTTAATTTCAATAATTCGTCGCAGAATTTTTTATAAAAAGGCTGCTGGCTTAATTGCTCCAAGATTTTTTTAAACCCAATCTTTTCAGGCAGCTTCTCGCTGCTGGTTCTTGGATAGCTAATCAATGCATTAGTGTATAATTTTTGGGCAATCTGCTGGGTAAGGTAAGGATTATACTTGAATTGGTTATAGCATTCGCTCTGAAGAGTTGACAAGCTGAAAGGATTAGGGGGCAGCATTGCAATCTCGCTTTTTTTCACATCCTTAACAGTTGCCTTTTTTTCAAGTTTGCAATCATTGAAGATTTTGCTTGCAATTTTTGAGTCAAAAATTCTTAGCTCTTTATAGTCAGCATCAAATTCCTTGTTCCATTTTAAGCTAATGTGCCAATAATCTTTTGGAATGAATTTGCTTATCTCCTCTTCCCTTTCGCATAAAATATTAAGCGTTGGCCCCTGCACTCTTCCAGTGCTTAATAAATGAAATCCTTTCCTTGCACTTTTCAAGGCAAGAGTCAAAGCCCTTGTAATATTAACTCCATACATCCAGTCAAGATGATGCCTTGCAAGCCCTGCATTAATCATTCCTTTATCAGCATTTTCGCTTGCGGATTCGAAGCTCTCATTTAATTCCTCTTTAGTAAGCGTAGTGAAAAGCATTCTCTTTGCAGTCTTTCGCTTTAAAATAAACCTTAAAATATTGTAAGCTATCACGCTTCCTTCATTGTCATAATCAGTGCAGACAATGACATCGCTGATTTTTTTTGAAAAATCAACAAAATTTTGATAATACTGTCTGGAATATGAAGCATTCTTGTCAGCTTCAAAAACAGGAACCCACTCGTTTTCAAACACAGGATAAGTCCATTTGCCTTTTTCCAAATCCCTTAAAGTGAACAAATGGCCAACTGCAGGCAGGACCAAATAGTTTTTTCCAGCCCTTTTGAACCAATAATATCTTGTTTTGTTATTTTTCTCCTCAAGCAAGGTTCCTTTGTCAGCCAAGGCTTGTGCAATCTTTTGTGCAGCATCAGGCTTTTCGCTAAGCATTAAAATATAGTTCATTAGAAAATTAATGAAGCAAGGGTTATTTAAATATTACCCACTAAATTAATTGAAAAACATTTATTTTTTATTATCTAATTTTATTTCATTGCAAAAAAAACAATATAATAATTTTTTCAAATTATAATTTAGTTGCAATATTGCAACTAATTACCAGCAAATGCCTTCAGAGCTATCAGCCTTAGGATTCATTCTTCTTCCGTCAATAACAATTTTTTTCCCAAAATCCAAAGTTTTAAACTCATCCCATTCAGTAACTATCAAAACAGCATCAGAACTATTAATAACTTCATTAATATTTTTAGCATAACTAATCATTTCACCAAAGATTTTTTTAGCATGATTCATTGCCTTAGGGTCATAAGCAATAATTTCAGCCTTTTGCTTGAGCAATTCATCAATTATTATTAAGCTAGGAGCCTCCCTTAAATCATCAGTGCCTTTCTTAAAAGCCAAGCCCAGTATTCCAATTTTTTTCCCTCCAATATTAATATGCTTTTTTAATAGCTCAACCATTTTCAAAGGCTGAAGCTCATTAACTTTTAGCACAGCTTTTAATAAAATCATTGGTTCATTTTCAGCCAATCCCTTGCTTACAATTGCCTTCACATCTTTAGGAAAGCAGCTTCCTCCAAAGCCAGCCCCTGAATTAAGAAACTTCCTATTAATCCTGTCATCCATTCCAATCCCATCCATCACAGTGTAAGTGTCAATTCCTAATTTCTTGCACAGATTACCTAACTCATTAGCAAAGCTAATCTTGGTTGCCAAGAAAGAATTATTTGCATACTTAATCATTTCAGCAGTCCTTGGAGTCGTAACGAAGATTTTTTGGCCAAAACTCTCATAAACTTTTCTCATAACTTCTTCGGTTTTTTTATCACCAACACCTAAAACAATCCTGTCACCCTCCAAGAAATCCTTAATTGCTGAACCTTCCTTCAAGAATTCAGGATTCATGCAAAGCCCGAACTCTTTTCCTGATTCTTTTAAAATCTTCCCAACAACATCTTCAGTAGTTCTAGGCACAACAGTGCTTTTAACAACAACTACTTTGTAAGAATTCAAATTGTCAGCAATAGTTTTTGCAGCTTGCTTAATATAATCAAGATTAATGCTTCCATCTTTTAGGCTAGGGGTGCCAACGCAGATAAAAACAACCTCGCTTTCATTGATTGCAGTCTTTGCATCAAGGGTTGCTTTCAAAGTTCCATTACCAATAACTTTTGAGAGCAACTCAGCCATTCCCTCTTCATAAATAGGGCTAATTTTTGAATTAATCAATTCAACCTTTTTAGAATCAATATCAATGCATTTAACAGTATGCCCCTTGCTTGCAAAGCAAATCCCGCTAGTAAGTCCAACATATCCAGTTCCAATAATTGCCAAATTCATAAAAAAACTATATAATTATCTTATTTATTAAATTGTCGTAACAATAGTTTCATCATCCACAAATAATGTATGCTCAGCTTGGCTGACAAAGCCTTTCGAAACTTCTCTTAACTGCGGATAAGAATGGATTATTCCTAACTTAATCAATTCTTTTAATGCAATATTAATCTGCATTGCGCTAAATTTATCCATTAAATGATAATTTGCAAAAGGCAGCGAGCTGAAATTTTCTTCAATATAATTCAAAACACTCCTTGAGCTTTCCATTCTCACAGGCTTTTTTTTAATAAGGGAAAAAATTTTTGAGACGCTAGTGTCAGTAACTCTTCCAGAGCCAGTTGTTGCAAAAGGCTCAATTGCAATCATCTGCCCTTTAACAAACTTTGAAGAGTTATGATTGTCATAATTTGGAATAAAAACATTAGAATGCAAAGTATACCTTTCAAGCCCGTGGCCTCCAAGATTAAAAATAGGGTTAAAACCATAGCCTTTAATTGTATCATGGACAATTTTGCCAACCTCATAATACTTAACACCAGGCTTAATAATTTTAATGGCATTATTAAGCGCTTCCTTGCTTGCAAGAATTAATTTTGAATACTTGTCAGAATTAATCTCCTTAGTGAAAGCAGTGTCTCCTAAAAAACCATTAAACATTGCGCCAATATCAACCTTAACCAATTGCCCCTGCTTGAACTCTTCAGCCCCCTTGAAATTAGCAGTATCATGCGCAGCAAATTCATTAATGCTGATATTCACAGGAAAAGCCAATTTTCCCCCTAAAGAATAGATTTTATTTTCAATGCTTTTAACATAGTCATAAATATTCAACCCTTCCTTAATTTTTTTAAAAGCAAACTCTCTTGCAATGCCAGTTATTTTTCCAGCCTTCAAAAAATCATCTTTATCATTATCTATCATAATCTTTTTATAGTTCTGTTTTTTTAATAAATTATGGTTAAAAAAAAGAATTCAAAAAAAGCAATCAATAAAGAAATAAAACAAGCTCCAGAGGAGATTGCAAATGAAACTTCTTATATTGATTGGAAAATCCCAGCAGCATTCGTTGCCGGAATATTAGTAACAGTATTATACTTTAACTTGCCGGTTATTAACCCTAGTGCTGCTATTAATACTACTATTCAAACAGTGCCAACTTTGTATATATTAAATGATGCCAACTGCGCATTATGTGATGATGCATGGATTGAGCCAAGAGTAAGCCAAGACTTTAATGTAAATGTCCAAAGAATTGATTCAAGCTCAGCCCAAGGCCAGCAATTAATAAGTACTTTAGGAATAACCAGCTTGCCTGCAGCATTCTTATCAAGCAACTTTGAAAACAGTTCAGTATTCACAAATTATACTACTCAAGGATGGGTTGTAAAAACAGGAAATTATTATTTAATAAGAACTCAAGGGGTAAAAGACTTAACTAAGCAGGAATCAAGCATTCCAAAAGTTGATTTGTTTGTAATGAGCCAATGCCCTTATGGAACTCCAGCACAAACAAACATGATAAATCTGAAAAAAACAGTGCCTGACTTTGATTTAAACATTTATTACATTGTTGATGTTCAAACAAAATCAGAAATGGATTCATCATTGCTGCAATACAAATTGCAATATGATGCAGCATGCGCGGACGCAACAACATCGCAAAGTTATGGATTATCATGCACTGATGAAGAATGGCAAACCTACAATGATAGCTTCACTGAAAGCTGCGAATTGAAATCAAATAACAATTATTATTGCAGCTTGCACGGACCAGCAGAATTAAAAATAGATATTGAACAGATATGCGCAAAAAACATTTCAAATAACTGGGGAGAATTTGTATTAGCTCAAATTGCAAATAATTTCAATGCAACCATAGCAGCTAATGCTTCAGGAATTGATTATGATGAGCTAATGAGCTGCGTTAATTCAAGCTTAGGGCTAGAATTATTGGATGCAAACATTGCAGTAGCAAATAATTTAGCAATAGGCTCAAGCCCAACATACATCTTTGACAACGTGTTCACAAACCCAAACCAAGACCCATCAACAGTTATATGCACACTGCACCCAACACTAGCTGGATGCGAGAACATAGACTCATTAGAACTATCTACAAGCACAGGAAGCTGCTAATAAGCAACTTTCCTTTTTTTTTATTTTTTTAAAAATTTAGTTTAATTCCATTAATTGGGGAATGACTTGCTTTTTTCTGCTTAAAAGCCCAGGAATATAAGCTGAATTATTCTTTAATTTTATTTTTAACGCCTCTTCAACCATTTCAGTTTTTCCAGCAGCCAATACTTCGCTTCCTTCTTTCAATAAATCAGTTGCAATAATTATAACTAAACCGTAATTTTTCAGCTTAGATTCCATTAATTTAATCATTGAATCTTTTCTTGCTTTAAGGAATGATTCCAAATCCATTAGCTTAATTTGGGAAACAAGAGCTTTTGTGTTTCTTGGCAGCTCAAATTCTTTAGAATCATCATTCATCAACTCTTCATCAGTTTTTTTGTCAAAATTGCTTTTGATTTTAAACATTTCAATGCCTAATTTTTCAATATCTAATTTAGCAATGCTGTTTAATTTGTCTTTAATCTTTAAATCAACACTAGTTGTTGTAGGAGACTTGAACAAGTCCATGTCACTAATCATTGCAGCCAAAAGCAGTTTTGCAATTTTCTCATTCAATTTTATGTCTTCATTAAAGTATTCTTTTGCAATTATGGTTGCAGTTGAGCCTAAAGGTTCAGAGTGATACTTTATTGGCTTTGAAGTTTTTATATCACCAGTTAAATTATGGTGGTCTATTACCTCAATTATTTCAGCGCCTTCAAATCCGTCAGCCATTTGGCAGTTTGCGCAATGGTCAACAATTATGACTTTTTTATCTTTTAATGATTCAATTATTTCAGGGGTTTTGAATCCAAACTTATCAAGTATGAACTTTGTTTCATCATCAACTTTCCCGAAAACAAACGCTTCGCAATCAAAGCCTTGGGCTTTTTTTAGTTCTGCATAGGCAATGCTGCTAGCAACAGTGTCTAAGTCAGGATTCTTATGTCCTATAACTATCATGTCATTCATGTGTTTTACTTAATAAAAAAGGTTTAAAAAAACTTTTGGTATTAATAATAAATGAATTGAACGCTAAAAAACTCTTATTAGATTCGTTAAAAGATGAAAAACTCATTAAGCATGATGAAATTTTAAGAGCTTTTTATAAAATAAAACGTGAAGAGTTCTTGCCTGATTATTTAAAAGAGTTGGCTTATAGTGATGCGCCTTTGCCAATAAGCACAACAGAAACAATGAACCAGGTTTCAACAACACTTTTCTTCATAGATGTGCTTAACCCAAAAGAAGGGCAAACAATCTATGAAATAGGCACAGGAAGCGGCTATTCTACAGCAATTCTTTCAGAGCTTGTTGGCAAAAAAGGCAAAATAATAAGCTTTGAGCTGGACAAAGAAATCTATCAGAAAGCAAAAAATAACCTGAAAAACTATCCAAATGTCACGGTAATCTTAGGAAATGGCTTAAAAGGCTACCCTGACAATGCCCCCTATGATGGAATAATACTTTTTGGAGCACTTGATGAAATTCCAAAAAAACTTGTCAGCCAAATGAAAGTCAACGGGGTTTTAGTTTATCCACAAGGAAGCATTCTTCAAACATTAACAAAAATAACCAGAAAAGAAAAAGGGATAAAAAAAGAAGAGTTCGGAGAATACAGGTTATCCAGGCTAATAAAATAATTTTTTAAATAAATATTTAATTTAAACTCATACATTGTTGTCAATAATTATTCCAGTATTTTTCAAAATATGTGATTAGGGGAAAGTATTTAAACTTTTAAAACTTCCTTTAATATTATGTCTTTATTCAATGATTTATTGTCAAGCGACCAGACTTTATTCACTGATGAAAGCGTTTTAGATTTTGATTACATTCCCGACAGCGTTAAAAATAGGGATGCTGAAATGAGAAGGATTGCCGATTCAATTAAGCCAATGTTTTTTTCTAAAAAGCCAACAAACATATTCATAACAGGCAAGCCAGGCATAGGAAAAACATTGACAGTGAAGTTCATATTAAATGATTTGAAAGAAACAAGCAATGAAGTAATACCTTGCTATATAAATAACTGGAAATGCTCAACTTATCACAGCGTATTCGTTGAGCTAAGCAAATTCTTCGGAGTTCCTTTCCCAAGAAAAGGAGTGAGCACTGATGAAATAATAAGGAATATCATAAAAAAAATTGAAGGAAAAAAAGGAGTAGTAATAGTTTTTGATGAGATTGACAAAGCAAAAGACATGGATTTTATCTATCCTTTAGTTGAAGGTTTAGGCAGAAAAATAGGGATAATGCTTATTTCAAACTATTCAGACTTCTTAAAAAAACTAGACTCTAGGTTAATTTCAAGGCTAAACATTGAAAACTTGGACTTTAAAGAATATAATTATGAGCAAGTTAGAGAGATTTTATCGGAAAGAGTGAATTATGCTTTTTATCCAAATGTTTTTGAGCCTGAAGCTTTGAATACAGCAGTTGATTACTGCTTTGAGAACAAGGATTTAAGGCTAGGCATTTCGCTGCTTTTAAAATCCGGAAGAATTGCTGAAAAAGATGCAAGCAAGAAAATAAAAAAAGAGCACGTTTTGTCATCAATAGAAACCTTAAAAAAATCAGTAAAAACTGATCTGGCAAAGGATTTAGAAGAGCATGAAAAAGCAATGCTTGATTTATTAAAAAACCATAATGGAATAATAACAGGAGAATTATATGAACTCTTCATCAAATCTAACAAAGATGTCAGCTTAAGGACTTTCAGGAAATATTTGAATCGCCTAGAAACCCTTGAATTCATAAAAACAGAGGATACTGGGCAAGGGTTCAGGGGAAAAAGCAGGAAAATTTTTTTGAGGCAATAACATGGTTTTAGAAAGCTTAATTACTCCTAGTGAAGTCAGAAAAAACAGCTGGTATTTGTTTTTTTTAGGGATTATTTTTTCAAGCGCAGGAATACTACTCTCAATCTATGTTTTCCCAGGCAATGCGAGCCTGTTTTCAATATTTCTAACAACCTTAGCAGCAACGCCGCTATTTATAACGCTATTAAAAGATGAAGAATTATTATCCATTAATTTAATAGAAAAAAAGCAGCCAATATTCAAAAACAATATAGATATAATCAGCGCATTTTTTTTCTTATTCTTAGGCTTCACAATCTCATGCATACTATGGTTTTGTTTCCTTCCGGATTGGGCATTCAACATGGCTTTCAAGGAGCAAATAAATGAAATCTCAGCAATGCAATCAGTGATGTCATCAAATTTTATAGTGAGTGGAGAATTATTGCAAACAATCATAATAAATAATTTAAGAGTACTATTCTTCTGCGTATTATTCTCATTCATCTATGGAGCAGGATCAGTCTTAATTTTATCATGGAATGCAAGCGTTTTAGCAACAGCAGTTGGATTATTTATCAGGGACAAAATGACTGCTGACTCAAGCATGGTTACAGTATTGTTGTCAAACCTACCCTTCGGATTAGGCCAATACATGCTTCATGGAACATTTGAATTAGTTGCTTATTTCATAGGAAGCCTGATTGGAGGAATAATCAGCGCGTCAATAATAAGAAAAAGCTTCACAAACAATAACTTTTTTAAACTATTTAAGAACATAATATTTTTATTATTAATAAGCATAGCATTAGTATTCATTGCTGGAGTTATTGAAGTGAATTTATAATGGCAAAAAAAGAAAAAAAAACCGAAAAAAAAGAAGATGATGATAGTTTTGAGATTGATTTATCTGGAATAAAGAATTTTTTTTCAGGCAAAAAAAAAGGAGCTGAAAAATCAGCAAAAAAAGAAGATGAAGAGGATTTTGATTTAGATTTGTCTGGAATAAAGAATTGGTTTACAAAAAACAAAAAAATAACTTATCCAGCAGTTACAATTTTATTAATATTAACAATTTGCTTTGCAACACAATTCATAAGAACCCAAAACATTTCCAATCTTGAGGGAAAAAATTTAATAGAACTTGATTCTTATCTATTCACAAGATACGCTTATTATATAATCAATAATTCTTTGCCAACAATTGACACAATGAGGTATTATCCAACAGGTTTTCAGACAAATTCAGAATTATTAGCTCCCTCATACACTGTTGCATTTTATTACAAAATTTTTCAATTCTTTGGCAGCGCAATGTCTGCAACAGATGTTGCAATAATTTATCCAGTAATTTCAATTGTTATTGCAATGATTTTCTTTTTCTTGTTTGTTAAAAATTTATTTAATCAAAAAGTGGCATTTGTTTCATCACTTATTTTAGCCTTCCTGCCAGGGTTCTTGCTTAGAACTAGTGCAGGATTCGTTGACAAAGAAAGCATAGCAATGTTTTTTGTTTTTGGATTCTTATATTTTATGTCAAAAACTTTAAAGCAAGAAAAACTGCCAAAGTTTACATTTTATAGTTTGTTTTCAGGATTATTTTTAATAGGTTCAGTATGGTCTTGGGGAGGAGTAAACATTGTTTTAATCCCTTTAGGAATAACTTTTATTTTATCAATATTTTTTAATATTTCAAAAAGAAAGCATTCAATTCTTTACTTAATATTGACATTATCAGCTTTGTTGTTTACATTTATTTCTCCAAGGTATGGAACAGGTTTTAGCATATTACAAAATTATATGTTTTTGTTATTTCCAGTTTCATTATTGTTAAATTTATATTATTATGAATTATATCCTAAAATTTCAAAATATTTCATAAAATATAAACCACAAAAACTGCCAGAGCATTTTTATACAATAATTATAGGAATAGTCTTTTTATTGTTAATAACTCCATTTTATCCAGGATTAGGATTTTATCAAAAAGTTTTTGCATTTATCGAAAACCAATTCCTTAACCCAATGGGGGGCGATGCGTTTTCAAGAAGTGTTAGTGAAAATCAGGAGCCTTATTTTGTAAGCTCTAATGGAGTTGACTGGTGGAGCGGACTAAACTATACATTTTACACAATGATGATTGGCTCATTTTTCTTATTTTACACAATGCTTAAGAATTTTCCAAAGCAAAGAGTTTTTTATTCAATATTATATATTTTAATAGTATTAGTTTTCATCTTTTCAAGATTCAGCGACTCACAAGACTATGCTTCATTTAATTCTTTTTTTAACACAAGAATCTTTGGATTAGAGCTTCATTATGTAATATTATCAATATTTCTAATATATACCCTATATTTTATATATAAACATCATAATAAGATTAACGAATTTAGCAAAATACAACTGGAATACTTATGGCTTTTCATATGGTTCTTTTTGTCAATAGTTGTTGCAAGAGGAGCAGTAAGATTAATTTTCATAGTCTGCCCAGTTGCAGCAATACTTTCAGGATATGCTTTTGAAGCATTAAGTAAGCAATTAAATAAGCTTATTAAATCAATAAATATTTCTTATGGAATTATTGCAGTAATTTTTGCATTAATATTATTTTTTAATTTTAATATTTCATATAATTCAAACAAAAACTTTTATTCAAGTGTTACTCACGAATGGAATGATGCAACCGATTGGATGCTAGCAAATACCACAGAAGACAGCGTTTTTACTCACTGGTGGGATTATGGCTATTGGGTTCAGGGAATGGGCAACAGAGCAACCACTTTAGATGGAGGAAATTATTATGTTGAGAGAGATCATTTAATTGGAAGATACTTATTTGCTTCAAGAATTTATCAAAATGGAACTTATAATATGTCAGAACCAGCAACTTATTTAACTAAAGATTCAGGCAGCCCTGATTATTTTTTGATATTAGATGATGATGTATTGAAATTTGTTCAAATGGGAAGAATTGGAAAAAGACCTGTTTATTACACTGTTGGAACTTTTTCAGAAGAGATTGATAATCAGTTAAATCTTGAAAATTCAACAGCATTCCCAAGACTTTTAACTTTCAATTCAATCTATGGAGCTTACCCAATACAAGAAGATTTTATTTATAATAATTTTATTTTCAAAAAAGAATCAACATATATTTTGAAAATAATTTATCCATATAGTCCAACAGACCAAGTATTAGGGCAGCCTTATGCATATATTTATAATCCTTATATACAAAATCAAGTAATTATCCTTCCATTTAATGGGCAATGCTTTGTAAATGAAGGATGCAGCACTTATAGGACTGATAGTGTAAGGGAATATCCATTATTATTGCAGGATGGAGTTGTTTTAATAACTGAGAATGCTTCAGACAATTTGTTTACACATTTATACCTTCTTAACATGAGTGTTCCAGGATTCAAATTAGCATATGATAATGAAAGGCCTTTAGGAATTCAGGGAATGGTAAGCCAATCATTGACTGATATCAAAATTTATAGCATTAATTATACTGAGCTTGAGCCCTTTATATTAAATGAAAGCTTGCCTAATTATTGGACTACTTCAGGTGATGCTTTTTGGTAATATTAGCAATTACCTTAATTTTCAGCTTTTTTATAACTTATTTTGCCACTCCAATGTTCATTAAATTCTTTAAAGAGATTGGAACTGAAAGCAACGATGTTCATAAAGAAAAAAAAACATTAATTCCAATGGGTGGAGGAATATGCGTATTAAGTGGATTATTGTCAGGGATTTTTTTGTATATAGCTTTAAATACTTTTATACTAAAGAATTCAACAGGATTCATTCAATTATTTAGTGCAGTTGCTTCAATATTGTTAATAACAATTTCAGGATTTTTTGATGATTTAACAAGCAAACAAGTAAAATATGAAGGATTCACATACAAAAAAGGCTTGAAACAATGGCAAAAGCCTTTACTAACACTTCCAGCAGTGATTCCTTTAATGGTTATTAATGCAGGAGTCACTTCAATGAATATTCCTTTATTTGGGGTTATTGAATTTGGATTGATTTATCCCCTATTAATAGTTCCAATTGGAATAATAGGATGCGCCAACATGGTTAATTTGCTTGGAGGATTCAATGGATTAGAAGCAAGCTTAGGAATAATATATACTTTAAGCTTAGGATTATTTTCATTTTATATAGGACAAACCATAAGCGGAGTAATATTATTATCAACAACAACTTCATTATTAGCATTCTTGATTTTTAATTACTATCCAGCAAAAGTCTTTCCAGGAGACAGCTTAACTTATTTATTAGGGGGAATTGTTGCAGTATGTGCAATACTAGCAAACATGGAAAAATTTGCATTAATAACAATGTCTTTATTCTTATTTGAAGGCTTGCTAAAAGCAAGGTCATTAATTGATTTGAAAAAATTTGCATCAAGTCTAGGAGTAATTGACAAAACAACAGGATTAATAAAACCAAAATATGACAAGATTTATTCATTAACTCATTTAGCAATGGGAAAAAATGGCTCAACAGAACAGCAAGTAGTTATAAAATTAGCAATATTCCAAATAATAATTGCAATAATTCCATGGATATTATATACTTAATTATTTAGTGCTTTCAACCCTTTGCCAAATCTGCTTAAAATTCTTTTTAGTAACTCTGTCATAAAAAGTCAAAATCCATAAATATAATCTAACTGGAAACAAAACTAAACTCCAAAGTAATTCTTTAAAATTTTTGGCATAACTAATTGCATAAAAAGGGCCTTTAATGGCTTCAGATGAAAAACTTCTCATTTTTGGAGTATTCTTGAAATATTTTTTTAATTGAGGATAACCTCCTGCGCTCCTTCTTTTTTGCTTAATCCAATCCTTCAAATTTATAGGATATTTTACAAAAACTTTAGCATTAGGGACATATTCAGTGTCAAATCCTTTGCTCCAAACGTATTGACTCATATAAGCATCCTCACTTAACAAATCAGCAGGCAATTCTTTAATAATTCCAGCTCTTAAACCAATCAAATATCCGCTGCAATCAATGAAAGCTTTCTTACATCTCCTAATTGACCTTTCTTTATGTGCAGCATTTGTTAATAATTGTGACCAATAACTCATTAAATCGTTTTTTTTATTAAGGCTCATGACTCTTCCGCTAATAATTCCTATTTCCTCATTGTCAAATGCGTCAATAATTGGATTAATACTGTTAATCCCTAAGTAAGTATCTCCATCGCAAAGGATTAATATTCTACCTTTTGCTTTTTTAAATCCAATATTTAAAGCATTCCATTTGCCTAAAGCATTATCCTTTAAAGCTGTTACTTTATCATTAGATTTCTTTGCAGATTCAAGGGTTTCCTTGTCAGGAGCTATTACTAAAAGCTCATAATTTTCCTTTATTTTTTGAGAAACAACGGATTTTACGCATTTTCCAATAGTTTCAGGCTCCTTAAAAGCAGTAATAATAATTGAAATCATAATATTTTAAATTAAACAAACTTATTTAAAAGTTATGAAAATCGATATTATTGTTCCAACATATAATGAATCCGAAAGCATTATTGATTTTTTAAAAACGCTAAAAAATGAATTAAAAAATACTAATTTCAAGGTAATAATTATTGATGATTCAAATGATAATACTTATAAAATAGCAAAAAGTTTTTGTAAAAAAAATAATATAAAAAATAAGATTATTCATAGAAATAATGAAAAAGGCAAAGGAAGTGCTGTTAATCGGGGATTAAAAGAATTAAACTCTGATTTTGCAGTAATAATAGATGCTGATTTAGAATATCATCCTAAATATATCTTACCTATGGTAAAAATGCTTAAAAAAAATGATTTAATACTATCTATAAGACAAAGAAAAGATCCAATTTATAGAAAATTATTAGGCTATTTTTTTAAACAATTTGTAAAAATATTATTCGGATTTAATTTTGACACACAATCAGGGCTCAAAGTTTTCAAAAAAAATGCAATAACCTCTTTGAATTTAAAATCACAAAATTGGGTTTTTGATATAGAATTCATAAATTATTTTGTAAAAAACAAACTAGATATTGGTTTTTATAACATAGATTATATAACTAGAAAATTTGGAAAAAGCAAAATTAAACTATGGACTTCTATTGAAATGCTTAAAGATTTAATAATATTAAAATTAAGGAACTATTAATATTACTATTTTTTAACAAACCCTAAGACAAAAAATAATCCATCAATATATCTTTTTATGTCATTAATATTTTTAATCGATTTTAATCTTCCCCAAACATATTTCGGCCTCAAATAAAATTGTATCATTGCTTTTCTTTCCATTTCTTCTATTTCTTCTTTATTTTTATAACCTTTAGGTATAAATACAGGTTTCCATATATTATAATCAGAATAATTATTTGTTAATTTACCATATTTTTTATAATCTTTAAATAATTTTGTTCCTGGAAAAGGAGTGGTAATACAGAATTGTGCATAATCAGGGTCCAACATTTTTGCAAAATCAATAGTTTTTTGAGCCATTTGTGGAGTCTCTCCTGGCAAAGCTATCATAAACGAAGCCCTTATTTCTATTCCAGCTGCTTTACACCATTTATTTGCCTGTTCTATTTGCTTTAAAGTTGTTCCTTTATTTATATTATTTAATAATTCTTGGTTTCCTGACTCGTATCCAAAGAAGATGTTCCAGCATCCAGCTTTTTTCATTAATTTAAGCATTTCTAAATTAATAGTGTCAACCCTTGAATAGCAAGTCCAAGTTATATTAACTTTATCTTTTATTAATAACTTGCAGAAATCATTCATCCATTTCTTGTTGACAGTCATCATATCATCCCAGAAAGATATCTCTTTTGCTTTATAATCTCTTATTACATCTTTTATTTCCTTCACAACCCGTTTAGGGCTCATTGCTCTTATTTTTCTTCCAAAAACAGCGTTGTTTGAGCAGAAGCTGCAATTAAAAGGGCACCCCCTTATGACTACCATATTTATTACAGGTTTTCTTTTGTATTGATTAGGTAAGGGTATATATTTTTCCATTGGAAGCAAATCTCTTGCAACATAAGGCAAATCATCAAGATTTTTTATTAAATCAGGTTCTTTATTTTTTATAATTTTTCCCTTTTTTCTATAAACTGCCCCATTTATTTTGTCTAAAATTTTATAGTCTGACAAGAATTTTTTAAGATCCCATTTTGCTTTTTTATAAGAATTCATTATTTTTAGGCTTGTTAATTCCCCTTCTCCAAAAACAAGTATATCAAAACACTTGTTTTGTTTTAATACTTCAACAGGTAATATTGAGGCATGATGACCTCCTATTAAAGTTAGAATTTCTGGAAATTTCTTTTTAACAGCTTTTGAAGCTTCAACTGCACGATTAAAATTAGAAGTCAATGCTGAAAATCCCACAACTTTAGGCTTTAGTTTTGTTATTTCTTCAATTAATTTTTCAACAGTATAATCAAGAGCAATTGCATCAATTAATCCAACAGTAAATTTTCTTTCCCTTAAATAAGATGCCAATTGTGCAATTCCCAAAGGAGGCAAATCACCTCCCACTTTCCCTAAATTTTTATTATATCTTTCATTTACTGAAATAGGTGGATAAACAAACAATATGTCCATTATTTTTTGATTTTTTTGCTATTAATAAATATTGTTATTAAAATATTATTTAAAGGTAAATATTTTAAATAAAGATTTTATTAACTAAATAATGAAAATAAAAAAAAACTATATTATTCTGGGATTAATATTATTATTGGCTTTTTTTTTAAGAATTTATAATTATTCAAAATATTCTTATGCATTTTATGATGAGGGAGTTCATTCTTATTTTGGTATTCAATCCAGCAAAGATTTAGTATTAGGAACAATGTATCAACCCCCTGTTTTATTTCAAATCTATGGTTTTTTTTATTCAATATTTAAAGACGTCATGGTTTTTAGGCTACTAAACATTTTTTTCAGTGTTACTTCAATAATTTTATGTTTTATTTGGGTTAAAAATAATTTTTCAATAAAAGAAGCTTTACTTGTATGCTTACTTTTGGCAACAACAACAATTCATATAGAATATAGTCAATTTTTAAATCAAGATTCTTTGCTTATGTGTTTAGGATTATTATCTTTAATTCTTATTGATTATTCTAAAAAAAGTAAAAATTTATTATTTTTTATTTTTTCTGGAGTAGTAATTGGAATAGGTGTTTTTACAAAATTTACATTTTTTGTATTTAATGGAGTGATAATATTATATCTTTTTTTCTTTCAAAAAATGAAAAATATAAAAAAATATATATGCCTTTTTTTAGGTGAAGGAATTATAATTTTAATATTTTTAATGCCATACATCATTGTTTTTTTCAATAATTCTTCAAGTATTTATTCAATAACTAATTACTTCCAAGCTTATTCTGCTGAAAATCTTGGAAGTTCAAACAGTTCAATTTTTGATAATATCTCTTTTTATTCAGCAGGGATGATGGAAGTATTAGGATTTGGATTAATTTTATTATTATATTCACTTTTTTTTAATAAATTAAAAGAAACTAAGTATAATTTTTTGATTTTATGGATTATTTTAGTATTTCTATTTACATTAGTATTTTTAAAACAATCACTTAGGTACTTATTTATACAAAACTTAATGATAATTCCACTTTTAATTTATATTTCAAAATCATTATTTTTTGAAAAAAGAACTTTTTATATATTATTAAGTTTGATTTTATCATATAACCTATATTTTTGCTATAATTTTATAAATAATAATCAAATGGTTCAAGAGACAGTTTTTAGATATATTGATAATGATGCTTTTAATCAAGTTCTTTATTATTTAAATCAAAATGCTCCAAAAAATAGTATAATAATGTCAAATGAACCATATCTTTTTTTATCTGTTGAAACCAATTTTCCCATTACTTCAAATTATGAACCCCATATTTCGTGCCCAAATACTGCAATAAGTTACTTTGTCTTAGTTTATTCAAAAGCAAATAATTATAATGGTTTTGACCCTAATTTAGTGAATAATTATCCCCAATATTACTCTCTTGAAAACAAAGTGGAATCGGAAAATAATATTTTTTATATATTTAAAGTAAATGGGAGTGACGAATGCAAAACAATAGTTTCCCCTATCAAAACTGGATTATATTTATCTGATATAATTTAATAATATCCCTATTATAATAAGTGACGCCAATAAAAGTTTTACAACAAAAAAGTTAAATTTTATTTCAATATTTTGCATAATTGATTTTTTCCTTATTAATTTAAAAAATTATTGATTATTTTAACCTACATGCAGAAGCTATTTCCAAACCTTCAATAGTAATATTGTATATTTTATTGCAGTTAAAATCTGAGCCTTGCCACCACCTATAATTTGTGATAAAATAATTTGAGTTATTTACCTGTTCTTCAGATAAATCAAGAAAATGAACATCATAAATAAAAAGCCTATCTC
>JBAZGS010000015.1:0-19079 GCA_041652755.1 Candidatus Nanoarchaeia archaeon
TGAGCCCGGTGGGATTTGAACCCATGACCCTCTGCTTAAGAGGCAGATGCTCTACCAAACTGAGCTACGGACCCGTAATGCTGAATAACTTAATTAAGAATTATTTCTTTTAAAAAAGTTTACTTTTTTTAGAATTAATCTTTTCTTTTTTTGTTCACAAATTTCTTGGTCCATGCTGGATTTCTTATTTTTGAAGAAGCACCAAATCCGCAATGGCTGCATTCGCCACTTTTCTTCCTTAAAGAATGGCTTCCGCATCTTCTGCATATAATATGAGACGATCCTCTGCCTTTCTTACCCTGAGCTGGTGTTCCTCTAGTCATAATGCATCAATTCCCTTATTTGTTTTGTGGAGACAAGAAAAGAATCATATCTCCTCTTATTAGAACTCTTCCTAAGTTTCTCTTTACTTCGCCTTCCATTACTTCCTGAGCATTGTCAAAAACAATGTTTAAGTGTATGTCAAAAGCTTTTAAAGTTCCAACAAATTGGAGTCCGTTCTTGAGTTCTGCCAAAACGCTCTTGTTTCTTGCTTGGTTTAAAGCATCAAGAGGTTTAGTCATTTCCAAATTTTTAGACATTTCCATATCGGCATAAATATTGCCTAATATTTAAAAAACTTTTGATTAAATTTTGTTTTAAGGCAAAATATCTTCATTATTGTTGTTTAATTCATTGATAAACTAACAATTTTTTCGTTTTTATTAAAGAAATGTTTATTCAAAAAAAATCTGCATTATAAATATTAGAAAGTTTTTTAAAACAATATATAATTTGAATATAATTATGGCTATTAATCAAAGAAGGTCATTGAAAAAGGAAACAGGAGCAACTTACAGCAGGGATAGGAAAAAAAGGAAAGTTGAATTAGGCAGGCCTGCCAGCCTTACAAAGATTGTAGAGAATAAGGTTAAAAAAATAAGGACTATTGGAGGAAACTCTAAATCCAGGGCTTTGCAATATTCAAATGTTACTGTTATGGATGGCAAAAAGAAAATCGTTGCAAAAATTATTCGTGTTGTTGAAAACGTCTCAAACAGGCATTACGTACGTATGAATGTAATGACTAAAGGAGCAATTGTTGAAACTGACAAAGGAAAAGTAAAGATTACTAGCAGGCCAGGACAGCAAGGGCAAATACAGGGCGTGCTTGTCAAATAAATCATTCTTGATAAAATTTATATTATATCAATGTATCCATTAATTTTATGAAAAACGAAGCAGTTTGCTGCCCAAAGTTCACTGAAACGGATGCTAAAGCTTGGAATGAAAAAACTTTCATATGGAAGGATAAAAAGTTCATTAAAGGAAAAGTGTTCTCATGGTTTTACATGCCAATTAATTTCGGGCAAGTGATGAAAAGAATGGACAAGAATGCCAGAGCCTCAGGCGCTAAAATTCTTGACAATTTATGCTTGGCTGAGCATTCTTCAAAATGGAATATGGATGTTTATTTGGCAGTTGACAAAATTGTTAAAAATGAAGAAAATGTCACTCTTAGCGGGAAGTTCTTAAGCAAAGTCTATGAAGGAAGCTATAAAGACACCGATAAATGGTGCAGGGATTTCACCGAGTATGCAAAGGAGAAAAAGGCAACTATTAAGAACTGGTTCATGTGGTATACTACTTGCCCAAAATGCGCCAAGAAGTATGGGAAGAATTATACTGTGATAATTGCCAAAATTTAGGGGTATCAAAACGTTTTTAAAACCTTTAAGCAATTATATTCTTAATAAAAAAAAAGGAGATGATGTTTGGATGGTTAGTTATGTAACAATAAAATTACCAGATGATATACAAAGAAAGGCATTAGAGCTTTTCAATATTGCAAAGAATTCTGGAAAAATAAAAAAAGGAACAAATGAAGTAACAAAAGTTATTGAGAAAGGAACAGCTAAGCTGGTTTTAATAGCAGGAGATGTTAATCCGCCTGAGATAGTAATGCACTTAGGTCCTTTATGCAATGAAAAGCAAATAAGCTACATATTCATAAATGATAAGAAAAGCATTGGCTCAGTTGTAGGAGTTAATGTAGGATGTTCTGCAGCAGCAATAATTGATGCTGGCGAAGGCAAAAACTTGCTAAGGGATGTTGTTGATTCAATAAAGCAATTTAAAAAGTGATTATATTGAAAGAAAGAAAAGTTGAAGAATCGAAAGAGAAGACTGAAAAAAAGTCATCAAAAAATGTGGTGAATGACGAAAGGTTTCAGGGCAAAGTGATTGAGCTTATTGGAAGAACTGGAGCAAGAGGGGAAGCAACACAGGCAAGGGTTAAAATTTTAACAGGCTTTGATAAGGATAAAGTAATAAGAAGGAATATTAAAGGCCCTGTAAGGCTTGATGATATCATAATCATGCTTGAAACTGAAATGGAAGCAGCTCCATTAAACACTAAAAGGGAGAAAAGATAAGATGAAATGCAGTTTTTGTAACAATGTCATTGAAAAAGGCAAGGGAACTATTTTTGTAAGAAAAGATGGCAAAATTTTTGAATTCTGCTCCAGCAAATGCGAAAAAAACTTGCTTAAGCTTAAAAGGAATCCTTTAAAAGTTAAATGGACTAATAAAGAATAATGGCTGATATTTTAGGTCAAGAAGCTAAAAATTATTATTCAAAAGAAAATGCTAAACTTTACGAGTTAAGCGGAGCTTATAGAAGAATTCAGGAATCAATGACTTCTGATGCTTTAAGCATTAGCGAATTTCATCCTGATTCCCTTATTTTGGATTTAGGGTGCGGAACAGGCTTTTCATTAAATGTGCTGAAAAAATCAGGATTCAATGCTATAGGCATAGATGTTAGCTTTGAAATGATTAAATATGCAAAGGCTAAAATGTTCAAAGTAATCCTTGGAAACATGAATTCTTTGCCTTTTAAGAATGAGTCTTTTGATAATTTAATCTCTATCAGTGTTATTCAATGGGCTGATATTAAAGAATACCCTAAAATTCTTGATGAAATAAAACGCGTAATAAGAAAAGGGGCAGTTATCCAATTTTATCCTAAAGAAAAAGAGGAGTTTGAGTATTTTTTGAAATTGGCAAAAAAAAGGTTTGCATCCTTAGAGGTTTTCATGATAGGCCAAGGTGTAAAAGAAAAAAAATACATAAAGCTTAAAAAATGAAAATAAATATTATTATCTCATGAAAGCAATGATTATTTTATCAAAAGAAGAAACTAATTCAAAGATAAAAAAATTAGAGAAAAACGTGATTCAAATACTTGAAGAGTATAATGTTGTAGCTAATGGTGGCTCTGCTGTTGAATTAAGTTTTGAAGTTGATATGCCTGATAGTGATTTTAAAAAAGCTTTAAAAAGTATTGAAAGTTTTGCAAAATCTGATGGGTTCAGCGTTGAAGTCATTGAAGAGTAATCTTTTAAAGCTGTTCTTTTATATTTTTATTCTATGCACTTAAGAAGCCCTATCATTGTTGTAGTTGGACATGTTGACCACGGAAAAAGCACTTTATTAGACAAGATTAGGCAGACAGCTGTCCAAAAGAATGAGGCAGGAGGCATAACTCAATGCATTGGAGCAACAGAAATCCCAACTCGCACTATTAAAGAGATTTGCGGAAACTTATTAGACCAGATGAAGATTAATCTTGAAATTCCAGGACTACTAGCTATTGACACTCCTGGGCATGAAGCTTTCACTAATTTAAGGAAACGAGGAGGAAGCATTGCTGATTTGGCAATACTCGTTGTTGATATTACTCAGGGAGTTCAGCCTCAGACAAAGGAAAGCATTGAGATTTTAAAGCAGTTCAAGGTTCCTTTTGTTATAGCTGCAAACAAGGTTGATTTGATTCCTAATTGGAAAAAGCAGAAAACTTTGTCATACACTGAAAGTTTGGCTTTTCAGAAAAACGAGGTTAAAGAATACGTTGATAAAAAAGTCTATAATTTAATGGCTGAACTAGGGAATTATGGAATGAATTGCGACTTATTCAATAAAGTCACTGATTTCACGCAAAGCATTGCAATAATTCCTTGCAGCGGAGTGACTGGAGAAGGAATAAGCGAACTGTTGATGATGATTAGCGGGCTGTCTCAGAAGTATTTGAAAAAAAAATTGGAAGTGACAGAAGGCTACGCTAAAGGAAGCGTGCTTGAAGTGAAAAATACCACAGGATTAGGAACAACTATTGATGCAATAATTTATGATGGGATTTTAAAAAAGAACCAATTCTTGGTTGTTGGAGGAGTCTCTAAGCCTTTCATTACTAAGATAAGGGTGCTGCTTAAGCCTTGTGAGCTGCAGGAAATCAGGGACAAGAAATGCTGCTTCGAGCATGTTGAAGAAGTCATTGCTGCAAGGGGCATAAGAATCTCTGCGCCTGAGCTTGAAAACGCAATAGCTGGAATGCCTATTCAAAGCGCTGACACTTTGAAAGAAGCTGAAAAAATAGCATTAACTATGCAAAAAGAGATTCAGTCAGTTCTTTTAAGGAATGACTCCGAAGGCATAATTATTAAGGCAGATAGCTTAGGAAGCATTGAAGCATTGGCGGGCTTTTTAAGAAAGAACGGATTAAGCGTTGCAAGCAATGAAATTGGGGACATTAACAAGATTGACATTATTAATTCAACGCATATGAAAAGCAAGAACTTGTACTATGGAGTGATAATGGGATTCAATGTCAAAGTAAGCGATGATGCAAACATTTTAGCTCTTGAAAATGACATAAAAATAATTAACAGCAATATCATTTATCGCTTGCTTGAAGCATATAATGAGTGGAAGGATTTTAAGATGGCTGAAAAGAAAAAATTGGAATTAAGTGCAGTTGTCTTGCCTGGAAAAATCCAAGTCATGAGGGATTTCTTGTTCAGAAAAAGTAAGCCAGCAGTTGTTGGAGTTAATGTTTTATCTGGAAGCATTAAGCCTGGAGTAGAATTAATGAAGGAGAACGGAACAGTTATTGGAACAATAAAGCAATTGCAGAACCAGAATATCACTATTGCTAGTGCAAAAACAGGCGACAAGATTGCATGCAGCATTGATGGCGCAACTTATGAAAAAGATTTTTCAGAAAATGAAATACTTTACACTTTCATTCCTGAGAAAGATTTTTTAAAAATTAAAAGGGGGCTTGCAAGCTTTTTGTCAAAAAGCGAAATTGAATTATTGAAAGAGATTGCTGCAATGCAAAGAAAAACTAACCCTTTATGGGGCCTGTAAGTTAAATTATTTAAATTATCACTTTATTTAAACTGAGTATGAATAAGACAATCACTCCCATAGTCAGTGTTATCTTATTGGTCTTAATCACTATTGTTGCAAGCGTGTCTGCTTATTTTTTCATCAATTCCAATGTTATTAATTTGGAATCCCAAGGGAATTTAGATAATTATCCGGGAGCTGACAATTCAAGGATTAACTTAGTCTCAATCACTGGCACTAAAGCATTGATTCGAAATGACGGCTCCAGCCCAGTTAATGAAGTCATAGTTTTTATCAATGGAGAATTATTGAACTTCACCCTTGACTCGCCAATTTTGCCAGGTGAAATATTCCAGATTAACTTCACAAGCCAAACAGCAGGAGAGGATTTGACAGTCAAAATACTTTACGGCAACGGCAAAGTAACGCAAAGCACAAGCTACGGTGAAGACAACAACGAAGGCAATGGTTTCACTGAATTTGATTCTGAAAATCCTGAGTATTATTATTTCCAAACCAATGATTCAATCCTTAACTTTGAAAATGAAGAATCCGCAAAAATAAGTGCTTACTGGACTGATGAGTATCTTACTGGAGGGGAATGGTATTACACTCTTTCATATCTGGGAAATTACTGTTATTCTTCAAGCCCTGAAAATTTCTCATCAAACGCGGAATGGACTAACATAACTTTCTCTCCTTCATGGAAGGATGTTGGAAGCTATGTTAATGTGAGTTTTCACGCTGAAGATAGCAGCTTTAATTCCAATCAAACAGGTTATGAGCAGTTAATTATAGCCAGCGATGAATGGAGATGCGGCAGCAATAATAATTACAGGACAGGACTTTACTTTTTCGGTTCCGAGAGCGCTCCGACAGGAACGGTTTCATGGCCTGCAGTCATGGCAAGGGACATTGTATCTTCAGCGTCAGCAATTGATTTGGACGGCGACGGCAATCTTGAAATAATTGCGGGCTCATACAGTCATATTTACTCTTTTTACTCTAACGGCACGAAGATGTGGGAGTATAATGACGGTGGAGTGAGTATGGCTTCCAAGCCTGTTGTTGGAGATTTAGATAGGGATGGGGATTATGAAGTTGTATCAATCGCTTATGATGATGTTGATTCTGAAACTTATCTTTACATCTTGAATGATGATGGCACTTTAAACTGCAGCTCTGCAAGCCTGCAGTATGGAGCCGGAGCTGCAATGCCTTCACTTATTGATTTGGACGGCGATGGAGAATTGGATGTTGTTGTTCAGGCTGCAAGTGTCTTATATGGGATATATAATAACTGCACTACTTACTGGAGTTTTTCAACACCTATGGTTTCAGGCTCAAACCCTGCTTTCGTTGACGTTGACGGCGACGGAACTGATGAAATAATAACCTGCTCTCTTTATCTTTACGCGTTTTACACTAATGGAACTCAGATGTGGGCTTCTGATGCTTCAAGTTGCGTGACTCCTCCTGCAATAGGGGATTTGGATGGGGATGGCAATCCTGAGATAGTTACAGGAAGCCAGAATTATGATGTAACAGCTTTCTACCTTAACGGAACTATAATGTGGACTTTTGATGAGGGAGGGCATACTACTTACAGTCCTTCACTTGGAGACTTGGACAATGACGGCAAATTAGAGGTTCTCATAGGAAGCAATGATTATAATATTTACGCGCTGTATTCTAACGGCAGTAAAATGTGGAATTTCACTGTTGGAGACACTCCTGCTCCAAGCCCTGCGTTAGGAGATATTGACAATGACGGAATGCTTGATGTGATATTCGGCTCAAGAGACCATAAGATGTATTCCCTTTACTGGAACGGCAGTAAAATGTGGGAGTATGATTCAGGATACATAATTTATTACCCTGCAATATTGGCAGATACTGATTCTGACGGTAACCTTAATATAATCTTTGGAAACAGCAACAAAAGAATTTATACTCTTGAAAATGACGGGACAGTTCTTGATTAAACAAACCCTCATCATATCATAAATTATAAAAAACTTGGCTGGATTAAAGATTCTTAATGATTTATGACTGCATTATTATTGGAAGGGGTCCTGCTGGGCTTAGCGCTGCGATTTATTTGGCAAGGGCTAACAAGAAAGTCTTGGTAATTGGAGGATTAAATAAGATTTGGAACTCTGAAGTGAAGATTAATAATTATTTTGGCACTGGAGAAATGACTGGAAAGGCTTTAATGGAAAAAGGCCAAAAGCAGGCTGAAGGATTTGGAGCTGAAATACTTGATGCATTAGTCACTAAAGTGGGTGTTGATGATAGGGGATTATTTGCTTGCTTGGCTAATGCTAAAGAATATTTTAGTAAGAAATTGTTAATCTCAACAGGTTCAAGCGCTGCTAAGAAAGAGATTAGCAACCAGGATGATTTTGTTGGCAGGGGCGTTAGTTTTTGCGTGCCTTGCGATGGCTTCTTTTTCAAGGACAAAAAAGTAATAGTTGTTGGCAATAGTGATTACGCATTAGAAGAAGCTATAGAATTATTGAATTACACTAAAGATGTGACACTTGTCACTAATGGCAAGAAGTTAAGCTTTGATACAAAATTACTTAATAAGAATATTAAATTTGAAGAGTACTCTATTGAGAAAATAATTGGAAGTAAAAAAGTTGAAGGAATAAAAACTAGTAAAGGAGAGATTAAAATTGATGGAATATTCATAGCATCAGGCAACGCTGACAGCAATGATTTGGCGAGAATGCTAGGAGTGATTTCTGAGAATAATAAAATCTTAGTTGATTCTAATATGAAGACTAATATTCCTGGAATATTTGCTGCAGGAGACTGCACTCCTGGATTTGGGCAAATTGCAACAGCTGTAGCTAAAGGAGCAATAGCTGCTGTTAATATTTCAAAAGAGGTATGAATTATGAAGAAGACTAAGATTGTTTGCACTATTGGCCCTGCCTGCATTGATAAGGAAACAATGAAAGAGATGTTTTTGCACGGAATGAATGCTATAAGGATTAACATGAGCCATGGGGATTTCAAGCAATATGATACAATTATTGGCAATATTAGAAGCATGTGCAATGTGCCTATTATTCTTGACACTGTGGGCCCTGAAGTCAGGACTGTGAATGAGCATATTGTTTTCAAAAAAGGCGATGTTGTCAGCTTTGGGTTAAGCGTTAACATTTTCAATAAATTGCATGAAAATGATGTTTTTTTCTTGAATGATGGATTGGATGAGGGAACTGTTAAAGAGATAAAGGGCAAAAAAGTTTTTTTGAAGATGAAAACTGACGGGGAGTTAATGCCTAATAGGAGCATTTCTTTTAGGGGAGTTAAGCTTAATCTGGCTTTGCTTACTAAGAAAGACTTAGAAGGTATTGATTACGCAATCAAAAACAATGTTGAGTTCATTGCTTTGTCCTTCACTAAATGCAAAAATGATGTCTTGAGTATCAAGGAAAAGCTGAAAAGCTCAAGCGTGAAAATTATTGCAAAGATTGAGAACCAGGAAGGTGTTGATAATATTGATGAAATCATCTCAGTTGCTGATGCTTTGATGGTTGCAAGGGGAGATTTAGGAATAGAGATTCCTAGCGAGAAAGTTCCAATCATTCAAAAAAAAATAATCAAGAAATGCAACTTAGCAGGTAAGTCAGTTATTGTTGCTACCCAAATGATGGAGTCAATGATTAATAACAAGACACCTACAAGGGCTGAAACTAGCGATGTGGCTAATGCTATTATTGACGGTTGCGATTCAGTCATGCTTAGCGCAGAGACCAGCATTGGAAAATACCCTTCATTAGTTGTTAAAACCATGTCTAAGATTTGCATTAACACTGAAGCTAATTACAGCAAGAGCATTACTGGAATTATTAATGAAAGTAATGAAATCCCTGATGTTATTGCTTATAATGCTTACCTTGTTTCTGAAAGATTGAATGCAAAAATTATTTGCTTAACCAGAAGCGGCTACACTGCAAGGATGATTAACAGGTTCAAGCCTAATAATTTAATAATAGCTTTCACGCCTAATAAAATTGTTGCAAACCAGTTAATGATTAGCTATGGAGTAATACCTGTTTATTACAAGGAATTAAAGGAGTATAGCAGCAAAGAGGTTCATAATATTACAAAATTATGCCTAAAAAAAGACTTCGTTAACAAGAATGATGTGATAGTTTTCTCTGCTGGACTATTTGTGAAAAAAACAACCAATACTATTATTGCATACAAGGTCAAGGATTTAGTTTGAAATTATCCTGCTTTTTCCGCTTGAAAGAATATCTCTTAACTGGTACTGCCTGATATAAACTTTGATTCCGTTGTCCATTACTGCAACCTTGAAGGGTTTAGTATAGTTTATTATAGGGGTCATCTCTTCAATGACATGCTCTATTGAAAGGTTATTGGTTATTGATGAATCCGTGATTTTATGGAAAATGCTTGAGTCAGCGCCAATCTTATGTCTGAACTGGCAAGATAGAATAGGCCCTTCAAGCTTGCTTTCTGTGTCAATTCCTATGTGGCTGACATTTTTCCATTCATCATCAATTAAGTGCTTGAATATTTTTGTGTCCTCATCAAAAAAGTGCTCGGCATTGACTTTAATGTAATTCCCTGTTTTTTTGTAGTCTCTAAAATAGTTGCAGGTGTAGTTCATGCTTGCTTTTTCATTGAACTTTTTGTTCCATAAATCATTGAATTCTTTAGTGAGAACATCATTATACAAAAGGCTTATGGCATCAGCTTCAGAGTCAAACAAAGTAAAGCCATTGCTTTTATGATAGCCATTCTTATCATTGAAATATTCTTTTATGTAATCATTGGGGACAGTGTAAAGGAAAAATAAGTTTCTTATTATGCCTCTAACTTTTTTTGTCGCTTTTTCAGGATAAACGAGAGGCTCAAAGGGGGTGAAAAGATTATTGATGCTTGTTATTTTCGCGCTTCCGTATTTGTTTTTAAGCCTGACTTTTTTTCCTAATGCTGGATTAATCAGTGTTTGTCTTAAAAGCTCCATGTGAGCGCATATTCCTTGGGTTTTTTCCTTGTCAAATTTTATGGCATCAGCTTGGCCGAATCCGCATCCGCAATTTATGTTCAATTCATCAGGGACAATTATTTTTCCGTTTAAAAATTTCACAAACCCTTTTTGCTGTATTTTGTATTCCTCATCAGTTTTCTTGCTTGGGCTTATTGCAGAATAAGCATGCCCATTAAAATAAACATCCTCTAATGGCCTGCTTTCAAGAATGTTCTCAAGCCTTTTTCTTTCAATGTGGGAATATTTGCTTATCTCTCCTCTTTCCTTATTAGGGTCCTGCCTTATATTTTCTAAATTATTGGCTTTTTCAACATAATAAATTATTGACTCAATTTTGTCCTGCTCTTTGTCTGTAAGATTGTCTTTTTCACCTAGCATTTCTCTGATTCCTTGCTCATCCCTTAGCTGCGCATTTGCTTTCAAAACCTTAAAGGGTGAATAAAAAATCTTTAATCCCTTGGATTCTATGACTAAACAAACCCCTTCCGCTTTTTTAAGCCTTGAATAATTGTTTATGTCTTCAACATAATTTTTAAAGATTATTCTTGGAATGTATTCATATTTGCTGTGCTTTAAAATGGTATTGTCAGGGGCAATGCCCGATGTTGAATACATCAAATCTGAAAGCTGGCTTAAGCTCATCTCTTCAAATCCTTGGTTGACAAACTTTGATTGTTTTGTGTTCATGCCTTGTTTAAAAAATAATAACAAACTATTTAAAAATTTATTTTTTATGAATAGTTAATGAAACTAGCTATTATTGGTGCGGGAAATATGGCAACTGGCTTTGCAACTCTTGCTCCTGCTGATTCAGCAGTTAAATTATACACTATTGAAAAAAGCGTTTATGATGAAATCAATAAGTTTCATTCAAATTCAAAGTATGCAAGCGTTAGATTAACTAATAATGTTTCAGCTTCAATGAATTTAGCTGAGTGCTTGAAGGATTCTGAAATTGTTGTTTTCTCAGTCCCTTCAGCTGCTTTAAGGGATGTTTGCGAAAAAGCCAAAAGCCTTATTTTAAAAAAAGCAATTATTATTATTTTGTCAAAAGGGTTGGATGAGAATGGCAGGACTATGAGTGAAGTTATTAAAGAATATTTTTCTAATGAAATAGTTGTTGTTGGAGGCCCGAGCATTGCGAATGAGCTAATGAATAAGTCACTCACTTTTGTTGTTTTTGCCTCAAATGGATTAGCTGCCAGTAAGTGCAAGAAACTCTTTGAAAACGATTATTATAACATTGCTGTTAGCAAAGATGTCTTGGGTGTTGAGCTTTGCAGTTTTTTGAAAAACGTTTACGCAATTTATTTAGGGATAGCTAATGGGTTAGGTTATGGCATGAACACTAAAGCTGCTCTTATTTCAAAATGCTTGGAGGAGATGAGTTTTGTTTGCGAAACATTGGGTGCTCAAAAGGATAGCGCTTATTCTTTGGCGGGAGTAGGGGATTTAATTACCACTTCTTTAAGCGATGATGGCAGGAATAAAAGGTTTGGTGAATTAGTTGCTAAAGGGAATAATGCTGAGGATGCAAAGAAAATCATTGGCCAAGTGGTTGAAGGGGATAATGCTTTAAAGATTTTAAGAAAAATAGTAGATGAAAAAAGAATTGGCTTGCCTGTTTTTGAAAAAGTTTATGGCATAGTTTTTTTAAATAATAAACCCTCTATTTAAGCCATGTATCAGATTAAGATTAACCGGGAAAAATGCAATGGCTGCGGAATATGCGCAACTATTTATCCTGATAATTGGAAGATTATGGGAAAAAAAGCTCATGTTGTTAAGTTTAAAATTAATTATGTGGGGCTGAATAAGAAAGTTATGGAGAATTGCCCAAAGCAAGCAATCACTATTGTTCAGATATAGTTTCATAAAAAGCTTGCAAGGCTCCTGCGAGCACTGGCCCTGCTATGAATCCAAAGACTCCTAGGGAAAAAACTCCAACTATTGCTCCTGAAACAAAAATTAATGGATTAATCTCCCTTCTTATTTTAAAAATTATGTTGAAATTGTAATGCATTAATGTGAAAAAAAGCGACTCTATTAATAATACAAAAAATATTAATTTATTTCCCATAATTAAGTAATAAATTGAGACTAAAAGGATTAAAATCCCTACATTGAATAGGGGAACTATTGAGCTTATTGCTCCAAAAACTGACACTTCAAAAGAATAGGGAATATTGAGGAATGAAAGGCTTATATAAATTATCAGTCCTAAAAATATTGCTTTTGTGAAATATTTTAAAAAAATGCTTTTGAGTATTGAATCAAAATTTTCTTTGAATTTTAGCAATTTCTTAATCTCTTGCTTTCTTATTTTTTTGTTTAAGCTTTCAAAAAAGGTTTGGGATTCGTATAAAAAATAAAATATTAGAAATATCATTAATACTGTTTCAAGCAATTGCTTTGAGGGGTTTAAAAAAATGCTTTGGGGATAAGTTATAGGGTTTAATATGAATGCCCCATTTAAAGGTATGAATGATGAGAAGTTTATGTTTAAGAAAAATAAGTTAAGCCTGCTGATTATGAATTGTATTAATTTAAAGAATGAGTAATAAATCAATGAAAAGGATATTATTGACAAAAAAGTGGTTATTAATGCTGAAATCCTTTTGTGATTTATAACCTTGTCAATTCTTTTAAATAAGGGTAAGGTTATGTATGTTAGTAATAAGCTGCTGAAGATTGTTGCAAAGAACGGTGAGATTAGATAAAACAGGGATAGCAAGAGAAAGATTAATAAATAATTGAGTTTCATTAAATTTTTAAACCTTTTTGGTATATAAAAAGGTTATAGTTTATAATAAAATGAGCGTGCTATAATTTGAATTTGAATGAATTAAAGGAAAGGTCTGCAAGTATAAGACATGAAATTGTTAAAAATATTAATGAGTTTAAAAAGCTTGAAAAATCAAGGAATGAGATTAATGTCTTAGTTAAAGAATCAAAGCAAAAAAGGGAGGATTGCGTCAAAGAGATTAAAAATGTTCTTAAAGAGCTTTCAGAGCTTAATAGTGAAAAAAAGTCAAGCAATTTTAAGGATATTAAGTCACTTATTAGCTTGATTAATAAGAAAGAATGGTTTTTTCAAATAAACGCTTTGCCAATTAAGAAGGAAGAGCAAATAATTAAGGAAATTAAAGAGCTAAAAAAGGAATTGAATGAGGCTCAAAAAGAGAACCAAGTTGTTGTTAAAATAAGGTCTTTGGTTAAAAGCTTGGAGCTAAAGAGAAAAGAGCATAATGGATTTCATCAGTTAGTTATAGAGAATGCTGATAAAAGCAATGAATTCAGCAACAGCATGAATGCTGTTCAAAAGAAAATAAAGGAGCTGAAAAAAGAAGGCAGGATTGTATCTAAGGACTTAGATGAAGCAATAATAGAGTATAAAAAAAATAAGAGTTTTAAGGCGAAGAATTTCAAAGAAAGCAAGGAAAATATGGAAAAAATTATAAAAGAAAAAGAGAACCTTGCTTGGGATAAGCTTAAGGAAAAGAAGAAATTAACTACTGAAGATTTGCTGGCTTTCCAGAATAATTAAATTTTGGCGCGTAATTTTTTCATTATTACAATTGTTCTTGCAATCATAGTTATTGATGAAAATATTATGATTAATATTAATCCTAAATATAATTGATTAAGTAGCATTGATAAAATTAATGTGATTAACCTTCCAGCTCTGCTTCCTATGCTTCCAACATATTTTATTTTCACACCTATTGTCCAAACTTCAGCCCTTGCTGCAACATAGCTAGTCATTAATGAGAATATTAGTGCTAAAAAGCATAAAGAGTAAAATTCTGGATAAGAGTAGCTTATTGCATAAAAAGTTATTACTTCCACCCATCTGTCAATGAATGCGTCGTAAAAATCTCCGAATTTAGTGCTCCCTACTTTTTTGGCTAAAGCGCCATCTAATGAGTCCACCACTGAAGTAAGTGCCATGAAAACTGCGCTTAATATTAAATTTTTTTGCAGTATGAAATAAACAGTGATTGCTAAGAAAAACAACGAAGACGTTGTTACCATATTAGGAGTTATTTTTAGTTTAGCTAAGAATAAAATGAAAGGATTGATAATTTTATGGAAAGCATTCCTTATTTTTGATAACTTGCTCATAGTTTTTAATCAAATAATAGGCTTTTTAAAAAACTAACTGATATAGTTTTTTATGCTGGATATATTAATTTCTGCAGTTCAGATTTTTTTGCCTGCTGCTTTCGCAAATGGCGCTCCTACTTTTTTGATTAATTATAAAAAGCATTCGATTGATTTTGGTAAAAAATGGGGCAAGAATAGGATTTTTGGGGAGGGCAAAACTTTTGAAGGATTAATTTTTGCAGTTTTTATTGCATTTTTAACTGGGTTATTAGTAAGATATGCTTATTTTTACTTAAATTTGCCTTGGATTAATATAACTCCTTTTGGTTACGCTTTCATTGGATTAGGCGCAATGATTGGTGATTTGGCTGGCAGTTTTATTAAAAGAAGATTGAACATGAGAAGGGGACAGAAGGCTGGGCTCTTAGATATGATGGATTTCATTGTTGGTGCTTTAATTTTTGCAAGAATACTTGTTATTTATTCTTATGGCATTACTTTATTTGTTTTAATTGTTACTCCAATTTTTCATAGGTTAACTAATATTTGGGGATATAATGTTGGGATAAAAAAAGAGCCTTGGTGAAACTTTTTAAAAAAACTTGTATAATTGGCTGTGGGGAACTCCTTTTAATTCAATTGTTGATTCTTTAAAGAGTATTTTTGCCTTGGTTAATGCATTGATTGTTTTTGCTCCGAAAAAATTGCCTATAGTGCATTCTTTTGCCATTTTTACTAATTCTTCTTCTGTTACTTCTTTGTCCTTGTAAAAACTTTCTAGTATTTTTACTTCTGCCCCGTTTTCTAGATTAATGGTTTTGCCTAGTAAGTCGCAGTCGCATGCTGCTAAGAGTAAGTCACGCTCAGATTGGTGATATTTTGCAACTATCATTTCCTTACAGGATACTTGGCTCCGCACGCCATGCAAGTGATGAACATTACCCTATCCTTTTTCACGAGTTTAGTGTCTGGTTTTTTGCACTCCCTGCAGTTAACGAATTCATTAACAAACTTGTCTATTTTTTCATTGATTTTGTCAGCGCTGAAATTCCCGCTAAAGCTAGTGTATTGCCCTTCTTGAATCCCTTTAGTTGCCAATTCTTTCAGCAAAAATGAAAGC
Organism: Candidatus Nanoarchaeia archaeon; assembly: GCA_041652755.1. Taxonomy (GTDB): domain Archaea; phylum Nanobdellota; class Nanobdellia; order Tiddalikarchaeales; family Tiddalikarchaeaceae; genus JAQTTT01. Next base: position 15,438 of record JBAZGS010000015.1, read on the forward strand.
AGCATTTTTTCATCCCTGTCTAAAAAGTCAGCTATTTGCTTAAGGTTGCTTATAATCGTTTTTTTTCCTTGCATCCTTCCCTTAACTTTTGGAACTTCAAACCTGGATTTTTCTTCGCCTTTATATGGCATTAATTCCCTGAACCTTTTGACTAAATCTTGGTAATTCATCATGATTATTTTACTCATCTAGCACTTTATAGTTATGCTTTGTTGGTTCATATATTGCGCTGTCATTTAAAAGATTTTTCAGCGCCTCTTCAACATGCTTTTCTTGCAATTTTGATATATTCATGATTAATGCCAAGCTTGTTCCTTTTCCTATATCATTTTCCTTAATTATTGTAAGTATTAATGCCTCAGGAGGTATTGTTTTTGATATCTCAACACCTGTGCTTATGCCTTCTTCTTTTTTTTCAGTTATTCTTTCAACTTTTTCTTTTGACAATAATAGTTCATACTGATGGTATAGCCAATGGTTAGGGTCGAGTATTGTTTTTATTATTTCTGCATTGATTTTTCTCTTGCCTTCCCATTCGTTTATTCTGCCAATCACTTCAACAATATCTCCAGGCATTATTTTTTCAAACATTGCTACATTGGTTTCTCCTGTTTTGAAATCTTTCCTGCTAGAAATTGACATCGTGTCTGTTGAGTCATCAATTGTTAAGAATGCGTAGGCTAAATCTTGAGCCATTGTTTTTGAGACAACTGTTCCAAAAACTCTTACTCTGCTGACTTTCAAATTCTTTATTGACACATAATCCGCTTGCCCTTGCATTGCAGTATATTCAGCTTCATTAAGGGTTTTTAGTGTGGCCTTATATGCTGTCAGTCTTTCAAAATCGCTCATTTATTTATCCTCCTTATTATTCCATGCCTTGGCTTGAATAATTCCCCATTCCTTACCATTTTTTCTATAATTTCTTCCACTTTCAATTCATCAATTTTCTTGTTTTTTGCTTCATTCATTATCTCTTCAATAGGTATGTCTTTTCCGAAGCTTTTTTCTAATTGTTTTAGTAAATCCATTACTTCATAAATCTTACTCCTTTGGCTAGTAGTTGTTCCGCTCATAACCCTGTCAATATCTAATTCATTGGTTTCCGGATCCATCCCTAATTGAGATAAGTATAATTTCATTAAGCTTATTGCTTTTTTTGCATCAAAAAGCGTTACTTCCTTGCTTAATCTTACTTTTGCACTTGCTTCACTAAGCCTGATTAATGCCTCTAGCTGCCTTGGAGTTAATGGCACTGGCCTTGGGCCTCCTGTTGAGCTTAATTCTTTGTTTCTTAGGTTAACAAAGAATGATTGAATCTCCTCTATTGATTCATCACTTAATTGAGGTTTAATATTTTGCCTTGCGTAAGATACATATTTTCTTAATAAATCTAGGGGTATTTCTGGTGAATAATTCTCAACATGCTGATGGCTTTTTAGTATGAACTCAGCTAAAGATTTGTCATTCTCTTTGTCAGGCATGTCCCTGAAAGGGAAGATTAAATCAAATCTGCTTAAAAGAGTGATTGGCATGTCTATTTGCTCTGGAAGAGATTTAAAACCATCAAATCTTCCTAGTTTCGGGTTAGCTGCTGCGAGTATGCTTGTTTGGCAGTTAAGCACTGCTTGAACATTTGCTTTTGAAATACTGATGGTTTGCTGCTCCATTGCTTCATGCATTGCGCTTCTGTCTTCATGGCTCATCTTGTCAATTTCATCAATGCACAGTATTCCCCTATTTGCCAACACTAATGCTCCTGCTTCTAATGCCCATCCTCTTAAAATCTCATCTTTCACTACAGTAGCTGTAAGTCCTGCCCCTGTTGCCCCTTTTCCGCTAACAAATCTTGCTTTTGGAGCCACTGTGCTCATGCTTTTTACTAATTGGCTTTTTCCGGTTCCAGGGTCACCTATTAATAAGATATGAATGTCTCCTCTGCCTTTTGTTCCGTCTTTTTTTTCTTTCCTAACCCCTCCAAACATTTGCAGCACTAATGCTTCTTTCACTTGGTTTCTTCCTTTAATTGAAGGCGAAACTGACTTAACCAATTTGTTGTAAATCTCCGGGTCTTTGCTTAATAGCTCTATTTGCACTATATCCTCTGAGGTCACTTCTATTTCTGCATATTCTTTTTCAACGCTTTCAATATTATTCGCTTCAAGTATTATATCATAGATTACGCTTTTGTTGCTTGTTCCAGGTATTGCTTTGGCGTATTCGTTTACTATTCCAACCACTTTTACTTTGCTTCCTGGATTTGTTCGCTTGACCATTTCAGGCTCAACTAAGTCGTTTTTTAAGATGATGTTAAGCCTCATAGGCTGGCCTCCATCCAATGTTTCGCTTGACTCTTCTAGGACTAATCTTTGAGTGTCAACTAGTTTATTTTTAAAGATTTCAAACCTTTTTGCTCCGCAATTGGGGCATCCTCTTTCAGGAGATTTTATTTCTGTTACATCTTGGATTACGCTGATTTTTTGCTCGCAATTCAAGCATTTATAGATTATTAATGTGCAGGTTGGCCTTACTGCGCTTGCTTGCCTTATTATTCCGTCAGTGTGCAAGAATTTACCTAAATGCTTGCTTCTAATATCCCTTATTTTTACATAGCTGTTGTTTGGCAAGTTAATGAATCTTACAAAAATTTTTTCATTAACTCCCTCTTCAAATTGCACTAAAGTGTCTTCAAATAAGTCTAAGTATTTAACCGGATTATCTATTAATGCTTGGGCTATTTCAGGCTCGTATAAATCAAGTTTCATGAAATCAATTATAAAGCTTTTTTTTCCTGAAGTTATGACTTTTCCTAAATCTTCTGAGCATTCAGTCTTTATGAATTGAAAAAACTTCTCCATTACCTCATTTTGGTCTAGTTCCATTAAGGTTAAAGAAAAATGCTTAGATATAAAAATCTATAGTGTAATCTATTATAAATAATGAAAAATATATAAAAAAAAGGATTAATTTATTTCTTTTTTGCATCAAGCAGTGTTTTTCTCAAATCCTTTATTGATTTAACAATTTCTTTCTCATTCTTTGCTCCTGTGCACACTATTTTTCCTGTGCTAAACAGCAGGAAAGTTATATGCCAATTAGGAACTTTGTAGACTAATCCTGGGAATTGCTCTGGCTCGTACTCAGCAGTTGGCAAACTGAAAGCTAACTCTGTTAAATTAAGCTTTAAGCCTATATCACCTGAAGCTACCATGTTTTCAACCTTCATTATTGGAGTCTTAGTGCATTTAATGTTTGCTTTTCCTAGCTCTTTTTGTATTGCTTTAACTGCATCAGGAACTGCTCCTTCGCTTTTAACGCCAGTTACTACTATTTTTCCGCTTGAAAAAACCAGTGCTGTTATTTTAAGGCTAGTCAGCCTTAAAACTAATCCTGGAAACTGCTCAGGGTTGTATTCAGTATTTGAAAGCTTTGTTGCCACTTTCTCGAGCGGCACATCAACGAAGAGTGATGCGCTTGCAACAACATTTTGAATCGTGTAATTAATATCTTTTGTGATATTAACAAGTTTAAGTTCAATATTCATAAGGTTAAATAAAAAAGCTATTCCTTTATAAATGTTTTATAAAGAAGTATTTAAATTATGCTAACAGTCATATTTTTTGGCAATGATTGGCTTGTTGC
>JBAZGS010000016.1:0-15776 GCA_041652755.1 Candidatus Nanoarchaeia archaeon
CATTCACTGTTGACACTGTTGCTCCTAGCTTAGAGATAATCACTCCTGTTAATACTGTTTATAATAATGCTACTCAATTGTTGAATATCAGCAGTGACGGTGTTAATGTTTGGTATAATTGGAATGGAACTAATATTACTTACACTATTCCTATTAACATTACGTTTGCTGAGGGAAGCAACACTTTAAGCGCTTGGGCGAATGATAGCTTAGGCAATTTGAACACTACTAGCATTACTTTTAGTGTTAATCTGCTTGCTCCTAGCTTAGAGATAATCACTCCTGTTAATACTTTTTATAATAATGCTACTCAATTAGTGAATATCAGCAGCAATGGTGCTAATGTTTGGTATAATTGGAATGGAACTAACATTACTTACACTATTCCTATTAACATCACTTTTGCTGAAGGAATTAATACTTTACATGCATGGGCGAATGATGGAGGAAGCAATTTCAATTACATAAGTGTTTCATTCACTGTTGACACTATTAACCCTAGCTTAGAAATTATCTCACCTGTTAATACAACTTACACTAACGCAACTCAATTAGTCAACATTTCAGCAACTGATGATAATTTGGACACTGTTTGGTATAACTGGAACGGAACTAATTACTCATACACTTCACCAGTGATAGTCACTTTTGCTGAAGGAAGCAATACTTTAAGCGCTTGGGCTAATGACTCAGCAGGAAACACTAATTATTCAAGCATCACATTCACTGTTGATACTTCTGCTATTTTGTTAGAAATAATTGCTCCTCAAAATAGTTCATACAATAATGCAACCCAATTAGTGAATATCAGCAGCAATGGTGCTAATGTTTGGTATAATTGGAATGGAACTAATATTACTTACGCTGCCCCTATAAATATTACATTTAATGAAGGAAGCAATACTTTACATGCATGGGCGAATGATTCAAGCAATCATACTAATCATGCAAGTGTTGCATTCACGGTTGATACAATAGCTCCAGTAATAACAATAAATTCGCCATTAAACACAACATATTACTCAATGATAGTTCTTGCAAACATAAGCTCTAGCGAAAACTTAAGCTCTATTATAGTGCTTCTTAATGGAATACCTCAAGCAGCAGGATTAACTCCTGCAAACATAAGTGCTGTTTCCGGACTTAATAACTTAACAGTTTATGCTAATGATTATGCAAGTAACTTCAACTCTTCAGAAGTGTTCTTCACAGTGGATTTGTCAAACTGCACAAGCATTTGGGTATGCTCTGCTTGGAGCCAAGGCAGTTGCGGAACAAGAACTTGCACTGATATTAATGGTTGCGCAGCAAGCAGAGTGGAAACACTAACCTGCCCAACAACACCCGAATCTGAAACACCAGTAACTCCATCAGGACCCTCAGGTCCTTCAGGTTCAGAATCATCATTAAGCAGCTTCAATGTTTCAATGAGGACTAGTTACTGCTCTTATGAATCAATAACTCCATTAATACTTTCAAACAACACAGCGCTTTCAGGAGTAAACATTAGCATTTACAAAAATAATCGTTTTGTAAGCTCAAAAATTAATCCAGCAAGCTTTAATTTAGGGATTGGAAAATACACTGCGAATTTCACAAGAGAAAACTACACTAGCAAAGACTACAACTTCTCAGTTATAAACTGTGATATTGAAATATCAATTGAAAGAACAACTAATGTTTCATTCTGCCAATCCACTAATGTCAGTGTTAAAGTAACAAACACTCAAACAAAACTTGATAATGCTTCACTTGTCATTAATTCAACCTCAGGGGATATAATGATTACGAATCTCTCTCTTTTGCCATATGAAACCAAAGAATTCAACTTCAGCTTCGTTCCAGTGAAATATGAGACAATAAATGCCACAGTTTTGGTAAACAACCACTCATTGTCAATGAGCTCTTTAGGAATAGAATATATAATACCTGAATTTTCAATATGCCCAACCCAAAATAATGATTCGCTTAAAATCTTTATAGCAATTAACAAGACTTTAAGCGATGCTGAAATAGAATTCAATATAAATAAAGGCAAAGAAACTTCGCAAATGGAATTCATTGGAATAGGAGAAGTTTATGAGCCTGCAATATTTGAGTATGATTTAAAATTAGCTTCAGGAATAGCCCAAGGAGACTATGAAATATACACGAAACTTTTTGATTCAGGCGCGCAAGTTAGTGATTATTCATCAACTATTTACCTTAATGAAACTCAGAAAGGACTACCTGATTCAGTTAAAATAGCCCTTATAATTTCAGGATTTGTGATTTTCCTTTTTGCTTTCAAACTTTTTACAAAACAGAAATGATTAAAAATCCCCAATAAATATTTTAATACTATGTATTTATTTGGAATAGATATTCCTTTCAATGAATTATTGGCAATTATAATAATTGCATTCTTTTCAATATTCATAATACTTTTAATGTATTTAATCAAGGTTGAAAGGACTTCAAAGTATTTGAAGCGCTCAGAAGAGATTCATTCAAAAGATGTTGAAGACTTAAAAGAATTAGTGTTTAAGGATGTAAAATTCAAAAATATGAGAAAGAATAACCCTGTAAAGATTTACCCTATTGAAAAAATACCTAATATTGGCCTAAAAACTGTTGAAAAACTTGAAGAGTTTGGAATAAACAACACTAAAGATGTGCTTGAAGCTGACATTTCGTTTGTTTCAAGCAATGGAAACATTGGATTTAATGACATGAAAAAAATCTATGAAGTAAGTGATTTAATGCAAGTTCCTGGAATTGATGCTGACAATGCTTACAGCTTAAGGGAAATGGGAATAAACAATGTTGAAGAATTGTCAATAAGAACTCCAACTCTTTTAAGCGAGCAAATAAAAGACTTTAACCTGAAAAATCCTGAAAAAGCAATCCATATGGCTTCAAACAAGATTGAAACAATAATTTCAAATGCAAAAAAATTGATTTTAAAAGTTCCAGTTGAAACTAAAAAAGAAGTTGAAAATGATGAAATACTTATAAAACACAAAATGGAAGAGAAACTGCTTAATGCTGAAGCGCAAAAGCATAAAAAAGAAGCTTCAAATCCTAAACTTGTTGGTAATGATAAAAAACCTGAAACAAAACCTAAAATTTTTAGTGTTAAAAAAGAAACAAAGCATAAAACTATTACTAATGATAAAAAACCTGAAACAAAACCTAAAATTACTACTAATAAGAAAACTCATGAAGAAACACCTAAGTTAAACGCATCAGTGTTAAAGAAGATAAAAAACCTGAAAAATAAATCCAAACCTAAAAGCAAGAAAAAAATTAAATAAATTCTTATTCAATACTTATTCAGCATTATTTTATAGGAAATCACATGAACCAACACTATTATGCATACAAAATAGCTCATAAATAAGCCATAATCAATTGTTATTTTGCTGATCCCATCCCATAATATTGCTATGAATGATAGCATTATGGTTGCTAAAAAGGTTATTTTGTTGGCTTTGTTTGCTATAAAATGCATTCTTTCATCAACTTTCCTTTCTTTTTTAAAAAAGCTTTGAAGAATTGTAACTGCAATGCTTACAAGTCCCACATATATTAGCCAGTTTCCAACACTCGCAAACCCTAAATAATAATTGTTGCCAATCTTAAATGTTTGAAACAGTATTCCTGCAATTATCATAACTATTCCAAATATAGTTTTATAGCTTATTTTATTCATTATTTTCAACCTCGTATCTTGAACAAGTCTTCAACTTTGCAATTAAACAATTCTGCAAATTTCAATGCCAGTTCCAATGACGGAACATATTTCCCTTTTTCAATTGAAATAATTGTCTGTCTAGTTACTTCTGATTTGTCAGCAAGTTTTTCCTGAGTCCATTCCTTTTTTTCGCGGAATTCTTTTAATTTATTAATCGACAATGCCAAGTTAAACTTATGTAAAGCAAACTTTACTTATAAACTTTTCTAAAAAACTTAAAATTATTAATATTCAAATAATTTTTAGCATTTCCATTAAGTAAATTATTACAGTTACTGTAACTGCAGCCAATAATAATTTGGCAATGCTGATTAGTATTTTTTGCTTTCCAATCTTCGCAATGAACACTCCTAAAAAAGCAATTATTATTGCTGAAATAATAAAACTAATAGCATACGCAGTCATGACATCAGTTAAAAAAAACGGTGAAATCAAAAAAAGTATTGCCAACAAAGGAGAAATTCCATCAACTAAACCTACAATTATTGATTTTTTGATATTTTCATTGATTAATTGCTTATTTTTCTCTAAATTATTCTTGATTAACTTATGTTTTCTTTCAGCCCTTTCAATCAAATAAGCTCCCCAAATTCCTGAAATAGCCATGGCAATGCCTGAACCCATGCAAGAAATTATTATAATCCTAGTCTCATAAATTCTGCTAATAAGTAAAGCTATAAGTATTCCAATGCCGCTTAAAACACCATCAAAAGTATTCATGACAAAATATCTTCTGACAATATCGTCTTTGAATAATGTTTTAACAAAACTCATACAAATACAAAAATATTCATAGATTAATAAATGTTGTTTAATTTGACATTTTTTTTGCCAAAAACATTTATAATACTATAAAATCATTGTTTTAATTATGGGTTTAATTTTGGAATTCAAAGAATTTTTGCATGATTACAAAGTAATGGGGTTGGCAATCGCATTCATGATGGGTGCAGCAATTAATTCACTGATAACTTCATTGGTTAATGATATAATAATGCCTTTAATAACTTCTTTTGTGCCTGAAGGCGCTTGGAAGGAAGCAACATTAATCATCGGCCCGGTTGTTTTAAACTGGGGCTCATTTTTATCAAACCTGATTAATTTTGTAATAATAGCTTTAATAATATTTCTTATAGCAAAAATATTTTTCAAAGAAAAAAAAGAGGCAAAGAAATAATCATTTTTTAATATACTCAATTATTTCTTTTAAATTATTTTTCTTAACATCCTCTCCTTTATCCTTGAATTTTCCGTAAATCTTGAAATATTTAACCTTGTTTTTAATAAATCCGGGAACAAAAAAGTAAGTAACCTTGCTCCACCAATTATCTTGAGGAGCGGCTCCAACAGCAACCATAATTATTTTTTTATTCTTAACCAATTCCCAATTTTTTTTTAAAAAACCAGTAAGGGGCATTTTTCCTGCATAAGTGCCTGACATCACAACCAGAGCATCGTAACTTTTTAATAAATTAACATTCATTGAATCCATTTCAAAAACATCAGATTTAACAGCTTCATTAAGCCATCTTGCATACTTCTCAGTTGAACCGTAAACAGTTTTGTAAATTATTGCAATCTTTTCATTTTTCATAATAGTCATAACTTATTATAGCATTAAATAATTTATGATAATACATAACTCTTTTATTTAAACAAAGCTTAAGTTATTCTAATGAAAAAATCCTTCATCTTTTTAATTGTGCTATTATCAGGCTGCACAATAAATAATGTTATCCCCCTTAATGGAACTGAAATCAATGACTATAATGGAACAAGGCTTGACTCAATTTCTGGCTTTAGGGAGAATTCAATAAAAGGTCCGCAAACAATAAACATTGAGGACTATAATTTAAGGATTTATGGATTAGTCAACACACCAATTAATTATAATTATAATGAAGTGCTAAGCCATCAAGCTTATGAAAAAATAGTCCAAATTAATTGCGTTGAAGGCTGGAGCGTCAAATTATTATGGCAAGGAGTGCTTGTTAAGGAGTTATTAAACGAAGCAGGAATAAACAATAATGCCACTATTATAATATTTTATGCTAGCGACGGCTACTCAACATCATTCCCTTTAAGTTACATAATTGATAACAATATTCTGCTTGCCTATAAAATGAACAATGTTACTTTGCCTGCTGAAAGAGGCTACCCTTTCCAGTTAGTTGCAGAGGACAAATGGGGATATAAGTGGATAAAATGGGTTACATCAATAGAGCTCTCAAATGATAACTCTTATGAAGGCTATTGGGAAAGCAGAGGATATAATAACAATGGGGATTTAAGCGGCTCAAAATATGGATAATTTCATTTTTTTATTTTAAGCTTAAAATAGAGATGCAAACACAGTGCTGGTATAAAAGCATAAATTAGTATTTCATGGATTTGCATGCATAATGCCTTATTAAGAAGCCCGAAACTTAAAGCAGTGACTATTTGATAATAAGTAACACCTAATCCTGTAATTAAATAAGCAATAGTCAATATAAACAATGTCCAGTGAATAATTTTTATGAAATTAACCATGGATTCAATCAAGAGCCAATACTATAAATAATTAATGATTGACGTGAATCTCTGAAACATTCATCTCTAAGTTATAACTTCCGCATAAACCCTTTAAAAAATTGCTTAAATTCGGATTATTTTCTTCAATCAATTCCTTTATTTGTTCATTAAGTATTTGAGGATTCACGAGATTATATTTTTTCATAATTTTTAAGTCTTGCTTGATTTGCTCATTCTTAAATTCATACTTTGTTAAAATGTTCAGCCATTTTTTTCCCATGTTTATATCATTAGTTTTAGGAATAATTAATTCTTCAGTGATTAAATAACCAAATTTATCAATCTCCCCAAATTTGAATATTTTTTTTATTATCTCAGTTTTGTAGTCTTGTGGCAAAATTGGTAATGCGATTTTTTTGCTTTGCAAAACATTCAAGTAATTTTCAATATCCTTTGAATTTCCCTTAATAAAAGCGCTGCAGCTAACTTTATAAAAAAGACTGGAATAATTTAAATATTTAATATTGTAGTGCTTCATTAAGCCAATAAGCCTTTCAAAAGAGCCTTTTTCAGCATCTTTAGCAAACAAATCACTTTTATAGACTTCATTAACAACTGAACTCCAAAAATTAAGATTATCAGGAAGGTTGCTTAATTCATCTCTGAAAACTTTTTCCAAACCATTTACATCAGGATTGGCTAATTTTTTCTTTAAACTATAAGGTGTTAAATTTTTCACATGCTCAATCATGAATTTAATAAATATTTAATTCTATTTTTAAAACTTTCTTTAAACCATTAGTGTTCCTAAAGATTTTTATTAATCCTAACAATATTACTTTCATGAAAATCAAGGTTTTGTCCCTTAAGCAGCCATGGGCTGAATTAATAGTTACAGGCAAAAAAACTATTGAGCTAAGAAAATGGAACACTAAATTAAGAGGAGAGTTTTATATTCATGCATCAATGAACACTAATATTGAAAAATGCAAAGAATTAGGCATTAATTCGGATAATTTAATTAAAGGGGCAATAATAGGCAAAGCGGAATTAGTGAGCGTGAAGAACTATGAAAATAAGCAAGAATTAATCAAAGACAAAGACTATCATTTTGCATCAGACTATGAATTGCCATGCTATGGTTTTTTGCTAAAAAATGCCAAGAAAATAAAGCCAATAAAGCACAAAGGGGCCTTAGGATTTTGGGTAGCAGAGATTTAATTTTCATCCAGTGCCTTGTTTACAAGGCTGTCAGCTAAAGAGACATATTTATTGCTCCTTTTAACATTAGAGTAATTCACTTTTTCATAATCTTTTGCTAAAGCTTTCACTTTTTCATAAAGATTGGACAAGTCAGGATTCTTAACCTTGTAAAGCCCCTTTAATTGCTTAATCACTAATTCGCTGTCTGAAAACAAGTGCAGCATTTTTCCATCAAATTTTTTGGCCAATTCCAAGGCCTTAATAATTGCTTTATATTCTGCTTGATTATTCGTGCCTAAACCAATGAATTCTTTGTATTCTATCAATATTTTTTCATCTTTGCCAAAAATAACTACTCCAATCGCGCTTTTGCCAGGATTACCCCTGCTTCCTCCATCAGTGTAAATGAACAATTCAGACATTAGTTAATAATAAATGATTTAATATATTTATAATTTATTATTTTAATATTTTTAATAAATCATGCTTTGTTATAATTCCTGCCAACTTTCCCCTGTTAAGAAGAATTACTGCATCATTGTACTCTAATAAATCACTAATTAATTTAATGCAGGATTCCTCTGGAATCATTGGAAAAGGTGGCTCAATAATATCTGATATTATCTGGGCTTCAATGTTTTTCACGCCTTTCTTAATGAGGTTATAAATTGCTTTTTTTGTAAGGCTTCCAATTATTACATCCCCTTCGCACACAGGCATTTGCGAAACATTTAATGCATCCATTAGATTAATTGCATCTTTTAAGGTTTTTTTAATGCTCACAGCCCTTATAGGAGTCATTAATTTTTTGACATTCACATTTTCATACTCGCTTTTCGAATTCTTCAATAAGTCAATGATTTTTTTTGCAACATTATATGTTGGCTCTGCCACCAAGTTTTCAATCTTATTAATATATGATTGTGAAAGTCCTGTTAATTTGCTTAATTCCTTTTGTGTTAGTCCGGATTTTTTCCTTAAAGATTTGATTATTTCTAAATCAGGAAGCATAATATTAATTAAACAATCAGCACTATAAAAATATTCCTGTGAGGAATAAATTGCTCAATAATAATTAATAACAACTCATGAATCATTAGCTTATATGAAATCAAAAAAAGTAATTATGCTAAAAGCAATGTTTCTTATAACCTTTGCAGCATTAGTCTGGATTGGCAGAAGCATTAATTTTTCAAAAATAATAGGTGCTAACAACCAATTTTTCACAATGTACCAACTCGTTGGGCCTATTGCAGGAAGCTTTTTAGGAACAACAGTTGGAGTAGCAGCAGTATTAATTGGAGAACTAATTAATTTCATGATTTTAGGAAAAGCATGGACAATAATTAACCTATTAAAAATAACACCAATGCTGTTTGCCACTTATTATTTTGGTAGCAAAAAAAGATTAAGCAGTGCAATAATACCAGCAATATGCATGGCATTATTCATAGCACATCCTGTTGGTAGAAACGCTTGGCCTTACTCATTATACTGGCTAATTCCAATAATTGCAAGAATAATCCCAAACAACAGCAAGTTTAGGACATTGCTGCAAAGCTTTGGAGCAACATTCACCTCCCATGCAATAGGAAGCGTGCTGTTCCTTTACACAATACCCATGAGCTCAGCAGAATGGCTGGCATTAATACCTGTAGTGGCTTTGGAAAGACTAGTCTTTGGATTAGGGATAGCAGGAACATTTTACTCAATGAGATTTTTTTTAAAAAAGCTTGCGAAAAAAATAAGCCTGCTTTCAAGCGTTGTAGTGCTTAATTCCAACACTGAAAGCGAGAAAGAAAAAGAAGCAGTGGCAGTTGAGGCATGAAAAAATTATGAAAGACAATTATGTCAAAATTATTCCCCTAAAAGCAGACAAGATAATAGGTTATAAGGATAATTTACTAGGATGCTTTGACAACTCATTGAACTACAATGATGAAGCCTTAAAAGAAAAAGATATAGTTGTTTTTTCAAGCAAAGTAGTTGCATTATGCCAAGGAAGAAAACTGAATCTTGAAACAATAGTTTCAAGCGAGAAAGCGAAAGAGCTTGCAATGAAATACTCTATTGATGACAGGCTTGCTGAGCTGATAGCAAAAGAAGCAGACATAGTTTTTGGAGGGGTGAAAGAGGTAGTATTAACAAGCTTGTACAATAATCTCATAGCCAATGCAGGAATTGACAAGTCCAATTCAGGAGAAAATCAGGTGATTCTTTGGCCATCACAGCCTTACGAAACTGCCCAAGAATTAAAAAATGAATTGTCCTTAAAGTATACTCTAAATAATTTAGGGGTAATTATTTCTGACTCTCACATTCAGCCATTGAGAAGCGGAGTAATTGGCCAATCAATAGGCGTGTCAGGATTTAAGCCAGTTGAAAACTGCATAGGCAGAAAAGACCTATTTGGCAGGGAGATGCACTACACCAAGCGTGCGATAGCTGACCAAGTCGCAACAGCTGCTCACTTAGTGATGGGAGAATGCGATGAGCAAACACCGTTTGTCATTGCAAGAAATATCAAAGCCGAGTTTACAGATGAAGCAATAAACCCAAAAGACACTTATGTGCCTTTTGAAAACTGCTTATTCATGAATTCAATCCATGAATACTTTAAGGGAGCTGATTTAAAATGAATGTTGAAAGCTTAAGATTAACAATAGGAGGATGTGACTGCAATGCAAGCTGCCCGTTTTGCATAACTAAAGTTGTTGGAATGAAAAACAAAGAGCCAAAAATGAACTGGCAAAGATTCAATGTTGCATGCAATTATGCCATAAAATCAGGAGCAAAAAGCGTAATAATAAGCTCCTTAGGGGAGCCAACACTTTATCCAGCCCAAATAAGCGAAATGCTTGAAAAATTAATGCCATACAATTTTCCATTACTTGAGCTTCAGACAAACGGTTACTCTATTTCAAATGAAAGCTACAATGAATACTTGTCAGAGTGGAGCACTAAAGGCTTGACAACAATACTTATTTCAATAGTTAATCATGACAGTGAAAAAAACTCTAAAACAATGAACCTTCCATATTATAATATTGAAAAAAATATCAAAAAACTACACGATTTTGGCTACAGCTTAAGGCTTTCTTGCGTAATGTTTAAAGGAGGAATTGATTCCATAGAATCATTAGAGAGCTTAATAGAGTTTGCAAAAGCCAATAAGGTTGAGCAATTAACTGTTCGGCCAGTCACAAGGCCTTATGAATCAGGAAACAATAAAAACGAAGCCTTGGATTGGGTTGAGCAACATGAATTAAGCGAAAAAACCAAAAAAGAACTCTTTGAATACTTGGAATCAAACGGCTCAAGATTGCTTAAGCTGCCTTTAGGAGGAATAGTCTATGATGTCAAAGGGCAAAACATTGCCTTAATTGAAGCAGTAAAACCAGCAAATGAGGATGAAAAAACGCATCAATTATCATTGTTTCCAAACGGAAAAATAAACTACAACAAAAGATACAGGGGAGCAGTGCTATTATGATTAGTCAATAAATTATTTAGTCATGTTAATGAAAAATCTTGAATAAAGAGCCACTGTTCTTTTCATGTAATACTTCATAAAGGCTGCATTTGTGCTTATAGTTTTCTCAAGCTCTTCTGAAGGATTATTCTTGTATAATTCATTTAAGGAATTTATATTATTATTGTGGTAATTAACATTCGAAACTAAAATATCAATCCTGCTAAACTCCTGAGGGTCCTTTATTATGGGTGAAATAAAAGACTTATAATTATCTGCTATTACCTTAAATTTTGATACAATTGATTTATTCTCGCATTCAGTTGACATAAGAAATATAAAAAGACAGTTTAATCTTTTTAAATTTTGCTATAAAATATTAAGGGAAGCGTTATCTTTCCATTTATAAGTAAATATTCCATATATAGAAAGCATGGATAAGGTGATGTTTCTCATCTATGGCAACCACCCAAAAGCCAACACTATAAAGGAAAGGGCAATCAAGATTGTTAGGCTCCTAAAAAACCGCAATGACTGGGTGGACCTGAATGATTTGGAAAAAGAACTAGGAATTGACAGGAACGAATCCCCAAGCCTGTTTTACAAGCCTTTAAGCGCAATGAAAAAATGGAGAATAATAGACAATAAGCGCCAAGTCACTGGACAAAAAGGAAAAAGCGTGACTTATACAACTTATTACAAATACACTCCTGAAAGATTCTTATCATACCTAAAAGACGGGCTATTCAGCATCTGCGAAACAGAGATAAAAATGTTCAAATAAATCTCTTAAAATAGCTGCTTTTGCACAAAAAAACCTCTTTTTTAAGGATTTTAAAACGTTTTTAGGCACTACTTAGTGGTACAAAGATTTTAAAAATAAGAATCTTCATCAAAGTACATAAGTGCCAGCGCCAAAAGCATTACAGGTGCTTTTGGCCACACTTTTTTTTCACTATAATCAAAAAAAATAAGTTAATAATATTTTTAAATACTGATTTTTGAATGAATAATTGGAAAAATGGTAAACTTCAAAATAAAAGTTTCAAACGAAAAAGAATTATATGATTTCTTGCAGGACAATGAAGATATTGATTTTGAAGAAAAAGAATGCAAATCTTTAGAATGGACCCTTAAGGCAAACATTTCAATGGATGAATATGAAGGCTTTGGAATAAGAACCTCAATAAAAAAGAAAAAAAACCAATACTTGCAAAAAACAGAACTAATAAACCAGCTAAAAAATTACAATATTGACTCGCAAAACAAAGTCATTTCATTCAATGAAACAAATTATTACTGCGCAATAGTCAGCAAAGAAAAAGAATATGTAATAACAATAGACTGCTTTTCAGAATCACTGAATAACTTCAAAGAAATGCTATCCCTAAACAATGAATTGCTTGAAAAATTAGTGAACGCTTACTGCAAAAGAAACAACTTAGAAATCCCTGAATTTGAATACTTGCTGAACACCTCTAAAATGAATGATGAAAATCCTTACTATAAAGACTTCGAAGAAGAAATTGAAATAAAAAACTTCGAAATCAACTTTGAAGACATTGGAGGAAATTATGAAGGGAAAAAAGAGATGAACAGGATTTACCAGGACATAATTTATCCCCAAATTGCAATGCTTTTTGGAAGAGACCCTAACAAAGAAAAAGGCTACTTATTATATGGAGGAAAAGGGAATGGCAAAACAATGCTTGTTAAAGCCTTGGCAACAAAACTCAGCAATGAATTAAAAAATAAGATAAAGCTTTACCAAATAAGCTACGGAAATGTTTCTTCAATCTTTAGAGGAGGGGAATCTGGAAAAATAAAAGACTTATTCGAGCTAGTTAAAATAAATGAAAAAAAAGGGCTGGCAACTCTAATATTCATGGATGAATTGCAGTCAATAGCAGTAAGAAAATATGACTACAATGAAGTATTGGATGAGCTGCTTACAAATATTGGAGGATTATATAACTACAAAAACTTAATATTCATAGGAGCCACTTATGCACCTTTGGAGCAGATTGATGAGGCTTTAATAAGGCCAGGAAGATTAGGCAAGCATATTGAAATAAAGATGCCCTCAGCTGATGAAAGAAAGGAAATAATGCAGATTTACCTGAAAAAATCAGTTGATTTTGTTAAAAACAAAACAGGATTTGAAAACTTATTCAGCACCATTGATTTAGGATTGCTCTCAAAAGAAACAGAAGGATACAACGGAAGCGACATAATGATGCTTTTTGAATCAGTGAGGCATAAAAAAGAAGAAGAAACATTAAGCAAATTCAGCAAAATTGACAACACTGAAGAGATAAAAAAAAGCATTACCCCAATAAACACATCTGATTTCCTGAAAGAAATAAGGAAAAAGCTAAACAAAAATGAATTAAGCCTTTACAATTAAATTTTGACAACTGTTAAATTATACTCATCAATAATGTTGCCTGAAGCATCCTTGACATTCCTAATTGTTAATTCATAAGTTCCGCTAACCAAATCAGGATACTCAATGAAATATTTAGCATTCTGCCAACCATATCCTGCGCTAGTCCTGACATTGCCAAAATCAGCATCAAAATCAACGCCATCTTTTGCCAAAACCAAATTATCAGCATTCTTCAAAGTCCAGCTTTTAACAGTTTCTGAAAACAGTATTGCCAAATCATTATTCTCAAAGCGCACATCCTCCACAGTAGGCTTAACAGTGTCAGCTTCGCCTGTTGTGAACTCATAATAATAAACAGACTGGTCAGACTGGTTAGTCATTTGAAACAAATAAACAGTGTTAGGATTTAAGGCAGCAACGCCTAAATCATCAAAAGGGATTAAGCCCACATCTGAGCTGTCAAAAGAATCAAAAGTTGAAATATCTAAACTAATGCTCTTTAAACTTTGCCTTTCATATAATGAGAAAGAAAAGTCCCTATATCCTCCCCATTCATTAAACCTCAAGTAGATTAAATCATTAACTGAGAAATTAAGCTCCGAAGGAAAAGGATTAGCGCTTTCAAGAAAATTTAACTCACTAAGCGAAGAAAAAACTCTGGATTCATTAACAATCATTTGAGAATTGCCATAATCCTGGAATTGGCTATCAACATTGTGATTAACCAAAGTGTCTAATCCTGACTCTAAATCAGAAGCAGTGCATCCTGCAAGCAGCACTGGCAATAATAAAAACAAGCACTTATTCATCAAGCAAAAAAAATGATTCAACAATTAAAAAGATTTCCTAGTCTAATTCGATTAAAAGTCCAGACTCTTTGCTAAGCCTCATAACAGTTGAAGTCTTCTCCTTAACAACGAAACCTTTGATAACCAAATCCTCAATAGTTTTCATCAGTAATTTTTGCCTTTCAATAGACTTATTATACCCATTCATTAAATCATGATAAATCTCTTTTTTATCAATACAAGGGCAATACCCGCTCATTACAGGATGCTCAGGCACTGGCTCATAAGAAAAAGGAGGCAAATAAGGAAAAGACATGCAAACCAAAGGCCTATTATTATAGATTCTGCAGGAATTATTGAGCAAAAAAGGGCACTCATCATGATCCATGAACCATTTAAAAACGCATATTTTTTTATCCTTTCCCAAAAAACCGCGCAAAGGCTTAATTTTCAGTTCAATCCCCAACTCTTTTGCAAATTTTAACAAAGAATTTTTCTCATCCCTAAAAAGTGCAATGCCCACCTTGTTAGGCACTTCAAGAAAATGAACATAGCGCTTGGAATCCAAATCATAATTAATCAGCATCTTATTGGCTTTCAGGTTTCTGCAGCACTTTGATTTGCACTCTTCATAACGGCATTCAAATTTCATCTAATCTCATATAATAGGATTAATTCCTAGTTATAAAGCTTTTTTAGTGAACAAAAATGTTTAAACAATGAATTAATTCATAATACTATGAAGCACAAACTAATTCCAGAAGGATTTGATTCATTAAAAAGCGCAACAAACAAGATTCTTAGCCTAAATGAAGAAAGAATGAAATTATTTCTTTACTACTTAAGCGAATCATTCAAAACCCAGGCAATAAGCGATGAAAAAAAAGGATATTTTAAACTATGCTCTTTAGGCTTAAAATTATCAAAAACGCTTTATTCAGCAGAGTATTGCCTGCCTCAAGAAGATGAAGACAAAAAATTATCAGAATTCTCAAGCGAAATAAGCTACCTAAGATATGATTCAATACATGAAATTTTCTGCCAACTAAAAAGAAACGCAACTGATTCAGAATCATGGAGCTTCTTAAGAAATTTCAATGATTCTCTTGAATCAATAATTCAAATAACCAAAAAAATGGATGAATTAAGCAATAAGCATTATTGAAAATTTTTTCAAAAGTTTTAAAACAAACCATTTGATAAATTATTACTCATGGACGCCAATGAAGTCTTGCTTTACGAGCATAAAATTATCTACAAATTGCTTGACAAGCTTTTAGAAAAAATTAATGAGATAAAAAAAACAAACGATGTTTCAGGCAATTTCATTGACTTATTCACTGACTTCTTCATAACTTACATTGATGTTTATCATCATGGCAAGGAAGAGAACCTAATGTTTAAAATGCTTAATGAAAAACCTTTAAGCATTAGCCATAAAAATTCAATGACCCTTTTAATAAAGCAGCATGAACTTGGCAGAAAATTAGTTGAAAAAATAATAATAATCTCTGCAAGGTATTTTAAAATAAAAAAATCAGAAGACATCGCTGAATTAACAGCCCTTTTAAGGCAATTCCATAAATTATACACTGAACATGCTTATTTTGAAGACAACTCTTTTTTCAAAGAAGCGATGAAATACTTAACTGCTTCAGAAAAAGAGCAGCTAAC
>JBAZGS010000016.1:15786-18932 GCA_041652755.1 Candidatus Nanoarchaeia archaeon
ACATGCTTTAATAAGCAACAGTTAATTTTATTAAATAATTAAGAATACTTAATATTAAATGCTTTCAAATAATTTTATCAAAACGTCAATAATACTAATGCTTTTGCCATTATTTTTAAAAAGCTCAATGGGACTAATATTAAATGACTCATTTTATCTAAATGAAAACGAGACTTATTACGAATTCTCAAAAGATTTAGTGGAAAATAATGCAGTAACAATTAATTTAAGCAATATAATAATAGACGGCAAAAATCATTACTTTACTGGGCAGTTCAATGTCAATTCACAAAATGTTACCTTCATTAACATAAGATTCAGCGCATGCAACAACTTTATTTCAGCTCATAATTCAGGCATTAAAATATTGAACTCGGAATTTAAAGACTCATCCAATGCAATAAACCTGTTCAATTCAAATTTTTCATTAATAAACAACTCTTTTTTTAACATAAATAACCTGCTAAACATTAACTCTGATTCTTTCTCAGCAAACATATCGCAAAACCTGATAAGCAACGCAGCCACTTCAATGAACATAATCTCATCTTCATCAATTGCTGACGCAAAAATAAACCTGAACATGAACCAGTCAGATTTTTATGAATTATTTAAAACCTTAGGCACTGACATTAACCATTATTTTAACTTCAAGCAATTTTTCAGCCACAATAACCTAATTTATGAGGTTGCAAATGATTATGACAGCTTCTCCAATTTACTAAAAGCTAAATCAAGAAACATTGCTTTAGGAGCCAATATAACTGCAGCTAAAACTCTGTCATTAACGAATGATGTCAATATTTACGGAAACAATAATTATTTCATCTCAAGAATTAACAGGGACTATTCAATAGTATTAGTTGGAGACATTGATTTTAAAATAGAATCATTAAATCTTGTTTCGGATTCTAATATAGCGCTTTCAAACATGGGAGCAAATGCAACAATCACCAATTGCTCAATATTCTCTGAAAGCATTGGATATTACCAGCTAGAAGGAGGTTTAAACATTTCAAACAGCGATTTTTATTTTCCTAATAATTCAAGCAAAACCCTAGGAATGCATGTTGAATCAGGCAAGGCAAGCATCTCTAATACAGAATTCTTTAATGCTGAATCAGGAATAATAGCCTTAAGCGATTCAACAATTAATGGAATAATTCCCCAGTGCAGCAATCATTCCTCTTACAAAATAATGCTCACAAATCTTGAAAGCGCTTTTAGCAAGAATTCAATAATCATACCTGAAAAATCATTGATTTACGGAAAAGAATACAATTACTACAAAGGCATAACTGTCCAAAACATTGGGCAAAACATTTCATGCTCTTACCCGGGATTCTTATTAGGTGAAACATACCCTTGGGAAACTGAATATGAAAATTTAATAGCTGAAATAAGAACCTTAATCGGGCTGAAAAGCCAAAACCCTGCAGCAGCATTAGGGGATTTGAACCTTATAAGCTCTTACAATAATTACTCAATACTGTACAGCTCAAAAACCCCTGAATATTTAACAAATGACGGAAAAGTGCATAATCCTTTTTTAAGCCAAAAAATCGCTGTGTTAGATATCAACATTTCAAAAAATGACTTATGGATAAGCTACCCAACAAACATAATCATTCTTCCAATAAATCTCATTAATTCTTCAAGGGTGATCAGCAAAGGAGAGTTTGAATCAAATGAGCTAATAATCCTAAACGCATTCGATGTTGATTTTAACAACTCAATAACAAAAGGAGAGCTAACTGATTCAATTAAAATCTATTCGCCTGAAAACATAACAAGCCTAATCTTAAAAAAGGATGGCCAAATAATATTCAACTCAACAATTAATGGATATGAGGAACTAGTATTTAATCTAACAAACAGCTCAGGAATAATTCCTCAATTACTTAGCCAGTACGATTTTTATTGGATGCTTGATAACGAAGTTCAATACATTGAAAGGCTGAATGTTAAAATAATAAACAATGTTATTCTTAACTCCAATAATACTCTGCAGTCTTATTATAATAATATAAAAAAAATACTTTTTGAGTATTACAGCGACTATGAAAAAGGAATAATTGATTTTTCAAACAATCTCAAAAACAATACTTTAAGCCTTAACGAGCAGCTAATGATTGAAAGAAACCTAGGGAACAAGGTTTTAGTAACAATTCCAACAAGCATTTATTCAACAAATGATTGGAACGGATTATTTTTAATGCCAACACTAGTTAAAGATTATGTTTTCAGAAATGAAACAGCAGCCTTTGCCTTCAAAGTAGGCCATGAAAGCATTGATTTATACACTGACCTAGAATTTATCATAACAATCAGCGGCTTCAGCGGGTTTGATGTAGGATTTGAAAACCAAACAGGTGCTTATGAACTGCCAAAAACTGATTATTTTGACAATGGCAACGATTTAGTTGTAAAAACCAAGCATTTATCAACTTTTTTCATCTACCAAAAAAAGCAAGCGTCTAATCAAGCAGAAACAGCAATAGAAACTACCAATAATTCACTCATTCAAGAACTAAGCCCAGCTAATGAAAGCAAAGCTCCCAAATTGCAGCAAATAACAGGATTCATTGAGATATCAAGCATGAATCAAGCAGATTCGCTTAATTGTTTAAGGGCAATGTTTAGTATTTTAATCGTTTTTGCAACCCTTTTTGTAATAAAAAAGAATTTTTTCGATTAATGCTTATTTTAACAATAATATTTAAAAACTACCAACATGTTGTTATTAAAAGTAGGTGGCATACCTACAGGTTGTGATATAATAATGCATTGTCCCTATTGTTCAAGCGAATCAACAAAAGTAATAGATAAAAGAACTGTTTCAGGCACAACTAACTGGAGAAGAAGGGAATGCTTAAACTGCTCAAAAAGATTCACTACTTATGAAAGCGTTGAACCCATTAAAATAAAAGTATTAAAAAAAAATAGCCAAACCCAAGATTTCGACAAAAACAAGATAGTAAACGCAATAATCAAATCAAGAAGCAAAAAAACTCTGCCAATTGAAAAAATAGAAGAAATAGCTGACTCAATTGAAAACGAATTATTATCAAAGAACTCATTCAACATCACAAGCAAAGAAGTAGGAGAATTAATACTAAAGCACCTAAAAACAGCTGACCCAATAG
>JBAZGS010000017.1:0-2972 GCA_041652755.1 Candidatus Nanoarchaeia archaeon
TTGCTCAACAGATATTTTTGAACCAAGATTAGCAACTGAAATTAATATATATGCAAATGAACAATCCCATCCTTCAGCAAGAGCATTAATTGTTATTATATACCTTATTTTGCAGGATTTACTGAATAAATTAATATTATGTATTTGGTCAAATTTTGAAGTTTTTATTGCAATTTGTTCTTCAGGAATTCTACTTTCATGTAATAAGAAATTTTTTATCTTTTCTACAGTTATATCATTATCTTTTCCTTTATCTGATTGAGCTTGCAATAATACTATGGGTCTTATATATTCATTCTCTTTTTTTGCTAAATTTTCCAATTCGTTTCTTTTTAATACTCCCCTGTTTATTGCATTTTCCCATTGAGAAACATTCTCAAGAACTATTGGAATTTTAACCATTTTTTCCTGTTTTAAATCCAATGAACTTACTTCACATAATATATTACTTCCCAACCTAGGAGTAGCAGTAAATTCAACAATAAAACTAGGATTTAAATCTTTAACAACTTCTTCAGATAATTCAGTTTTTGCTCTATGTCCTTCATCAATAATAACTAAGGGATTGTTCATTCTAATAACATTAGCTAATGAATTTATTATACCACTTTCATCTTTTTCCAATTTATTTTCATTATTTAAATTCTCAAAAAAGTTAAGCAAAGATCCATTTTCTTTATATACTTTGTATTTATTTTGAATAGATTTTTCTTTTCTAAAAGATTCAATACTTGCAATTATTAAACACAAATTATTATCAACATCAGATTTTCTAATATTTAAAGCTTCTTCATTAGAAAATATTCTAACCTTGTTTAAAAAATATTCATCAAATATTTTCCTATGAATATCATTATTATTCTTTAATTTATCAATAGTTTGAGATTTAATAGCATCAGAAGGAACAAACCACAAAATAATTCCTTTATCCAATTTATCCTTCAAATAAATATCATATAAATGAGGAATAATATTGCAAGCAACATAAGTTTTACCTCCTCCTGTTGGTATTTTAATACAAACAAAAGGAATGTTCCCATAAACTTGATTATAATTTTTATCAGTTATATCAAAAAAAGCAAGTTTTGGAGAATTATGATGCATATATTTAAATAAAAATTCCCTAAAATCTTCAACAACCTTTTCTTGATATTTTTTCATCATTAGTAAACTTTCACCTCATAGGGTATTTGCTTAAAAGTAATATTATACTTTTCAAGCACTTCATTATCAATTAAGCATTTATCAGCATAAATAATTTTATTATCTTTAAGGTTTTTAATTTTTTCAAAAAAAGATTTATCCAAAATATTCGTTCCTTTTTCCTTAAAAAGTAGGTAATATTTATTATTTTGATAATCTCCGATGAAATTACCATTTATCTTATTTTTATCAATATTGGTTTGAGTTTCTGTAAAATAGATATAATTGGCTAATTGTTCAAAACTGCAAGATTCATCAATATCCCCAAACTCATTAAATAAAGGCTTATCCAATTCACAAAATTCAAAACCTGTATTATACTCATATTTTTTTATAGCTAGTTTAACCCTTTCAGCGGTTATTTTTCTTGCAATATCATCTTCCATTTCAATCAAAATAAATTTTCTATTTCCACCATCTTCTTTATTTAAATCTAAAACTGCATGACCAGTAGTTCCAGAACCTGCAAAAGAATCAATAATTATATCCTCATTTTTAGTTGTTAATTGAAAAATTTGTTTTAATAACTTAACAGGTTTTGGAGTCTGAAATTCAGCTTCACCAAATAAATTTTTTAATTCTTTTCGTCCATCATCATTACTTCCAACTTCATTATATAACCACATAGATTTAGGAATAATTCCTTCTTTCATATCATTCAAATATTTTTTTAATCTTGGAACAGCTGTACCCTTATTTCCAAACCAAATTAAATTTTCTTCTTCTGATTTTTTTAAAGTTTCAATAGTAAATCTTGGATATGTGTTTTTTGGTGGCATCCAAGTTACTCCATTTTTAAAAGTATACTTAAAATCTCCGTTTGTTCCACTTTTTGCATGTAATGGCTGAGTCATCCAAGGTCCCCTTGGATCATTATCTGGATTTTTATATCTATCATTTTGTTCCTTTGTTCGTGTAATTAATCCAATATTAACAACCATTTTATTTTTTGCAAAACATACAATAAAATCATGAGTATTAGAAAAATATTTAGCATCATTACTTTGGGTATATTTTTTTTGCCAAATTATATTAGTTAAAAAGTTATCATTTCCAAAAATTTCTTCGAGTATTTGTTTTAAATTACAATGTTCATTATCGTCAATACTAACAAAAATAACTCCTTCTTCACTTAATAGTTCTCTAAGTAATTTTAGTCTTGGATACATCATACAAAGCCATTTATCATGCCTACACAAGTCTTCTGATTCTCCTCCAACCACTTTTCCTAACCATTTTTTTATTTTCGAAGAATTTACATTGTCATTATAAACCCATTTTTCGTTTCCTGTGTTATATGGAGGATCTATGTAAATACATTTTATTTTTCCTTTATAATAAGGCATTAGTGCTTTTAGGGCTTCTAAATTGTCTCCTTTTATTATTAAATTTTCAGAATTTTCTCCATATGATGAAGATTTAATCTTTTTAAGAAGCTTAAAAGGCACATCTTTATCATGATTTACAACAGATTCTTTACCAATCCAATTCAAAACAGGCATATAAAAAGTTATGATTCAATGATTTAAAAATGATATCAAAGTAAGTTTCCCCTAATACTTAAAAAATCCAAATTTTATATATAAAACATGGTATTTTTTCATTCTTCAAATGAGGAGTTAACTGAAGGAGTTATTATTTCAAAAGGGCATTTTGGTAATTTAATAATTTCTGAAATAAATAAAAAATTTAGAAGCACAACTCCTCAAAATGATACTTTGCATTATGAATTTTTATTTGAAACTATAAGAATTGTTAATTTTTCAGAT
>JBAZGS010000017.1:2982-15987 GCA_041652755.1 Candidatus Nanoarchaeia archaeon
GAAATCGAACCAATTTATAATAATTATTTAGTTAATAAATTAGATATGAACATAATAACAAATCCTTTTATGTTTTTAAACTCAAAAAATTTAGTTGGTAATATAACTCAAGATCAAATAACTGAAATATTTAAAATAAATATTGAAAATGCTGCAAAAAAATATTGGAATTGTGAAATGTCAAATAATCCAATAATTGAGATATTAATTAATTGTGATTGTAAAGTAATAAGAAAAATTGAATAATTAACATTCTATATATAGGTAGTTGCAGCAATCTTTTTATTGTATTAGCTCCTTTTTTTAGGCATTGAAGCTCGTAAAAAAATCGCAGAAGGATATTTGCGGTTCATAAAAAGGGGGCGTTAGGAATTCTCCGCCGTACGCCCGGCAGGGGCATAGAATCTTTATTAAAATATAAGAGTAAAGTGAATAATGATGAATTTGCTTAA
Source organism: Candidatus Nanoarchaeia archaeon (assembly GCA_041652755.1). GTDB lineage: Archaea > Nanobdellota > Nanobdellia > Tiddalikarchaeales > Tiddalikarchaeaceae > JAQTTT01. The sequence goes on from JBAZGS010000017.1 coordinate 3,435, forward strand.
AAGTTTAATACTTGAAGAAAAAAGTAAAGGAAAATGCGTTGTGTGCTACAGGGTTTTAGAGAATGAAGATGTATTCTATATTGATAATGAGAAAAAAGCATATTTTTGCTGCAATAATTGCAAGATTGAATGGATGATGAAAAATAATATTAAATAAAAATATTCAGTATATATCCCTAACCAAAGATTCAGTTATTATTAACACTTCTAATATATGTTTAAATGAGTATAATAAACTATATAAATCATAAGTTTTTATAATTACTCCATGGGGGAAGAGAAAAGGAATAATCTAGTTAACTTATTTTTAAGAAATAAGCCAGCATTCATTCTTATGAAAATACATGCTTGCTCAAGCAAATGCTACGCAAGCAACATTGCCAAAGAAGTTGACTGCACTTACTCTCATACAGTCAGAATTATCCAGCAATTAGAAAAGGAAGGGTTGTTAACTTTTGACAAAGCAGGAAGAATAAAGACTATAATTTTAACAAAGAAAGGTAAAGATATTTCAGAGAATTTAAAAAAACTAATAACTTTGTTTCATTTAGAATAAGGCTTAATTAATTTCATCAATTTTTTCGCAATATTCAATAATTCTATTAATTGAAGGCTCAATGAATTCTCGTATTATCTCTTTTTTGAACAATTCCTTCAAGTTCATGAATTCAAAAATTCTGTAGCCATAATCAGTCCTTTCAATCAAGCCATATTCCTTAAGCCTTAATAAATGCCGTCTTATATTATTTGGAGTTCCTCCATCATGCTCCTTGAATGTTTTTATTATTAAATCAATAGGCAAATACTCTTTGTTTTTGGATGAAACAATGAAGCTGTAAAATATCTCGCTTATTATATCCCTTCCGTCACCTGTTTGCAAAAGCCCTGTCGATATCAAGAATTTTCTGCACAATTCTTTTAAATTTTCATCGCTTGGTTTTTCAAATCGCCTTAGAGTAATCTCACTTAAAGGCTTGTCATTGAACACCTTTTTCATAATCTTTTAATATAACACAGTATTATTTAATATTATGGCTCAAGTGTCAACTGATAAGCTAATCATAGGAGCTTCATTGATTTTCTTTGTAGGAATCTTTGTATTCGCAATAATTTTCAAGGCATTAACATTAATAGGAAGCGTGGAGGATTCAATAAGCGTGCTGGTTGGAAATGATCCTGAATCAATAGGTTATTATGTTGAAGTTTTCAGGATTTTGCCCTGGATACTCGGATTTTTATATATCATTTTTGTAGGAGGAATAATCTATGTAGTTGTTGCCAAAGGAAAGAAAGAAGAAGAGCCTCAGGAGATTGGATTATTCGGAGAGAACCCTTCAGAAACAGTGGATGAGACTTTTGAGGACATTTTTTACAAAAATTAAGCACAATAATAATAGCTTAGCCATTCAATCATTAAAGTATATATTGGGGATAAGATTATGTCATTTCTTTTGCCTTCTCCGCTGAAAGTGATAAAACTTGAAGGGTCAACAACTATTATTCTGCTTTTGTCAAATTTTTCAGAAATCATTAAATGCATTTCATTAAACCTGTTCATTGCCTGAACACTAACAAAGTGTTCAATTGGCTTTAAAAGAATCCAAATTTGGTTTAAATTTTTAACCAAATATTCTTCAAGTATTAAATTAATGAATTCTTCAGACTGAACAGCGCTGCTTACTAATTTGCACTGCTCCAAAAATTGTATTTGCGCAGCTTTCTTGCATGAAGGGTATCTTGGGCCGTCTCCTATGAAGAAAAGCAATGGATTGTTTAATTCTTTAATTTTTTTGGAGGATTCAATGCACCACTCATGAAAGCTTTTATTCTTACTTAATAAATTAAAATAAACAGGCAAATCAACCAATTGAGACATTAATAATGGTTCAATATTGATTTTATCCTCCAAGAAATAAATAATAATAGTGTTTAATACTGATAAGAAAGTGTTTGAAGTTGTAGTGCTAGGAACAGTGATTGTTTCATTCTTTACTGGAATAAAAATTTCATAATTTTTATAACCTTTAAGGCTTGAATAAATGCTGTCTTTATCTTTGCTCTCAAGCTGAGTAATAATAATTATTGTCGCATTCTTTTTCTTTACCTCCTTAATTGCATCAAGGATGTCAATGTTTTTTCCCCTAACTGTTAAGAAAATCACTAAGGACTCCTTGCTTATTGATTCTGGAGTGTAATTCGCAAGCACTCTGGCATTGTAAACCTCGAATTTTTTGTCAGAATAAGCGTCAATTAAATATTTTGAAACCAGTGGAATTATGAACTTATCCCCTTCTCCGCTGACTATAACATTCTTTGCAGAGTTAAGCATTCCAGCTAATTTTTTTAATTTCCCCTCATCTTCTGTGGAAATCCTTATTTTTTCATCCTGCATCTCTAGCAATTTTTTCAAATCAGCATCTTTCATAATTTAACAGTATGAATTGATTATTAATAAATTATTCTTTTTTCTTTTTTTGCTCTTTCTTCTTAGAGTAAACCCTGAAATGATAATTTATTGGGTTCTTTATTGTTTCGCAAATGCTGTCTTTTTTGCAAACTCCCAAGTCCTGATAATACATTAAGTTGTCGCAATTAGGCGCTAAGTACTCAGTTGATTTAAGATTCCAATTAATTTGGGTTTTAACATAAGATTCTTTTAAAGGCTCAGCATTCTTGCTGTTCCATTCATTGATTATTTGCTCAATCTCTTCTTTTGAATAATTGGCGCTTTTGAAATAATTAATAAGAATAAACAATGCCCGCTTTTTGCCATCTTCTAAGCCTTTCAATATTATCTTAATGCAAGGAGGATACTTTTCAGGGGGTATTTTTTCATAATTTTTTTCAAAAACCTTTTTTTTAAAAACTGGCTCTGAAATTTTTTCCTCAATTTTTTTGGAAAAATCAAAGGCTTGCATGAATAATTCGTTTGCTTCATTGGCAAAAGCCTTATCTCTCTGTATGAAAGGCAGTATTTTTTTCACATTCTTAGGCTTAGCTTTTTCAGTTTCAAAATCCTCTATTTCATCTTTTTTTATGGGAATAGAAACCAGCCCTTTTTTTTCATTAATGCTGTAAGGCATTCTTATCAAATGCCTTGAAGATAAAGCTGCTGCATCAATTTCAAGAACAGAATAAGGGTTAAATTCCTCACCTTCAAATAATTCTTTTTCAGATTTTGAAGTTTTGTCCATTATTTGCTCTAATGAATTAAGCTCAAGAATCATTTCTGACAGCTTTTTTCGAACAAATGCCCTTAAATAAGAGGCTATTTTTTGCGCAGCTTCAGGAAAAAGCTTTTCAACACGCACACCATTCACTGTTTTTGGAAAGCATTCATAAGGAACTGCTAGATGAAACCCTGAGCCTCCGCTGTATTTTACTGCATAATTTTTTATGCCATGATATTCCAATGCATGGCATAATAGTGTTGCGCAAATTTTTGAATAGTCAAATACTTTTGTGTCAATATCTATTATTAAATCCCATCCTATTCTTAGCTCATCCATTTCAATTTTCGTGTTTGTTGCATTAAGGCTCATTGGATTCTTCCATCTTTCAACGCTCATATGAAAGCTTACTGCACCATTTCTGACTTGGTCAATTATTTCCTGCTTATACATTAGAATTGACGGCCTCTGCCCGAAGAATCCTTTAGAGAACATTGTTGCAACTTCCCTATCCTTTCCCTGGCTAATAAGCTCTGCCAATATGTCGTCATTATTGTAATATTTAAGCAGTTCAGCAATGTTCATTAAGTATTCTTTTATAATTTATTGAGTTAAAAGTTTTTATTTACTCAAGTTAGTAGTGATTTTGCGCCAAAAAGCCATGAACATAAGGAGTGAATAAGGCATATTTAAACAATATTTTGTCAGTTAATATAAGCAAAAAATGAGCCAATTATCTTAAATACACTTTTTTTATAGCAGAAACTGATAAATTAAGGCTTTCTAAGAATTTTTTCGCATTTTTTGAATTGTCAATGTCTTTTGAGAAAATTTTAGAGTCAACTTCATTGATTTCAAGAGGCAGTTTAAATTCAAAGGAGGAATAGTCATATAAAGGCAATATTTTTCCATTTATTATGCTAATATGCCCTTTAGTTGTCAAGTCTTTCAATATAAAATCAAGGTCTTGGAATGAGTAATTAAGAGCATTGAATAAGTATGCAATGTTTGTCTGTCCTTTTGACATTATTAAATCAATCACTGATTTGGATTTAGGGCTAAAATTTGAATTAAATTCAGCTTCTTTTATTTTATTGTTTTCAATGTTTAATATTTTGCTTGCGTTTTCATTGATTAACAATGAATATTCTTTGCTTGCCTGCATCACTTTTGCCAAATAAGCAGGGGTTAGTTTGTTTGAATTGCTTAGGTTTATTATTTCAATTTTCATTAAGTTATTAGACTCTTCTTTTTTTTCAATTATTTTTCTCTCAGCCACAAGCTCGTTTTTTTCAATTATTTGCTTTTCCGGCTTTATTTGCTTAATTGGCTCAATTATTTTTCTCTCTGCTTTTAATTTTTTTTCATCAGCATTTTCAGAATAATTCTTGAAGGATATGCTTTTTCCTCCATGCAATGATTTTTTCACCCTGATGCGAGCAATCAAAGGCCTTGGGCTTGCGCCGATAATTAATGCAGTTCCTATTGCAATGTTAGGTATATCATTTATTACATTAATGTTAAGGTTTTCTGCACTGCTGCTTATTGCTTTAATGTCATTAGGGTTAGTTACTTTATGGATTATTTGAGTATTGCATTGGCTTAGAACATTTTTGTCTATTCTTGCAGGCCTTTGGGTTACAACTCCTAAACCTAAGCCGAATTTTCTTCCTTCGCTTGCAATATTCCTTAAAATATAGCTTGATGGGCTTTCTCCAAAGCTTCTTTCTGGGCAGAAATTATGAGCTTCTTCAACTATTAAAAATAACGGAGGGATTAGGGATTTTTTTCTCTTTTCAAACAAGTCACTGCATAATTTTGCAACTATTATTTTCTGGATTTCAGGATCAACACCTTTAAGATTAATAAGCGAAGCTTTTCCTGGATTAACAAGGGATTCAACATTTACTGGGTGCTTTGAAAAAATGCCTAAATTTTCCAAAAAATCAATGCAAGAATAAAGCCCATATTTGGCATTAGAGTTAACTTCATCAATGCTTGCTTTAATATCAGCTAAATCATATTCCAAATTGTCTTTTTTTGCCTCAGAAATAGCATTGTATAGTATTCCTAGCTGCGTGCCTCCTATTTTGATAGGGGTAAGCATTGAGATTTCGTGTGCTGACAAGCTGCTTATGTTTATAGATAGGGGTATTGCTTCGGGATTAACAATAATATCTGGACTGTATTCAATAATCTTATCTTTGAATCCTTTTGGCATAACCTCAAAATCCTTCATTTTATCAAGCTCCAAAGGATTATCATTAGGGTATTTAAGGCTTGAATATTCCCCATGAGGGTCAATTATTACTATAGGTATGCCTTGCTCTAATAATTCTTCAACAATTACCCCTAAAGTATAGCTTTTTCCAGCTCCTGTTTTTGCTAAAACTGCCAAATGCTTTGTTATTAATTTTTTTGCATCAATTTTAACTTTTATAGAGTTGTAATTGTCAAGCATTCCTAAATACAAGCCTTCGTTTTTGTCAAGCTCTAAGATTTTCTTAATAAACTCATCATCAGCTTTATAAATTTCAATGCCGCTGCTAATAGTTGTTTTTGGAACTTTAAGCAAGCCTTCATTGTCTTTATAGCCAATTACTTCGCAAGTGCAGGTGATTACATTGTTTTCATTGCTTAAATCATTCACTTGGCATAGAACAAAACCAACTTCATCATGGTATAATTTTATGTAATCAAATTTTTTCACTTTTCCTTGGGCTATAAATGAAAAATTATTAGTGCTTATTTTTCCGCTTACAACCCCTAAAAAATCAACCATGTCATTAATGTTAAAATCCAACATTTTTAAGTTTTATTAGTACTCTATTATTTTGGTTGCCACAGTGCCTTTAACCTGGTTTTTCAAAGGAGAAATTATTGAAATCACTCTTTTAATTTTCAAAGCATCAAATCTTGATAGATTAACCAAGTCTTCGCTAAACCCTGCTTTTCTTGCATTCAGCAACACTGCATGATTATTGTTTAATACCACAAACGGCTCTGAGCATTTTTTTAGAAGCGATTTTGAATAAAGCAAGGTTATGTTATGAATAGGGTTTATTTCATAATAAATTATTCCATTTTTTGAGTAGCTTTTTTTGAATCTTTTAAAGATGCCTAATTCATTTATTACCTGCAATGCATTATCCTTAAACATTACAGTCTTGTCTAAAGAGCTGTAGAATAATTTCTCCGGCTCAAATAAATACTGGGCTAAGTGATTAATAAATGAGTAAACATTAGTGTTTTTGTTAGCTATCACTAATTCAATGAACCTTAATTTGGAATCATCCTTCATCCAATCAGGAAAATCATACTGGTTAATTATTGCTAATTTATAGTCCTTTATTCTGAAAAAATTAGGTTCATCATACATTTTAGCAATTAATATAATATCCTCATTGCTTTCATACTGCCTTAATATTGCAGAGGGATTAAAATGCTTAATTACAGCGCTAAGCATAACCTCTTCAGCATTATTTGTAAAAAATACAATCATTAAATTAATACAGGAAGTTTACTTATAAAGAGAATTGGATAAAACTTCCCCTATTCATAATATTAAATTAGTTTTTTTAAAAAATCATTTTTAGATTTTTTATAAATTTCTTCATTTGAACCCTCTAAAGACCATTTTAATTTTTCATATTCTTTCAAAATCTTAGGATTTTCTTTAAGATTAATAATTAAATCAAAATATTTTTTTATATTTTTATGGCCTTTGGAAACAACATGCAAATCGCAAACAATTCCATATTTATTGCTTTTGCAAAAACCTTCATCTTTCACAATTGGACCTATTTGAAATCCATGATTACCCAATAATTCTTGGGCTTCGTTGACATTATCAGTTTCAATCAATAAATCAATCTCTTCTTTTCCGCACATTGGCACTGCAAAAGAACCTATAAGAGTTACTTTTGTATTGGGAAGAATACTTTTAATTAATTTTTTATAATCATTTATTAACTTAAAAATTTCCTTTGAAGGCTCAAGTATTTTAATGATTTTATTTGAATCAAGCACAAGTAATAATTAATCAGTATTTTAATTAAAAACTATCTAAAAATAAATAAATTTTTAGAAAAAAAATATTAAATCTTGTTGTAAATATTTTCCCTATGACCTAATCTTACAACTAAAATTACTAACTTGTCTTTTTGCAAATCCAAAATCAATCTGTAATCTCCCACTCTTAATCTAAAATAAGGCACTCCTGTAAGTCTTTTCAAATAACTTTCCGGCCTTATTCTTATTCTTTCAAAAACGCCAATTATTCTTTTTTGAATAGAATTCTCTAATGTTTTTAATTCATCTCTTGCAGTATTTGTAAAAAGAATTTCATAGATCAAATTTTTAGCTCCTTTTTAATCTGGCTTAAAGAATAAATCCTTCCGTTTTTTATATCAATCTCTGATTTTTTTATAATAAAAATAATTTGAGTCTGCCCGGATGAGCCCTTTGCTATTGCAAAGCCCTCGGGGAAAATCATCTAATATTTAATCAATAAAAAAAAGAATTTGAGTCTGCCCGGATTTGAACCGGGGCCACAAGGTCCCAAACCTCGAATCCTAACCAAGCTAGACTACAGACCCAAATAATATTTTATATCAATTTTAGTGCTTTTAAATATTACTTTTTTATGATAATAAAAAAGATTAAAAAACAAGCAGTTTATATAATTGGTTATGGGGGATGATTTAATTACTTACCAGAAGATTCGGGAGATTCAAAGAGACGAAAGAAGCAACACAACATTATGCAAATTGCCAGAAAACCTCCTAGAAATGATTCAATCCTATTTAAATGAAAAAAAGAACTTTTTAGAGAAGAATTCGGATGAGCATAATATTTTTTCAATGGACAAATTTTCAAGAGCTGAATACGAATTCAAAAACACTAAAGTAAGCATACAAAACATTTTTGACATAAGGCATAAAAAAATAATAGAAAAAGCCTTCCAAGTTTCAAAAAATAACATGAAAATGAAAGACACAACAAACATGCTTTATTTTGAAACAAGAATCTTTTTGCAATTAATAGAACTGTTTGATAACTATAATAATAACTGCATAAATGCCCTAATAACCAATAAAAAGCCCATATTTGAGTTTTCCAGCACTAATGACAAAGGGCAATCTTTAAAAATAGACAAAGATTTTTTAAATAAAGAAAAAGATAAAAAGCTTATAAAAATAATAAATGATGTTCCCCTATTCATGTGGGAAGATAACAGCAAATTCGGCCCATATAAACCCGAAGATATGGTGTTTTTGCCTGAGAAAATAAGCGAATTATTAATTAAGCAAAAAATGGCCCAAGAAGTAGAGTGAAAAAAGATGAAAATACCAAAAAGCATAATGCATTATTGTCCCACATGCAAAAAGCATACTTTGCAAAATATTATTCAAAATAAAAGCGGAAAAAAAAGAGGTTCAATGACCCAAGGTGCAAGAAGACATGAAAGAAGAGGAGGAATACATGGATATGGAGGCTTCCCAAGACCTCAACCGGAAAAAAGCCCAAGGCACAGAAAGAAAACCACTAAAAGGATTGATATGAGGCTTGAATGCTTAACCTGCAAGAAGAAATCAACATTAGTGAATACTTTCAGGATTAAAAAGTTTGAAATAGTAAAAACAGGTGTATAAAAATATGAAAAAAAATTCGTCTAATTTTTTAAAAGTGAAATGCAATAAATGCAAAAACGAGCAAATAATCTTCAATAAGCCCAGTACTCAAGTGAAATGCTTAGTATGCGGTGAAGAGTTAGGCAAGATAACTGGCGGAAAAATAAAGCTTAACTCAAAGCCTTTGAGCAATTATTGAAAAATTATAAAATGGTTTATTACAAAAAATCTGGATTCCCTGGAATAAAAGACATAGTATTATGCAAAGTTAAAAAAATTCTCCCACATAGCGTATTTGTTGAATTAGTTGAATATGAAAACAAGGAAGGCATGATTCACATAAGCGAACTGTCAAACAGGTGGACAAGAAACATAAATGAAATAGTGACACTTAATAGCATTATTGTTTGCAGAGTTGAAAAAATTGACCAATTAAAAGGGTATATTGATTTAAGCAAAAAAAGAGTGACAAGCGGGGAAGAGAAAGCTAAAAAAGATGAAATGCAAAACGAAATCCATATTGAGAAAATCATAGAGCATGCACTAAAAAAAAACAGCATGACTTTGAAGGAATTTTACGAAAAGCAAGGATACAAATTAATTGAAGAATACGGCTCGCTTCATAACTTTTATGAATATTACTTAGAAGACCCTAAAACATTAAATGAGCTAGTCTTTGGCAAAAAAATAATAGAAAGCATCAAGGAATCATTTGAGTCATTAATCCAAAAAAACAGAGTTAACCAAAAGAAAGTAATAAAAATCTATGCAAACGGAGAAAACGGGCTTAAAAACTTAAAAGAATTCATAGCTGAATTGCTTAAAATACCTGATGAAGACAACAAGATGAGCATAAAATATATGAACTCTCCTGAATACTTAGTTTCAATAAACAGCAGTTCTTACAAAAAAGCTGACCTTTTCTTTGACAAAGTACTAGCAAAAATGAAAGAATTAAGCAAAAAATTAGACATAAGCGTGCTACCATGATTCATTACTGCCTAAAATGCAAAGAATATACTTTGCTTGATACTTGCAGCTCTTGCAGCACGAAAACAACAATAAAAAAGCCGGCAAAATTCAGCATAACTAAAGATTATTCAAAACAAAGGCTTAAATCCAAGGGATATTTATGAATGAATGCAGCATAAAATGGATAAAAAGGGCTGATTTGGCAGGAGCTAATGTTATTTTAGGCATTCCAGGAATAGGAAATGTCTCCAATTTATCTGCTGATTACTTAATTAAGAAATTAAACGCTGAATTAATATGCAAGATTGAATCAATTTATTTGCCAAATATTGCACTAATAACCCCCCAATCCACTCTTTTGCTTCCATCTTATGAATTATATTTAAAAAAAATTAAGTCAAGAAAAATAGTTTTCCTAAAAAGCAACTATGCTCCAATCAATGAATATTTTAATTATAAATTGACTGATTTTTTAAGCGCGTTTTTAAAAAAGCAAAAAATAAGCCAAGTTTTGACTATTGCAGGAATAGCTTACAAGGAAATGCCTAAAACCATTAAGCTTCACGCTGCAACAAATGATTTAAGATTAAAGAAAAAACTAGAAAAAACAGGGCTAATATTTGACGGAAACAAAAGCGTTAATTTAATAATAGGCTCAGCAGGATTACTATTAACTTCTTGCAGCAATTTCAAAATACCAGGAGCATGCATCTTGGCTTCAACTTTCGGCCACCCCCAGCATTTAGGAATTAAAGAGAGCAGGGAAGTGATTAATTTCCTAAACAATTATTTTGATTTAAAAATAGACATCTCTGATTTGGATAAAGAAATAAAGAAAATAAATGCTGAAATCAAAAAAATTGAATTAAACAATAAAATTGATGAAGAATCAATCCAAAGAATGAGCAGATATATTGGATAAGCCTTATCCTGTTCCGTAAACTACTGCTCCAAAGCCGTTTCCGCCAAAATCCTGAGAATAAGAATAATCAATTCTTGCCTGAAGATTAAGCTCAGTATCGTACTCAGCAGTTCTTGCGCCGAACCTTAAAACATTAATCTTTGTGAAACCCTTAGTCATCCATAATACTCTTTTTTGCATAGTAGTCTGATCAATCAAGGAGTTAATATTGGCTGATGTTGATCCTTGCTGAGTTTCTAATAAAAGCCCGCATAAATCATTAAAGCCGTACTCATTTCCATAATTCTCAATTTTCTTGAATTCCACATAATAATAATCATAAAAATCCATTGAGCCTGGTTGAATATCAAACCTTTCAGGATTCAAAGTTTCAGAGGTTACTTTAATCCAAGGAGAATTAGAATCTAAAGCATCATAAAATATTAATTCTTTAGGAACACCTAAGACTAATGATTTAATATAATTATCTGAATAGTAAGAATTATCATAATAATCAACTATTCCAGTGTATTCATTATAAAGAACTAAATTGACTGTGAAATTCTTGGTCTGATTGTTAGGCAAAGTAGTTACTGATTCATAGCTAGTGTCAAAGTATAGCTTAATAGGGCTTTTTGATGATTCAGAATACGTTGAAACATAAGTCCTGTCGCCTGGAGTTTTCAACAAAATAGTTTTAAGGGCTGTGGAATAAGTTTCATAATAAGTCCTTACTTTAATGTCATTTAATACTAATACTTCTCCAACTCCTAATCTTGGAGCTGTTAATTCCCATTCAAAAGTATTGCTCCTGTTAGGCTGAATGAATTCAATATAATCATAGTCTATTGTTGGATTCAAATCATCAGCATTGATTAAAACAGCCCTTATATTATTAAAATAAACCTCAGCAAGATTAATTAAATTAAGAGTTAGCTTAGTCATTTCACCGCTAAAAATAGTGCTTCTTCTTATTGCTAAATTATCAGTAACCATTATGCTAAGGTTCAAAATTTGGGCAGTTTCCAAATCATTGGCTGACTGCCTTTGAGTAGTTGTTTGAGTGCACCCTGAAGCTATAATAATTAGTAAAAAAAAAAATGAATAAAGAATCTTATTCATTGCGCTTTCACCACTGTTAACACTAAATCAGAAACTGGCTTCAAACAAATAGTGTAATTAATAGTATTAAGAAAATAAGTTTCTAATTCTGATTCAAGGGCCTTTGATACATTTATTCTGAAACCAAACTGGGAATTGGCATAAACCGTTGTTCCGGTTGCTGGAAATTCACAGGCGCTTATTCCGCTAGCTCTGGCCCTGCAATAATTATCTAACCCTATTGTTGTGTTTTTAATCCTTGTTGAACCCTGCAAAGCCCTTAACTTTAAGTCTGTTGAATCAATTTCAAATAATCCATAGCTTAAAGGCTGATCATCTATTGAAGTATAATTAGTTAATCCCTGAAAATTATTGTTATAATCATAAGTAATAGTTATATCTAATGAATTAAAGTCTTGCTTTGCATTAATCCCCCTTAAATTGCTGAAAGTTATTACTATAGGCCCCACATCAGATGTTGAATAGTCAACTTCGCTGGTTGAAGGCGTTTCTGGAGCAACCCTAAAATATGCTTTTTTATCCTGGGAGTAATCAAAGCAAATGACTGGCCTAAAAACATAGTTTTTTGCAGCAACCCCTGGAGAGGATAATACATCAATAATCCATGTTCCTGTTGCTGTAGGGCTAATTTCACTAGGCCCATCTATTCTGAAATCCACTCCTGAAAAAGTCGGCTCAAGCCTAACTTGAAGATTTTCCAAAGATTTTTCATAATAATTAGTGATGCTCATTGTAAGCACTGCGAATCTCCTTGC
>JBAZGS010000018.1:0-15262 GCA_041652755.1 Candidatus Nanoarchaeia archaeon
AAAGATTTTGATAATTTAATAAAATTTTTCAGCAAAATATGAATTTTTTTTAATTCATTGATTCCAATTCTTTCAATGTTCCTTTAAAAGCCCCTAAAGAGAACCTAAGCTCTTTTTTCAAATCTTTATCGCTTAAGTTTTTTGATTTTTCATAAGTGTACCTTAGTCCATCTCCAATGTTTCCTAAAAAACAGTAAAACATTGCTCTTTTGAATTCATCTTTTTTGAAATTCATGGCTTTCAAGATAACATCTTTGTTTAATGTATGAATGTCATCAAACTCATTAGGATTATATATAAAACTGAAAGCTGAAGTATAAACCCTTAAAGGATTGCCAGAAATTAGCCAGTCAAAATCAATCAATCCACTGAATTTTTTATTTTTTACAATAATATTTCCAAAATGTAAATCAGGAAAAACTAAACTAGGGAATTTCAATTCAAGTAAGTTCATATTTTTTTTGATAACCTTATTTGCAGAATCATAAAATTCTTGGCCAATAACTTTTTTATCCTTTAAAAAATCCAAATCATCAAGCCTTATTTTAGCTTCATCCTTTTCAGAAGCATGCATACCTATGTAATTTTTACCTTTTTTGATTATAGTTCCAAAACCTTTCATTTTTATTTTAGAAACATTTTTAGCTGCCTCAATAGCATCTTTAAATAGTTCATAAATCTCATTTTTTGTCAGCTGATGTTTTTCAACCAAATTACTCATAACAACTCCAGGCACTTTTTCCATAATGAAATAAAAATTACCACTTGATAGTTTTCCTGAATCAATTATTTTAGCTTTCATTGCTCCAACTTTTTTTAGCTTATTATAAAAATAAAGAGTTTTTTCTAATGTATAATTGGCAATCATAGGATCTTTTCCAACCCTAATAATATAATCACATTTATGGGTATTAGCCTCAAAAACATCATTAGAGTAGCCTCCGCTAAGCCTTTCAAGGCTTGATAATTCATAGCCTAATCCAGTAATTATTTTTTTAATCTCAGCTTCGAGTTTCATAAATAAACTAAAGAATCAGCTCTATTTAAAAAATATAACTTATTTTATAAATAATAAATATCTTTTCTAGGTTATGGATTTTAAAAAAGAATTATCTATTATGTGGAAGTTTTACTTGATAAGTATTTTAGATGGCTTGCAAAATATTACTGGCAGTGTAATAATTATTTATTTATTCACTATTGGGTTATCAACAACAACTATAGGTATATTCATGGCTTTATTATCAATTACTTCAATATTGTTTGAGATTCCAACAGGGGTTGTTGCTGATGTTTTTGGAAGAAAATTAAGCACAATAATTAGCTATTTTTTAATACTTTCAGGAATAATAATTTATTTTTTAACAACAAATTTTGTTTGGATTTTGATTGCTTTCATTATTACTGGTTTTGGCACCACTTTTCGTTCAGGCGCAGAGGAATCATGGAGGCTTGACTATTTTTTGCACTATGGAAATAAAAAATATTTAAACAGGATAATATCAAGGAATAAAAGCTTATTTACAATAAGCCTTATGTCAAGTAATTTTTTAGCTTCAATTATTCTAATCCTATTACAGCCCATTTATGGCTTTGTTTCAGTAGTGAAATTAATGTTTTTTATAAAAATAATCCTCATGATTATTATGACTCTTTTAGCTTTTGCTATAAAAGAGCCTTATTTTAAGAAAAAAATGATTAAAAATTATTTTAAGGAATCAATTGGTGAAGCAAGAATCATTCTTAAAAAATCAATAAAAGAAATCAAAGGTAATAAGAAATTATTTTATGCATTTATTGCAAGTGCTCTTTTTATACTGGGCTCATTTGCAGCTCAAGAAGGTGGACCAATTCACTTTAACAATAATGGCATTAATGAATCATTATTTGGAATTATTTATGGGATATCTTGTATTTTTAGCTATATTGCATTAGCATTGAATGAAAGAATTACTAACAAATTAGGGCTTAAAAAAACAATTATTATATCAAGCATCATCATCTCTTTCAATTACTTATTATTCGGCTTTAATCTTGGATGGTGGTTGGTTCCAATATTCTTTTTGCAGTTCTTCTTTTGGGAATTACTGATAAATAATCTGTCCATTAGGATGAATGAAATAATCTCAACCAAACTAAGAGCAACAGTGTTATCTCTTAAAGGAATAACTGACAATATTCCAACAATGCTTAGCCAAATATTCATCTTTGGACTAATGGGTGATTATTTTGGAATAAGCACTGCATTAATATTCAGCAGCTTTTTCATTTTTGTAAGTATATTATTTTTCAAAAAAGTTTAAACTCTTTTCTTAATATTCCATAAATTAAGTCATCGTAAAATTTTTTATATTTGCATCTGGCTTGCCTTTGCACTCCTTCAAGCTTAAAACCATGCTTTTCAAGCAATTTTTTTGAAGCAGTATTTTCTGCATTCACATTAGCAGACACTCTGTTGAGCTTTAAATCCTTAAAAGCTAATTTTAAAACTAAATCAAGCGCTTCTGACATTAATCCTTTGCCTTGATATTTTTCGCCAAGCCAATAAGCTACTTTAGCATTCATATTAATTTTGTCAATCTTAAAAATAGAAATAATACCTATCAATGAATCATTATTTATCCCTTCTTTTCTCGCATTTCTTGTTGCATCCATGGCAGGGAGTTCTTTTGAAGCTTGTTTTGTCTTTGCTTAAGTAATTGTCAATTGCTGCATTCAAAGCTTCTTCAGCCAAGTTAGAGCAGTGCATTTTAAGCTTAGGCAAGCCTTCTAGTTCTTTTGCCACGTCAGCTTTCGTGATTTTTCTAGCATCATCTAAAGTCTTGCCTTTGGCCAATTGAGTAATCATTGATGAGGTTGCTATTGCTGAAGCGCATCCGAAAGTCTTGAATTTAATGTCTTTAATCTTGTTATTCTCAACTTTGATTTGAATCTCCATAACATCGCCGCAAACAGGATTTCCAACTTTGCCCACACCATCAGGATTCTTTAACTCACCAACATTCATTGGGTGAGTAAAATTCTCAATCACTTTCTTGGAATACATCATTTCTTATCACCTGAATATAATGGGCTCATAGCTCTTAATTTAGCAATTATTGGCTTTAATATTTTTACTAAGTAATCAATTTCTTTAATTGTGTTATATTTGCTGAAGCTGAATCTTATGCTTCCATGAGCTGTCTCATGCTTGAGCCCCATTGCTAAAAGCACATGTGAGGCTTTTAGGGAAGTTGAAGAGCAAGCGCTGCCAGTTGAAACCATTATTCTTTTCTTGCTAAGCATTAAAAGAATAGACTCACCTTCAATTCCCTTAAATGAAAAGTTAACATTATTGCATAGTCTATTATTGCCAGTTGCTCCGTTTAATTTAACATCAGGAATGTTTTGTACAATTTTGCTAATGGCATAATCCCTTAATTTAGTCATGTAATCAATGTTTTTTTGGCTTGATATTTGGACTGCTTTAGCAAAGCCTATAATTCCTGAAACATTCTCAGTTCCAGCCCGAAGTCCAAACTCATGGCTTCCTCCGCTTTGCCAAGCCTTAATCTTAGTGCCTTTTTTGATAAACAAAGCTCCAACACCTTTAGGGCCGTGAATTTTGTGCGCATTGATTGTAAGCAAATCAATACCCATTTCTTTCACATTTATTGGAACCTTAGTGTATGACTGGCATGCATCAGAATGAAAATAAACGCTTTTCTCCTTGCAAATTTTGCCTAATTCTTTAATATTGTTAATTGTTCCAACTTCATTATTAGCATGCATGATGGTGACTAGGCAAGTTTTCTTATTGATTGCTTTTCTCAGAGCTTCAGGATTAACTGCTCCATTTTTGTCAACATCTAAATAAGTGACGTTAAAACCTTTGCTTTCCAGCCATTTGCATGAGTTAAGCACGCAATCATGCTCAACTTTGCTAGTAATAATATGATTTTTTTCCTTATTTGAAAATGCTATTGATTTTATTGCAAAATTGTTGGATTCAGTCCCTCCAGAAGTGAAAATTATCTCTTCAGGAGAAGCATTGATTGAGTCTGCTATAACTTTTCTTGCTTTTTCCAAGGCTTCTTTTGCCAATTGCCCCATTTCATGGATTGAAGAAGCATTAGCGTAATTTTTGTCAAAAAAAGGGGTCATTGCTTTCAAGACTGCACCATCAACTTTTGTGCTTGCAGCGTTGTCAAAATAAATCATTTGCAGCAGCACCCCTCTTCGCATTCAGTATCTTCAATGCTTTTATGAATCTTGCATAAGCAATTGCTTTTTCTTATAAATGAGCAAAGATTATTAATTTCTTTCACAGTGCAGGATTTATTGGCAGAAATATTCTTGGCTGATTCTTTTATTTTTAAAAGAGTGGCTTTGTCAAATTTTATATTTGCAGTTGCCCTTTTTGACTTAACATACTGGCACACTGCTGCTCCGCTTATCCCAAGCAATTTTGAGATGCTTTTTTGGTTTAATTTGTTTTTAGATAATTCAACAGCTAACTGCTTCCTTATTGCAGGTATTACATAATTTGCTTCAATCTCTTGCGGCTGTTTCATAAAATTAACACAGTTAACAAATTAACAGTGTTAATTTATAAAGATTTCCGCTAGAGGTAGCTTCTTTCAGCACCAAATACTTATTATTATTTATTGATTCATTTGAAAAAATAATTATTACTACTTGAAAAAAAATCTTTTTATAAACTTTAATTAAGCCATAAATTAAGCCCGTCTTTTTCAAACCTTGGCACTAAATGCAAATGGAAGTGAAAAACTGACTGCTGAGCATTCTTGCCGCTGGCATTTAGCAAATTAACATCATTCACTCCTAATTCTTTCTTGTATTTCAATGCTAATTCTTTGGCAACAACAATTATTCTTTCCAACTCTTTATTAGGAATATCAAAAATATTTTCATAATGTTTTTTAGGAACTATCAAAGTATGGTTCTTGTTAACAGGATTATAATTCAAAAAAGCAACCACTAAATCATCCTCAAAAACAATGCTGGATTTAACCTCTTTATTTGCAATTTTGCAAAAAATGCACTCTTTCATAAAATACTTGATGGATTAATCATTTATTAATATTTTTTTGATTATTTCACTGACTTCTTTATAATGCTGCACATGGACTAAGTGAAAGCCGTTTAAAGTGAATAATTCATAATTTTTCAAAGGAATGTAATTATTGACAATTTCATCCTGCCTAGATTTAATAACATAGGCTTTCTGGCTGACTATTGGAATACTTTCAGCTCTGGCATTTTCAAGTATTGCCTTATGAACATGGCTTGGAGTTTGAAGCAGCATTTTAGCATACTCATCCAATAATCCATGATATTCATAAATTTTGTAAGACTTGACAAATAATTTTAAGATGAATCTAGGGGCAAACCTGGAGAAGAATTCGCTAATTAAAAAGAATAGGCTGATTGATTTAATGCCAAAAGCAGGATTAATAAGAATTAACTTTTCAACTTTAATTTTTTCGCTTAATTTCGCAGCCAAAAAACCTCCCATGCTAAAACCAATAATAATAGGATTAATGATTTTTTCTTTTTTTAAAAAATCAAGGATTAATTTTACTCCATAATCTGATTTGTAATACTTGGCATCTTTTGGCTTAGAGCTTTTTCCATGGCCAAGCATATCAAATGCCAAGATAGAATAATCCCTCTTTAAAGCATTAATTTGGTGGGTGAACTCAGAATTATCTCCTGCTAGTCCGTGCAAAAAAACAATGAAAGGCTTGCCTTTAATCTTATTGAAATAATAATTAATCTTGAAGCCTTCAGGTGTTGCAAATAGCATGAATTAATATTTTAATTATTAGTTTTAAAACTTAAGCATTTTAGAAACTTTTAAAGACAAAACTAGAATATAACTTATCATGGCTTATGATGTAATATTTATAACTGGAGAGCCATTCTCTGACAATCCCTTGTGCGGAATAGCAATACTTAAAAGATTATTGGAAAAAAATGGCTACACTGCAGGGATTATCATACCACAAAAAAGCGAGGATGTGACAAAACTCGGCAAGCCTAACTTATTTTTTGGAGTCACTTCAGGAAGCATTGATTCAATGGTAAGAAACTACACACCAATGAACAAAAAAAGAATAGACGATCCTTACACTAAAAAAATGCCAATAATACCAGACAGGGCAGTAATAGTGTACAGCAATTGGATAAAGCAGCATTTTAAGGATTCAATTGTTGTGCTTGGAGGAGTTGAGGCATCTCTCAGAAGATTCACGCACTTTGACTACTGGAGTAACTCCTTAAGGCATTCAATACTTATAGACTCAAAGGCAAACATACTGGTTTATGGCAATGGAGAAAAGCAGGCTTTAGAAATTGCCAAAAGAATTAAGGAAGGAAAAGAATTATCAGGAATAAGAGGCACTTGCATTAAAAGCAGGGAACTCCCTCAGGAGTTCACACTATTGCCAAGCCATGACGAAGTCATGGCATCAAAAGAAAAGTTCTGCGATATGCAGAACCTATTAACTAATTATAAGAACTTGGCAGAGAAGGATGGAACTTTTTACTTATTGCAATACAAGTACCCTGAATACACTTCTAAAGATTTGGATGAATACTATGAATTGCCTTATAACAGAGAGTCAGATAAGTCATTTCTTAAAGGCTTCGAGTTCAGTGTTGTAACTCACAGAGGCTGCATAGGCAACTGCAATTTTTGCTCGCTTAAACTTTTGCAAGGAGACAAGATTATTTCAAGAACAAAGGAATCAATAATTAGGGAAGTGAAATATTTGACTACTTTGCCTAACTTTAAAGGCTACATTGATGACTTGGGCGGGCCGGCAACAAACATGTACGGAATGGACTGCAATAATTGCGAAAAAGCATGCATTGAATGCAATAACTTAGATAAAAGCAACAAAAAATTAATTGAACTATTACAAGAGCTAAGAAAGATTCCAGGAATAAAAAAGATTTATGTAAGAAGCGGAGTAAGGTATGATTTAACAACTACTCCTTATTTAAAAGAGCTAATAAATTATCACTTGTCTGGTCAGCTAAAAATAGCACCAGAGCATGTGTCAAAGAATGTTTTGGAACTAATGAACAAGAATAAAGGAAACTTGAAAGAATTCATTAAAACCTTTAAAGAATTAGGCGGAAAATTGTCATATTATTTCATGACTGGGCATCCTGGCTCAACAATCAAGGATGCGCAAATATTAGGAAAGGAATTGAAGAATTTGGAGAACGCGGAAGCTGTCCAATTATTCACCCCAACACCAATGACTAATTCAACCTGCATGTATTATACTGGACTTAATCCAAAGACTAAAAAACCGGTTTATGTGCCGAGAACTTTCAAGGAAAAAAAGATGCAAAAAAGGGCTTTAATATAAATTATTTTCTTTGGGTTAAATCATAAGGCGCTTTCATGAATTCTATTAATTTTTTATACTTTCCTGTCAAAAAAACATTAATTATTAATCCTGTTTGCCCATTTTTTATTAATTTGAAAAATATCCTCATTATTCTTTTAGGGTTTTTATAAAAATAGTAAGTCAAGTCATTTTTTATCTTGAACAATTCTTTTTGGCTGAAGTTTGAAAATCTTTTGTCAGTCATTACGCTGTATTCATTGTTTTTAATAAGCCCTTTTTTATGAGCTTCCTCCCATAACTTTGAGCCTTTAAGATAATACAATAAGCCATTTAACATTATATCCCATGGGTATTTGTCAAAGAATTTCTTAGTGTTTTCGAAATGCTCCATTTTTTCAATGGGCGCGCCAATCATTAAATACCCAAAAGTTATTATGCCAACTTTGTCTGCAATAGTAATTGCATCTATTTCCTGTTTAACAGTTGTCCTCTTATTATAGTAATCAAGCACGTCCTGATTAACGCTTTCAATTCCGAACATTATCATAATTACCCCTGCTTTCTTTAGCTTCTTATACAATTCATAATCTGCCCTGTCAACTCTTCCTTGCATTATCATCTTTATCCTGATTTTTTCCTTAATGATTCTGTCCATTATTTCCATTGCCCTTCTTTTGCTGAGCAAGAAATTATCATCACCAAAAAATAAGTACTCATAACCTTCAGCCACCCTTTGCTTGATTTCCATAATTACATTATCAACGCTTCTTTGCCTGTAAACTATTCTTCCTCTATGAGTGCAGTATTTGCAGTCAAAAGGGCAGCCTCTTGAGCTAATGATTGAAGCAATGTTTAGTTTAATTCCAGAAATGTAGCCATAATTCTTGTTCTTTGACAGTTCAAGAGAGGGAAACAAGCTCTGGTTCAAATCCTTGCATTTCATAATGCCAGGATTACGCATAATTTTTCCGTTTTTTTTATAGATTAATCCAGGAAGATTCAATGGCTTTTTTAATGTAATTTTTTTAATAATAGTTGCTATGTAGCTTTCAGCTTCTCCAATGCAGGTTAAATCGCTGCCAGCAACTAATTGCTCGCTCATGTTGCAGTAAGGGCCTCCGCAAATAATGCGCAGCTTCGGGTTTGTTTTTCTAGCGTCTTTTATTATTTTTAGCACATTATTAATTGTTCCAGTGTAGCAGGTTATTAGCAAGAAATCTTGCTCTTTTAGTAACTTCAAGAATTCTTCTTTTGCGAACTTGTCAACATTCAAATCAACATAACTAACCTCGTAATTTTCTCTGATTAAAGGAGATGCTAAGTATAATAACCCTAAAGGAGGGGATAAGCTTTCATTCTCCTTCCAATCATTGCCAAAAGAATAATCAATAAAAGAAGCATGCAATAATAATACTTTTTTCATAATAAAAATATAAAATAATAATTTAAATAACCAATTATTTCATTCATTCATACCATATTGCAGCAATAGGGTCAAGTTTTGCTGCTTCTTTTGCAGGGAAATATCCGCTTAATGCTCCAATCAGCACGCTAAATGTTGCAGAGCCAAAAATTAAAGGCAAACTTATAACATAACTTAATGAAATGTTTGACAAAACCAAAGGGGCCAGGCTTATTAAAATAACAGACAAACCTAAACCAATCACTATTCCGCCTATTCCTCCAAGCAGACTTATCATCATTGATTCCATTAAAAATAAAACTTCAACATCTTTATTGGTGGCTCCTATTGCTTTCATTATTCCAATTTCCCTGGTTTTTTCATAAACGCTTGTGTACATAGTGTTTGATATGCTTATTGCCCCAACCAATAAGCTTATTGCTGCAATGCCTGACAAGAATAATGTTAAAGTGCTCATTATTTCAGTGACTGATGAAAGCATGCTGGTCATATCAACTATATAAAAATCCTCCTCACCTTCCTCTTTATCATGGGTTACTCTTAAAATCTGCATTATCGCTTCTGTTGTCTCGTCAAATTTTGAAATATCTGTTGGCTTGGCATAAATTGAGGAATAATCCTCGGAAAAATCATTCATTAACATTTCTGCATCATCATAATTCAAATAAATTTGACTGTCAGTTCCTCCAAAACCTCCTGATTCTGCAAGTATTCCAATTACTTGATATTCATAAGTGCCGTTAATTATTATCATATCTCCTACTGATATATTTTCAGAAAACATACCATTAGCCACTCTGCTACCTATAATTGCCCTAGAATAATCCTGAGATGAAAGCATTTCTCCATCTGATAATTCTACTTCACCATTCACTTTCTCGTACTCTTCAGGCATTATAAAATTAACATTTGATGAGAATGACTCATCATTGAATTCCACATCAAATCTTGAAGTGACTGAAGGGTAAGCAGCAGATACCAAACTAAGAGATGATATTGCCTGCAAATCCTCATAAGTTAACTGTGAGTTGCTTGGCTGTGAACCAAACCCTCCCCTATCCATTCTTGGGCCCTGCATAGCCACAGCTGTTGTTTCTGTTCCAGCAGTTACAGTAATAATATCTGAACTGAATGATTCAAGTTGAGAATTAATTCCTTCATTAATGCTTATTCCAAGGGTCATTAAGCCGACAACACTAGCTATTCCAATGACAATGCCTAATATTGTAAGCCAGCTCCTAAGCCCTTTGAATTCAACATTCTTAAGGGTTAGTCTTAAATAATCCTTGAAATTCATTAATTAATCACTTCTTTTAGTTTCTTTTTCCTTTTTTGCTTTCTTGTTTTTTCTTTTTATTATGAAAACTATTGTAGCTCCAATTGACACAACAATTACTCCTGTGCCAATAATTATTCCAGTCCAATTAACGCTTGACCTTTGCATTAAAAAAGTTCCAGGCCTTTGACCATAAGGGAATGAACCATTTGTTCTTGACATCGAATAGTTCGTGTTTATCTGAGGATAAGCAGTGCTGTTTGACAAAGAACTTAATGAAATCTTTTTTGAGATATCAACAGATTTTCTTTCGCCAAAAGGATTATTGTAAGAAACCTCAAAATTCAAGGTTCCATTAAACCCCCTTAAAGGTGTTAATTCAACAGTTATTGAGCCATAATTGCCTGATTCAAGCGCTCCAAGATAAGATTCCCCTGAAACAATTGAATAATAATCATTTTCTAAAAGTTTTATACTTACAGAATTAGAATCAGTTAATCCAATGTTTGCAAGCGAGAATTTGGCAGTGATTGTTGAGCTTTCAGTTATAGTCTTGCTGAACAATTCGAACTCGCAGCCTCCGCCAAGAACTATTGCAAAATTGCCATGTGATGAATAATCACCATAATCTATTGTGTAAGTTAAAGTTTTAGAGCCAACAGTGTCTGATGAGCTTGAGACTAACTGCACATTGAAATCAATGCTTTCACCAGCAGGTATATCCTGTAAACTGAAAGTATTGGATGAATTATATGTTGAGAAAACTTCGGAATCCAAAGTCATTTTTGGGCTTTTTGCAGTTTCCCCTCCTGTGTTTTTTATAACAAGCGTTGCTGTGAACTTTTCACCAGGATTAATCAAATCATTGCTCAATCTTATAGTGTCAATTATTAGGTTAGGATTCATTTCACTGTTAATTATTTCCATAAAATGGCTTCCTGACAAATAAATGTATGAATTATAATCAGTTGATCCCTGCACAGTAGAGTACCTAAGAAGGTAATCAGCATTATAAACATCGCTGGTAATATTATCAGCCACATTTATAGGAATATTAATAGTCTTTGTTTCTCCAGCAGTTATTGTGCCTGATTTTATCAAGCACTCAGTTCTGTAAACAAAGCACACATTCCTGTCTGAGCTGTAATAGCTGCATGAAGTGCATAAATTAGCGGAAGACAATCCTTGAGCAAGGCTGTTCAGCCCAACATCAACATCATAAGCATTGTCAGTTCCCTTGTTTTGAACACTAAGAGTAATGTATCCTGTTTGACCAGGATTCATGTTAGTGTTTGATGAGCTTATCTGAAGCGTAACTGCGCTGAATCCAACATTAAGGATTATTGCAAAGCTAGCCAATAAACTCATTACTTTCAGTAATTTTGTATTTTCCATCGCTTATCACCTTTCCATCCAATATTTTTATGATCCTAGGGGCTTGCATTGCAATCTTAGGATCATGAGTCACTATAATCAAAGTGTTTCCATCTTTCCATAATTTCTTGAAAATCTGAATCACTTCTTTTCCAGTCTTGCTGTCTAAATTGCCTGTTGGTTCATCAGCAAGAATTATTTTAGGAAAATTAGCCAGAGCCCTTGCAATAGCAACCCTTTGTTTCTGTCCTCCGCTTAATTGCCTAGGCAAATGATTAAGCCTTTTTTCCAGCCCAACCATTGACATCAAATCTTTAGCTCTTTTTAGCCTGTAATTTTCCTCAATATTCAAAAGCATCATCGGAAGCTCCACATTCTCCATGGCAGTCAAGTTAGGCGTCAAAAAAAATGACTGGAAAATGAACCCAATAGTTTTACCCCTAAGCTTTGCCAATTCTTTTTCGCTTAATTTCTTTGAATTAATACCATCAATTATTATATCCCCGCTTGTAGGCCTGTCAAGCAACCCAAGTATATGCATTATGGTGCTTTTTCCGCTTCCGCTAGGGCCGTAAAGGGCTACAAATTCGCCTTCTTTTATTTTAATATTTATTCCATCAACTGCTTTCACAATAACTTCATCACTGAGCTTGTAATGCTTCTTTACATTAATGAACTCAAGCATTGCCTTTTCCATGAAACAAATCAATTCTGAAACCTTTTAATAACCTATCATGAAACCATCTGAAACTATTATGCATTAATGATGAAACTATTTGAAACCAACATTTTTAAATGGCAAATATTTAATACTCAATCATGAAACGATTTGATACCATCAAAATATATTCAATAGTCATGGTTTTATGCTTTATGCTAGGGGGATTTAACCTAATCTCAAGCATTTTAACATTTGATATAAGAGCCTCTGACATGAATTTCATGAACACTTCTTCAAATGAAACATTCTGCGATAACTGCTCTTTCAATGAAAATTTTTCTATGCATAAACCGAGGGATGATTTTTTTAGGCAAGCAGGAATGAACCTATTAGTTTCAAATAGCATAATAACATTTGTCAATGGATTATTGTTCATATTTGCTGGACTAGTAATATATTTCTTGATAAGGAAAAAAGAGACTAAAATACTGAAAAAAAGCCTAATGGACTCAATGCTTCAGCCAAGTGAATTATCCATAATAAATTATTTGGAAAAAAATGAAGGCCAAGCAACGCAGAATGAATTAGTCAAAGAATTAGGATTAAGCAAAGTCATAATCTCAAGAGGGATTAAATCATTAGAAAACAAGAAATTAATAGAAAAAAACAAATACGGAATGACAAATAAGGTTTCACTTAAGCAATAATCACATCTCTTGTAGTCTTTTTATTCTGTCCTCTATTGGAGGATGGGTTGAGAATAAATTATTAATAGCATTAGTATTCTTTCTAAAAGGGCTTGAAATGAATAAGTGAGCAGTTGCCTTATTTGCACTGTCAACCAAAGGGTCAGGGTCCATGCTTATTTTTTTCAAAGCATTAATGATTCCTGTCGGATTCCTTGTTAAAACAACACTGTTAGCATCTGCCAAGTATTCCCTTTGCCTGCTAACTGCCAACTGAATAAGCTTTCCAATAAGGGGGCTGAGTATTGCAAGCACCAAGCCTGCAAGGATGAAAATAACCTCTATACCTCCTCCTTTGCTTTTAGAGCTAGAGCTTTTTTTCCTGTACAAAAAAGACCTTAAAAAGAAATCACTCAACAAAGTTACTAGCCCAGCCAATACCACTGCAAGCATCATTAATCTAATGTCATAATTCTTGATATGGCTCATCTCATGAGCAATTACTCCTTCCAGTTCTTCCCTGTTTAATGCATTCAAAAGCCCGGTAGTTACAGTTATTGATGCCTTGCTAGGCTCCTTTCCTGTTGCAAAAGCATTAAGCGCTGAATCCTCAATAACATAAGCTTTAGGGGATGGAATGCCAGCAGCTATAGACAAGCCTTCAACGCTGTTAACAAAACTTGCATATTTAATCTTATCAGCTTCTTTTGCTCCAAGCATTGAAAGAATCATGGAATCTCCTGAATTATAAGCAATAACTGAATAAAAAATTGAGAAAAAAATAACAACCAGCAAAATAGTATAAGAGTCATAAAAGTATGAGAATAATAATCCAATCAAGCTTATTACAATAATGAATAAAGAGATTAAAATCCAAGAATTTCGCTTGTTTTTTTCAATCTCCTCAAACATTAATCTAGTCATAATTTAATTTCAACATTTTTCCTTTCAGACTCATCAGCAATGAAAGAATCCATCTTAGTGAATTTGAAAATGCTTGCAACTAAGCTCTGAGGAAAAACCTCAATCCTAGTATTGTAAACCATCACTACATCGTTGTAATACTGCCTTGAGTAAGCAATTTTGTTTTCTGTGCTGCTTATTTCTTCCTGCAATTGAAGGAAATTTTCACTAGCCTTTAATTTAGGATAATTCTCTGCAACTGCAAAAAATGACTTCAAAGCATTGCTTAATTCCCCAGAAGCTTTGGCTTTGCCTTCAACTGACCTGGCAGACATAATGCTCGCTCTTGCTTTAGTAATTTCAGTGAAAACATCTTTTTCATATTTCATGTAACCCTTAACTGCTTCAACCAAATTAGGAATCAAATCATTCCTTCTTTTCAGCTGGACATCAATCTGGGCCCAAGCATTCTTAGCCTGATTCTTCAGGCTAATTAAGCCGTTATAAACAATAACAAACAATGAAGCTATTGCTATAACAACTATTAATAAAATCAAATAAATATCCATGAGTCTAAAATAAAAAACGGCAAGTTAAATAATTAACTGAATCATTCATTTTTTAATTCGCTTAAATTAGGGGTGTTTTGTGCTCCTAATTTTTTTAATTTAATGCTGCTTGAAATTATTCCCCATTTAGCAGCTTCATTTAATGATTTCTTTTTAATCAATGCTGAAATGAAAGCGCTTGAGAAAGCATCACCTCCTCCTGTAGCGTCAATTACTTTGGATTTAATATACTTAGCTGTAAATTCTTCTTTTTCACTTTTAACATAAACTCCAACAGTTTTTCTTTTAATTATAACTACTTTAACCCCAGTATTCAAAATTCTTAAAGCAGCTAATTTGTAAGGCTTGCCTGTAATTTTCTTTGACTCTGATTCAGATGCAAAGAAAATTTTAACATTTTTCAAATAAGGGCCTAATTTCTCAATTGAGTATTTTGATAACTCGCTGCCAGGGTCAACACTAACGCTTAAACCAGGAATTAATTGCTTTAACAGCTCAATTGGAGGGGTTGCCAAATGAATATGATTGGCTAATCTGAAGAAAGGTTTCAAATCCAAACTTTTGAGATTCTTATTTGCCCCTAAATGTTTAATAAATTTTTTGCTGAAACCCTTGCTTAAAATTTTGACAGTTCCAGTTTTTTCCCTGATTGCTTTGATGAATGATTTGACCTTGTTCTTTTTAAGATTGTTAATCAATAATTTGCCGTTCTCATCATTGCCAACAAAGCCCAAAAAGCCGGATTTTAATCCTAATTTTGAGCAAGCCACTGCAAAATTGTTAGCGCTTCCGCCGGGAAAAAAAAAGCCATTATGATAAAAATCAACGTTCGCGTTACCAACACTAATAATATCAAGCATTTAATTAATTATTACTTCTTAGATTGTTAAAAATATTATGCCTAAAGCTGCCAAAACTAACCCTAAAACTTTTTTAAATGTTATTTTTTCCTTTAAAAAAATCACTCCAAGCAATGAAGTGAAAATGAGAAAACCAGCACCCC
>JBAZGS010000019.1:0-13517 GCA_041652755.1 Candidatus Nanoarchaeia archaeon
TGTTTTTGAATTGTGTTAAAAATTCAGGCACTATTACTGGGATTACTGCCTCTAATTCTTTGCCTGTTTGTGGCTTTGCAAGTGCTCTTTTTTTGTCAAAGCATCCGAAAATGAACCTGTGAGAATAAGTTTCGCCTGACACTTCAGCGGTTAATTCGCTTCCATCATATTTTGGCAGTTCAGCTGCTACAAGGGTTATTTGAAAGTTGCCTAATGAGTCAGTCACTGTGTTTTTAACATCAGCGCCTTTTGTTAGTTTTATTGCAGCTCCAGTGATTGATGCTCCGCTTTTTCCATCTGCAGCGTAGTGCATTACTTTTCCTTTTATTCTTGCTTCGCCTGCTGCTAAAGGAACTGAAGGCTTGTTGATTGGGACTACAATATTATGTATTGTTTTGCCTTTGGTTAAGTTGAATTCGCTTCCTCTGTTGCCTGTGTTTATATTAGGCCTTCCGTTATACATTAAATGGTTGTATTTTTCTCCGGAGTACTCTGTTTCTATTTTTTTTATTTTTATTACTGCTGGAATAGTTTCCGGAAGGCTTATTTCGAACTCTCCTTTATTGTTAGTGGTGGCTTCAAGGTTCGAGATTATGGGGTCAGTTTCTGCTGTAACTTTTAAGCCTTTCAAGGGAGTTCCTTTTGACTTAGTCCTATAGTCCAATACTTTTCCTTTAATGGTTGTTTTTTTGGGGTTTTTATTGGCTGAGATTGACATTGCTGGATTGCTTCCTTTTGATGATGAGCTGCTTTGGCTTCCTTGGGATTTGCTTTTGAACATTACGAATGCTGTCACTCCAACTCCTAGAACTGCCAAGATTGTGATTATTATTGTGCCTGCATCCATAGCGCTTGCGCTTGAGCCTGATTCTCCGCTTACTCCTCCGCTTGCGTTTAAGTAAATGATTCCAATTATTACTGCTATTAAGATTGCTGCTGCTACGCCTTTAATCCATGGATGGGAGCGCTTGTTTGTGAATAATACTATAATTACTAAAAAGATTACTACAAATATTATCAAAAATATTGGGGAGTATTGGATTATTGAGGTTACTATTGCTGACATGTTAGGGTTTAATAAAACTAAGACTGAGATTAATGCGCTTATGCCTAAGGCAATTCCCACTATTTCTCCTGGCTTTTCAACCCAGATGCCTGCAGTTCCCATTGAGATTCCGAAGATTAAAATGAACACGAAAGCTGCTATTACAAAGTTAAGGTTGCTTTTTACGAAATCGCTGATTGCATCGCTAAAACCTATTGATAGAACAAATAATAACATTACTGCAAGAATTAGCTTCTTCATACAGTTATTATTTTAACTTTTGTTTTAATAAAAAGGTTATGGTAAAAGATTTTTAATATGAAGAATTATATTTTTTATGATTATGAGAAAGCTTAAAACTAATGAAATAAGGTATGTTTTGTATTTCATGATTATTGTTTTTGTTGTCAGCTCTTTCAGCTTTATTAATTTATCAAGCAACAAGGATGAAAACACTGTTAAGGCTTATTTGTCAATTATTGGTTTAGGCCAGGATTATTATCAGGAAGTTAGTGTTCCTGTTGGCGCTAACCTGTATTATTTATTGTATAGTACTGGTTTTGTTTCGTTTCAGTCTGATTATTCTGTCAAGTGCGTTGGCCAAACATGCAATGATTACTTGACTGCAAAATATTGGCAAGTGTTTTTGAACAATTATGATGTTGATATGGATTATTTGGTTAATGGAAGCGAAGAATTCGTGCTTTATTACGGCAAGAGAATAAATTTAGTTAATGTTTCTTTAAACCTGATTATTAATGGGTTTGCTGAGAATACCACTCTTAGGGTTCCTGATACTATGACTCTTTTGGGCTTGCTTAACACTTATAATGCCACTTTTGTTAATGGTTCATTGGATTGCTTATTTGGCAGCTGCGGCAATTGGACTGCTTTGGTGAACAATGAAACTAAAGGCTTTGATTACGTTTTTATGGTTGATGATTCTGTTTTTTTTGAATTAGAATAGGTATTTAAAGACTTCTTTTCCTTATTATTATTAGTCGCAAGTGAAGAAGATAGCACCCTAGCTTATCGGGCTTCGAAACCCGGAGATGGCTTGTAGGGTAGCTGCAGATGCGGCTAATACTTTTTTCTTGATTGATTAGTTATTCTTTGTGTCCTCTATTATTTTTCCGTCTTTTAATCTTATTATTCTTTTTACATAGGGAAGCAATAGTTCATCATGTGTTACTAAAATGATTGTTATTTTTTTTTCCTTGTTTAATGTTTTAAGCAAGTTTATTATCTCCTTTCCGGTTTTGCTGTCAAGCTGCCCTGTGGGCTCATCTGCAAGTATAATTTTAGGGTTGTTGATAAGAGCCCTTGCTATTGCAACTCTTTGCTTTTCTCCTCCGCTTAATTTGCTAGGGTAATGGTTTATTCTTTTTCCTAATCCTAATTCTTTTAGCAACTTTATGGCATCTTCCTCTTTGCTTTTGCTTAAACCATAAGGCATTAATGCTAATGTTACATTTTCTAATGCGCTGATTCCTGGAATTAAATTAAAGGTTTGGAAGACGAATCCTATTTTTTTTAGTCTCACTTTTGCCAATTCATTGTTGTCCATTTTTGACACATCTTCATCTGCTAAAATCACTTGCCCGCTTGTTGGAGTGTCTAGGCATCCTAGCATGTGAAGAAGGGTTGATTTTCCGCTTCCGCTTGAGCCTATTATTGCTGCAAATTCTCCTTCTTTTATTTTCAGGTTAATGTTATCATTTGCTCTTACTTCGTTGATTTGCCCAACATTATAGTATTTGCTTAAATTTTTTGTGACAATTATTTCGTTTTTCATCCTATTGTTGCCTCCACTGGGCTCATTTTTGCAGATTTCATTGCAGGATATATTCCTCCAACTATTCCCATCACTAATGCAAATAACATTGCTTGAATTATTAAATCTATTGTGACTACTGTAGGAACATTTGAATAATATGATGCAAAAGCTGAAATGCCCATGCCCAATCCCACTCCTATTATTCCCCCTATTATGCTTAATGCTATGCTTTCCATTATTATCATTTGAATTATGTGAGAATTTTGCCAGCCTATTGCTTTTAATATTCCGAATTCTTTCATTCTTTCCATTACGCTCATGAGCATTGTATTGGTTACAACTATGCCTCCCACAATTCCTGCTATTCCGCTTATTGCCCATAAAGCTATTTTTAAATTTCCAATAAATGAGGTTATTATGCCTGAGCTTTCCTGCATGTCCATTGCCTGCAATTCCCCTTTATACCTAATGCTAACTATTTCTTTTAGTCTATCCTGATTATCCGGGTTTTCTGGTACTAAATTAATCATTGTTACTTGGTCTTCATCAATGCTGGCTGCTTTTCTCGCAACATCTAATGTTGTTGCAACCATCATGTCAAATAGAGGCAGGTCTGATTCAAATGTTCCGACAATCCTGTAATTCTCATTTTTTAACACTATTTGCCCGCCTATTTGCTGGCCTATTTGCTTTCTTAAAGTTTCGCTAATCACTACTGAATTTTTGTCAGTGCTTTTTAATTTTCTTCCATTGCTGATTTGATAATAAACTGCTCCTTCATAATCTTTGGATAATTCTGGATCAATTCCTATAAGCACAACTACAGGTATTCTTACTTTGCTGGATTTAATTGGGATGGTGGTAAAAATTTGGGGCAATGCATATTTTACTCCCTGTAATTTTTGCAGTTCATTAACATAGTCCACATCCACTCTGCTGTATTGGTCATCAACTGCTCCTGCTTCCATTAGATAAATTCCCTGGAATGAATCAAGTATTTCTGAAACATTGGCTGCCACTCCAAAGCTAATGCTCACTAAGCTTACTATTCCTGCAACTCCAACTATCACTCCAATTAATGTTAAAAAGCTTCTTCGTTTATTTCTTAGCAAATTTTTTAGTATTATTTTTATCATTCGTATCTCACCGCTTCTACTGGGCTCATCTTGCTAGCCACGCTTGCTGGATATAATGAGCTTATTACACCTACAAATACTGCAAATATCATTGCCTGAATGATTAATCCGAAAGAAACAATTGTTGGAATTGAGGTTAGTTTTTCAACTAAATAACTGCCAATTAAACCTAATAATGTTCCGATTACTCCTCCTGTTAACCCTAATAATACTGCTTCCAGCAATATCATGTAAGTGATGTGAATATCTTTCCATCCTATTGCTTTTAGCACTCCGAATTCGTTGATTCTTTCCATAACGCTCATCAGCATTGTGTTCATTATTCCTATTCCTCCAACAAATGCTGAAATGCTGCTTACAAACCATAAAGCTACTGTTAATGTGCCTAAAAAATTATTCAATGACTGCCCTGATTGCTGGGAGGAGCTAACCCTGTATTCTGAAAATATTTCTTTTAATCTTAAAAACAGTGTTTTAGTCTCGATTTTGGGCAATAAATAAACTGAGCTGAATTCATCTTCTTTATAATTAGATAGTTCTCTTGCAGTATCTATGTTCATCACTATTGTTCCTGATGCGCCTATGCTGGTTTCTAATGTGAATATTCCAACTATTCTGAAAGTTCTGCCGTTTATTTCTACTGAATTTCCAACAAATAAGTTTTCATCCTTTGCAAATTTATCATTTATCATTACTCCGTTTTTTTCATTTTTAAACAATAATCTTCCTTGCAATTTATTGTCATATGGCAAGGCGTTTTTAAAATATGGTATTTTTTCAGGCTCTAAACCTATTCCTTGGATTAGTTGAATGGTTCCTGCAGCAGCTGATGAAGAAGCACTTAAATCTTTTCCATTGAAAGATTTTATATAAAAACTTATTTCACTGGCATAAATTTCTACATCATTTATTTTATCTAATCTTTTTAGCAAATCAGTATTAAGAGTGCTTGTAGCTCCAGTTATTGAATTTGAAATTTGAATATATTCAGCACCGCCTAATTGCGAATTTGCTTCCTGCTTTAATCCTTCACTAATGCTCACTAGGCTAATTATTACTGCTACACCTATTATTATTCCTAAGCTTGTTAATAAGCTTCTAACTTTGTTTCTAAGCAAGTTTTTTAATGAAGTTTGTATCATTTTTTCTTCTTCATTCTTTTATAAACAAAGAAAGCAATTACTGCTGCCAGTGCTATTCCAATTAGTAAGTAAGTGGTTGAGCCATCAACGCTTAATATGTCATAATTTATTGATTGCGTTATTGTTGATTCTGTTCCTTTATCATCATAGTAAGTTATTTTTATCTCTCCGGTTATTTTATTTTGGCTTTCTGGAATTATTATTTCAAAGATTGCGCTCGTTATGTCTTCCCTGTCCAGTGTCCCTAAATTCTCTGAGGTTATTCCTTTGAATTCATCATTGACTAATAATTCAGCTTTCACTCCATAAGCTTTTGAGCTTCCTAAATTCTCTATTTGGCAGCTTATTGTTTCTTGAGCGCCTTTTATTATTAGCTTAGGGTCAAGGTTTATTGAATTGATTGCTATTTTTGGCTCTCCTACTGTTAATAAATTAAGTGTTGAATTAAGAGTGTAATCGTTTGATTTGGCCCTTAGCAATAATTGGTAAGCTTCTGGCTCTATTTCTTTTTGGACAAAAATCATTGAGTAAAAAGTCTTTGATTCGCCTGGGCTTAATGAGCTAATATAAAATTCTGAGCCTGATTCTGGAATGAATCCATTAGGCATTAAAATATTTAAGAATACGTTCTTGAAGATGTCATTTCCTTGGTTGCTTACTGTTAGGCTGAAATTCGTTGATGAATCAATGAGTAATGATGTTGTGTAGTTGTCTATGATTAAATTGTTGCTGCTGAGCACTGTTACAGTGTCTCCTGATTGGCTGGTTAATTGCTGGCCTCCGTTGTCATATTTTGCCTCAATGCTTATTGAGTAGCTTCCGCTTGCAAGAGCCATTGGAACTGAATAGGTTAAGATTATGAATTTTGATTCGCTTGGCTTGATTGTGCCTATGTTTATTAATGGAGTGTTCAAAATTAGCTGGGATGAAGGAATTATTCTTAAATTTGTCAAATCCGTTGATTCCAAGTTTTGGATGTTAAAGCTTATTGTTCCTGACTGCCCTGGATAGAGTTCAGAGTCGGATAATGCAATATTGGTTATTGAAAGCTTGGTTGCGGATACGCTGAAGCTTATGTTTAAAATAAGTAATAGTGTTAATAGTGAGATTAATTTTTTCATATATATTTTGTGTTTTTGATTATTTAAAAAGAGTTATTATTTACCATATAGTAAATAAGTGTTAATTTATGATTGGCAATCTTTAAAAATAGAAATATTGCTATAGCTTAATATGTTAGCATTAACCGCATTAATTCTTGGAGCGTCAGCATTTTCATATTTAGCAAAAATTTCTACTTATGTAGCCCAAAAAAAGGAAAAAAAAAAGGAAAAAAGGCTTGAAACTATCCTGTCACATCAGGGAAGCGTTGAAAATGTCAGCGTGGCTAACCTAAAAAATGTTTACTTGACAAATTCTGAATTCATTAAATATTTCGAAAAAGGAAGCAAAGCTCAAGGCTATGCAAAGCAGGGAAGCGGAAAAACTAATGCCAAAACTTTTATTAATCTTGATTCAGAGACTTGCCCAATACTGGATTACATGATGGATGTGGCTGATGAAATTAAAAGTTCACTTGCAGCTGGAGCAAATCCAACTGAAGCAGATTTAAGATATTTCACAATAGAAAACATAAAGCGCGGAGCCAGCCTTTATTCCTCAGTAAACAATGATTCCTTAACTCCAGGCTTAATCAATTCAGAAGTTGATGACGCTGCAGATAAATTATTGGGACAATATATTGCAAACGGACTAGTTGAAAAAAGGCTTTTAACTCCAGGCTCAGCCCATCATGCTGCAACCAATCCTTATATTTATATACTTAATTCTGATTCTAACGAATTGGTAAAGGATGGAAAAATAAGGCTTAATAAAAGGTATGGAGTTGAATCAGGAGCTGTTAAGTTCCTAGGAAGCTTGGATAAAAATTACAGCGAGTTTGCTGATGGAAAAATAACAGTAATG
Source organism: Candidatus Nanoarchaeia archaeon (assembly GCA_041652755.1). Classification (GTDB taxonomy): domain Archaea; phylum Nanobdellota; class Nanobdellia; order Tiddalikarchaeales; family Tiddalikarchaeaceae; genus JAQTTT01. The sequence continues at coordinate 7,066 of JBAZGS010000019.1, forward strand.
CCAACATCAAAAGACTGCATAATGAGAATAACTAATGATGAAGAATTCAATAAAGAGGTATTGGAAAAAGTTTTGCTTAAATCTGAAACTGCAATGCTTAAAGACGGCTCAGTGATTGCAAAAGATGCAGCAAACGGCTGGAAGCCAGTTATAGACAGTTTTGTCAACCATGAGCTCTTGCTTGCTCCAGAGCAATACATTAATTACAAGCATTTTGAAGAAAAATACTATGCTGAACTGAAAGATGAAGAAGATAAGAAAAAGAAAGCAAATAAATTAGCTTTAGCTCAAAGAAACCAAGCTTTAGTTTCAGCATAAAAACTTTTTTTTTAATCATTTTTTATTTGCATAAATATTTAAATACTTTAAAATTTCTTTATAATTAAGGCTTGCTTGGATGACAGAGCGGCCATGTGATCGGCTGCAACCCGATTCATCCCGGTTCAACTCCGGGTCCAAGCTCTTAACAGTTTTTTTTAAAAAAGGGATTCTGCCAGCCTTATTCCTTCCTCTTTTTTTTCTTTGGCATCGCTTAAGTCTTTAAGAATCTTTGAGCTATTGTCTAATAAATTAATAAGCCCTGAATAATCTGTTGCCAATAAATCAAAAATTTTGTCAGCCAGTGACTCCCTGTCTTTTAGTGTTGAATTGTTCCAAAGCAAATTTTTAGCGTAACCATAAACATCCAAATAAAAAGAATCATTGGAAAAAAGTGCGCAGCCGTTAAATTCTGTTGCGCTGCAATAATTTTTTAATTCATTTCTCAGCTCTTCTTTCCCTGACTCAATCATTTTTTTTATGGCACTTAGTTCCTTACTAAGCTCTGATATTCTTTTTTCATGGGGCAAAACTTTCTTTTCAAATAATCTGTAAGATTTTATTACAAAATCAAGGCTTATCTTTTCAGCGTTTTTTTTGCTGATTGATTTAATCATTTCAGGCATGATTGCCAAGTAATTTTCTAAGTCATTCTCAAAAATGAAGCCTGAATAAAACTCCCTTAATATTTTCTTAAATCCTGTTTTTTTATCATACTCATTTATTATCTTGCTAATCTCGCAGGAGTAATCCCTGCAAAGCTGCGGCCTTTTTTCATAAATAGCGCATGCTGAAGCGTTTTTTCTGCATAATGCTAAGCCGTTTTCTTCAATATAGTTTTCCAGATTAAACATGCATTTTTTAGGCATTAAAAATGAGCTGTTTTTTATGCTGAATCCGAACTCTTCAAAATCATCAAATCCCTTAATCCATGAAATAAATAAATCATCATTCAATGTTCCATAATGCTTGTGCATATTGCAGCAGGAGTTGCATCCTGGAAGGCAATTGTAATTAACGTTTTCATCAGTACTTTTTAGTTTAGTTTCAATTACTTCTTGAAGTTTCATAAAATAGTTATATAAAAAAAAAATATTTAAAAAACTATTTATTTCATTTTTTTTTCTTCATAGAGTAGTTCATTAACTGTGGCATTGATGCTTGGCTGGTTTGGGACAAATGGGCACCTGTTATTGTCAATAATGCTTAAATCATAAGTTTTGAATTTTTTTGCAATGTTGACAATTTCCTGCTTGTTTAATCCTATTAAAGGCCTTAGTATTGGAATCTTTATTCCATAGCTTAATGCTTTAATATTTTTAAGTGTCTGGCTTGCCACTTGGCCTATTGATTCTCCAGTAATAATGAAATCAGCTTTCTCTTTTAGTGCTAACTTCTCAGCTTCCTTATACATGTTTCTTTTGCATAATAAGCATAAGCACCTGTTGTTGCAGCTCTCTTTTGCTTTTTTCAAGAATATTAAGTGGTTATAGTAAAATATTTTCGCATCCTTCACTATTGCATTCGCCAGCTTTTCTATTTTTTTTTTCTTGTCAAAGATTTGGGCATGCAAGAAAATCACTTCAATCCCTTTATTTATTGCTAATTTTGCAGCAACTGGACTGTCAATTCCTCCGCTGAGCAAGCATACTGCTTTCATACAAACTTTTTATAAAACACTCTCTTTTATAATTATTGATGAAGCCTAATTGCGTGATTGTAAGATTTGACGAAATCGGTTTAAAAGCATCGCACACTAAAAGCGAATTCATCTCGCTTATTAGCAATCAGATGAAAAAATTAATGCCTGATGCTAAAATAAAATCTTCGCCATATAGATTAGTTATTTTTTCACAAAATATTAAAAAGTCAGCATTACTGGCAAGTAAAGTTTTTGGAGTGGCCAGTGTAAGCCCTGCAGTAATGGTTAACAGATGCATTGAATTAATAAAAAAAGTTGCTTATTCTTTCTATAAAAAAGGCAAAGTTTTCAGGATTAGCTGCCAAAGAAGTGATAAAGACTATGAATATACTAGCCAGGAAGTCTGCAGGAGTGTTGGAGAATACATTTATAATAAAGGGGGAAAGGTTGATTTAACAAATTATGATTTGAACATAAGCATTGATTTTTTTGACAAAAAAGCCTTCGTTTTTTCTGAAAAAATCACAGGATTTGGAGGATTGCCTGTAAGCTCTCAAGGCAAAATCTTGTGCTTAATGAATAATGATATGGATTACTTGGCTTGCTTGATGATGATGAATAGGGGTTGCTTGCCAATAATTTTTGGCAAAAAAGTTTTACATAAAAAGTTGATTACGCATTTTTCGTACCTGAAAATTCCTTACTTTAAAACAATTGATTATAATGATTTTTTAGGAGTTGTTTGCGGCAACGATTTTACTGAATTAATTCATGGATTTAATTGCCCAATCTTTTACCCTTTGGCTTTCATTGACTTAAATTATGTCATGGAAAAATTTAAATCAATTAATTAATATAGTAATCATTAATGGTTAACAAGATTTGCTGCCTAGTTTATTCAATTGTAAACAATGAGCCTAGTTTTTTGATTCTTCACAGGAATAATTGGTGGAACGGCTGGGAGCTCGTCAGAGGGGATATTAATGAGCCAGAAGATGCTTTCATGGCTTCATTAAGAATTGTTAACGAGCAAACATGGCTTAATTTGGCAAAAGTCAGCCCTGTTCCTTTCAATTACTCCTATGAGTACTTGAAGGGTTTGGAAGTGAAAAAAGCTGACGTTTCATGCTTTGCCGCAAAATCAGAGGAATTAACGATTAATCTAAGCTCTGAACATAACCATTACAAATGGGTTGATTACGAAACTGCTATGAAAATGCTTGATTTTGGTGAACAGAAAAAGCTTTTAGAATTTTTCAGAAAAATCATGTGAATATTAATATTCCATTGTTTTTTCTCATATTTATTGGCGCTTTGCCGAAGTCTTTTAGTGAAAAATCATACTCGGCTTCGCTGGTTTGAATTTTTAAAACATTATTGTTTAGGAAGGTTATGCAGTAATATTCATAAAAATTAGGAACCTCTATTGCTATTTGTTCTTTATCAGAGTAAACTTGAGGAATTGGAAGTTCAAATTCCTCTGTTCTATCCTCAAGGTCAATCATTTCTCCATTAATTAATAGGTTTGTCTTGTAAAATTTTTGGTTAAACATTGAGTTTAAAATATTATTCTCTTCTAAAAGGTTCACGTTTAGCTCGTACGCTAATTTTGATATTTTCTCACCTTTTACGAAATAGAACTGTTTCATAATAGTTATTAGGGAAAATTTCTTTTTAAAAAAATTACTGTTTCAGTCAAGTGTGAAGTATTTTTTCATTGACTCATCAGTTAGCTCGAATACCCCTAGTTTTAAGCCTGAGTCTAGGTAAGCCCATGATATCATTAAGGCTTCGAATGATTGCACATATTTTTTTTTCATGAAAAAATGCTTCGAGTCCTCATAGTAAGCAATGGCTGAATCATAAAGCTCCTTAAATGCTTTATCTTTTAATATGAGCCTTGTCTTGCTTATTGCCTTAGTCATTAATAATGTGTGCTTTGCTATTTGCGCTTTCAGCTCTTCTTTTTCGTTCATAAAAATCCCTTCAGAGTTTTCTGCTTTTCCTCTTTCAGCTCGTCATCGCTGAAGCCTGAAGCCCGCAGTATTTCTTCAACGCTTGGAATTAATTGGTTATTAATATAGTATTCAGCATTTATTTGCAGCTTCTTTTTAATGGCCTCATCCAGCAGGTAAGCGTTGTCTGAGATTTTTCCCTTTCCTGCAGTTATTACATATTCTATTAAAGAGCCTGACATTATTTTTCTTCCCTCTTTTTGCGCCTTAATGACTGCTGCAACATGCGGGCCGACATTGCTGTAATTGCCTGAGTCCTTGGTCATTCTTGTGAGTATTGCGCATTTCTCAATGCTTACTTTGCCTGCTTTAATGTCACTAATTGCTGTTTTTAAAATATTCAAGGCTTTTTGTTTGTCTTTGTCAATAAGCACTGCTTTTAAGGTGCTTTCCTGAAGCTCTTTTGCAATGATTGACGAATCCCTTCTTACGAACTCGAAGCCTTTGATTTGCATTCCTTCCTTTTTGCTGTAAAGCGCGTATTTCTTTTTTGCCCCTTTTTTTTCAGCTTTTTTTGAGACAAATATTCCTGTTTCAAAGAATCCTTCAAACTTCAGCTCCATCATTTCAGGCAAGTTATTGTTGACTTTTTTTGCAAAATTCAAGGCAATTGTTTCATCATTTTTTGGCAGGATGAAAAAGCATGAATCAGTGTCTCCGTAGACTACTTTGAAGCTGCTGCTTTCAGCGGCCTTGATTAAATTATTAATGTACTGCCTTCCCCATGCAGTTATGCTTGCCGAGCACTCAACACTGTACCATCTTGATTGAGGAAAGCCTAAATAGCCCCATGAAGCGTTTGCCAAGATTTTTATGGCATTCTGCCTTGCCTGCAAAACCTGGTACTCTGAAGAGTCCTTGCTTAATTTTTTTATCTCTTCCTTTATTTTATCACGCTTGACTATTAAGTCCTTGACTAATGAGGGTATGAAACCTTCGGGTTTTTTTGCAAAGTTAAAAGTTTGAGGCTTCCCGTTTATCATTATTTTTGGGCTAGTGTATACATCCTTTCCCTTAGCATCAAGTGTTGTTGGGCATATATTGTGGCTAACTATTATTGAAGGGTAGAGGCTTTTGAAATCAAACACTGCAATGTTTTCATATAGTCCAGGCATTGGCTCGTAGACGAATCCTCCTTTGAATGTCTGCCTGAACCTTTTGGTTAATTCCTCTTTTCCCGGAATCTTCTGTATTACAAGGTTGAACTCCCTGGTTTTTCTCATCAAATAGTTTTCAACCATTTTAGAATAACCCATTTTAGAGACAATGCTTGGCCTCACTCCTACAATTCTTGTAAGCTCATAAAGCAGGGGAATAATTTTTAGGCATAACTTCAGGGTTAATTCTGAATCTTTTAGGGAATATTTTACCAAATCATTTATGTCATCGCTGTCCCATTTATCAGCAAGCAACATAATGTCATAGTCTTCTTTTTTCTCACCAAGCAACTCACTGCTCACTGCATTAAGGGTGTAGACTTCTGTTTTTAAATAAGTGCCCATTGTTGTTGCAATGAAAGGGTATAAGTCAAAGTTTATTATTCCTGTTGTTTGGCAGCTTGTTCCTCTTAGGGCTTTTTTTGAGGTTTTAATCATTGAGCCATCCCAGCTTGGATTGAATTGCATCTTGTTTATCTTCGCCCTTTCAAGAATATAGGGCAAATCAAAATTGTCACCATTATAGCTTGCCATGAATGCAAGATTATTTTGCAGGATAATTTTCAGGAAGGTTTCAATCATTTCTTTTTCGTCTCTTACAACTATGCAATCTTTTAATTTGCATTCTTTGTAAGTGATTACTCCTTTCTTACCATTAGTGATAGCATAACTTATCATGACTATTGGGTCTTTTTTTGGGTCGCTTAATGAATCAGGGTTATATGTTTCTATGTCAAAGCACAGAATTGGATAGTCAATTCTTTTTGTGCCTAAGTGGCTGATTTTTTTTATGAACCCATTAGTGTCAGTTTCGAATTCAAGAGTTTTAAGTGGTGTTATTTTTTTGTCAAACAAGTATTTCTTGTCAAGCTCAACATCCCTTTCATAGCTATTAATGTAGCCTTTAATTTTTTTTATCTCATAATGCAGCTGGTCTATTCCGTTTTGGCTGAACCCTGTTATTTTCAGCAGGTCTTTAAGTTCAGAATTTATTCTTTTTTGCTCTAAGTTAACGCTTTTTATTGCATGAAGCTCATCCTTGTCCCTTATTTGCATTGCTTTTATTCTCTCAATTAATGCCTTATTAATTGTTTTAAATTCAGCATAATAGTAAGGGTAATAATTATCTTTCAGTTCAACCCTTTCATTTTTTTCATCAATTCCGTAGATTATTGCAGCATTTTTTTCAAATTTTACATCCAATATGTCTGCTCTTATTAAGGCCATTAAATAAGTTATTAATTCTTAGTTAATTATAAAAGTATGCGAATAATAGTTGTGTGATATGATTATTCAGTCCTGCTTTGATATTAAAGTGAT
>JBAZGS010000020.1:0-13070 GCA_041652755.1 Candidatus Nanoarchaeia archaeon
TTCCCTAGCAGAGCTTAATAATTCATACTCTTCATCGCTTAATTCAAACTCAGGAGGATGGATGAAATATTTTTTTGAAACTTCATCAGCAACATCATAGATTACAACCTCTGTTTTGTCAACTTTGCCAATATTGTAGCTATCAACCTCTTTCGCCTTCAAAGGAGGCTCCATCATTAACCTTGTGAACATGAAATTTGGCTTAATCAACGGCTCAAAGAACTCCCTATAAAGCTCCCTTGTTCCTAACTTGTAGCCCTCAAGCTTGTCTTCAACGCTTTTAATTAACTTAGTGCTTAATAGTTCTTTTTTAATTGCTTCAAGCTTGATTAACTGCAAATCGCTTATTTTTTTATAATCACCCTCATAATCCTTATTCTTTGCCTTCTCCTCCCTGTAAGCCCTGATAGCCCTGACATAAGCACTTATAGGATCCTTTTTAAAATAATTAAGGAATATTTCCTTAATAACACTCATGCTGTCAACAATCTGCTTGGCAAGCAAAGGATTGTTCACCAAAGGGTATTTTAAAATCTCATACTCTTGGTCAAGCTTCAAATAAACCTGAGCTAATTCATCCAAAAGATTAGTCTGGTCAGGAGGGTAGACAAAATTCATGTCAGATGCCAGAATTATTGTGCTCACTCCGCTAATCTTAATCAAATGATTAATGATTTTTTCCATGCATACTTCAGAATCCTCAATGCTTGGATAGTTAAGGCAGCCAATGCAGTTAATTCTTAAAATTTTTTCAGAACCCTCTGTTTCAATCTCGAAATTATCGCAAGAATTAGTAATCATCCCAAAACTTATATAATACCCGCTGGTTTATAAAATATTATGGCAATGCCGCAAAATATGCAACAAACCACTGATGCTAAAGCACCTACTTCTCAAGCAACAATGAATCAAACAAGCGCAACAATAATGCAAAGAATTAATGAGATAAGCACAAGAGTAAGGTTATGTGAAGAAAGAATAAACCATGACAGAGAAAGAATAAGAGTTTTTGATGACCAAATACTGAATGACAAAAAAGAAATAAGCAGCATGATCTCTGACACTTCAAATGAAATAATTGAGCTAAGAAAAACTATAAAAAACATTGAAGACACTATTTTTCATATAATAAAAGAGCTTGAATTAACTGCGAAGAAGCAGGAGATTAGCATAATCGAAAAATACGTATCAATGATGGATCCAACAAGATATGTAACAAAAGAAGAATTTAATGAGAAGATGAAAAAATGAACGGAGAAATACCCATTCAAAAAGTAATTGACATGAAAACTCAAGGAATGCTTGATGAAAAAATAATAGAATCATTATTGTCAGAGAAATTCACTTACCAGCAAATACGGGATGCAATGCAGCAAGCAGAGATTAAAAAAAACATCTCCAACCCTGCAAATAATTATTCTCAAGCGCCTGAAGAAGCTGAAGCTAAAACTTTTGAGCAAGAGGCTGCGCCCGCGCCTATTCAGCAAGCGCCTAAGCCTATGCAGATGCCTTCTCAGCCAATGCAAAGAACTTCTGGAATAAACGTTGATGAGATTCAAAGAATCTTAGAAGAAATAATCAGCGAGAAATGGAAAGAAAGCGAAGAAGTAATAAGGAACATGATAGAATGGAAAGCAGTGATAAGCACTAAAATGAAAGAGCTGGAAACAAGAATCTTGGAGTTCAACAATAGAGTTGACTCAATGAACAATTCTTTAGGCAAGAAAGCTGAAGAATTCAACAAAACAATGACTGATGTTGACACTGAAATAAAAGCATTAGACAAAGCCTTGAACAAATTAATACCAGCGCTCTCTGATAATATTAGCGAACTGAAAGAAATAGTTACAAAAAAATAAGCTTATTTTAAAAACAGAATAGTTAAAATAACTTTTTAAAATCATCACATTTAACTGAATCAATAATTGAGATATTAATTCAGAATCCGAAACAGTATTCTTAAGATAATATTGGTTATCAATCCGTAAATTCTTGCCTTTTTCAATGATGGATAAAAAAATAATGCCTCATTTCTTTTGAGTAATCATGAAAGCAACAACTGCAAAAACAACCAAAACAAGTATTGCTCCAGCAACCTGAGGCTGAGTCAAAAGAATAGCAGGATTAGCCAAATCCTCAGCAGTCACTTCTCCTGAAGGAACGCCCATTATTCCAGTGTAATTAGTGGCGCCAGTTAACAAGTCCAGCCCGCCATTCATTGAAATCATGATAAGAACTAATAATATTATAGCAACAGGTATTAAAATTGCAGGATTCTTAACAGTGTCAATTATGAATTTAGGCTCTATGCCAACCCATTGAGTCAATAATAAAGCAATGAAAATGAAAAATGCGAGAATAATAGCCAAAGGAACAAAATTCATCAAGAACTGCCCAGCTGGAAAGCTCAAAGCCATGATTACTCCAATAGCAATGCTAACTAATGCATTGACATCATGCCTCTCTTTTCCGAAAATAGCAACTTTCTCTAAAATGCCGAACATTGCTGCAGCGCCAATAATAAAAGGAATCAAAATATCAAAAATGCCAATTTTATTAATCACTTCAACTGCTTCGCTAGCAACAGAACTCATAACTATTTTTAAACAATTCCCTTATTTTAAAAGTTTTCATTTAATTATTTGCAAAAAATGAAACAATAGGATCTAGGGTTTTTAGCAATTCATCAAACTTATTATATGAAATAATCAAAGACAAAAAGAAGCAGACGATTAAGCAAATAATTATAACCTTCTTGCTGGCCTTCTCCCTCTTATCTCTAGGAACAACAGCTATTATTGCAAAGCTTGAGAAAAATGAAGTAATCATCCAAACACCAAAAAACAGTAAAGATTTGGTTAAGGCGTCAAAAAAGTAAATGCTTGAAAGGAAGGCAACGCTGAAAGCAATAACTGCCCTGATATTATTCATCTTATCCTCGCCTTTAAAGACTGGAATGAAAGCTGTTGAAGCAAAAGTCACGCTGAAAATCACGAAAAAAAGCAAAAAAAAGATTAAACTCCCATATTCAGGGAAGGTTTCAGGAGAGCTGGTTATAATCAATCCTTTGACAATTGAATCAATAGATGAAATGATGCCAGCCATAATGAATCAAACCCCCTTGAATTACTTTTTTGCAGTAACAAAATAAATAGTGAAACCAATAACTCCTAAAACTATCAAGATTCCAATAACATCACTAGTGAAAAGCGAACCAATAAGTGTCTTAACATTGAAACCCATTACATAAAAATCTGTGGCAGTGATATCCATAAACTTAGTGCACTCGCCAGCACCTGGATTCAAGCTATTGACAGGAGTCAAAGAGTTGTCATTGCATGGAGTTCCGACAATCAAACCATTGTAAGCAATAATTAATACTGCAGCAAGCATTAAAACTATTGCAGTGATTCCAATAATAACCTTGTAAGGTTTAGATTTTGAAATATTTGCATCAAACTCTGGGCCGAAAGCCATGCCTAAAACCATCATCAAGCCAAGCAACACAACGCTTGCAATGCCTAAAACTGGCAAGAAATTCTGAGTAATACCAACAGCGTAACTGGCAGCAGTAGCAGTAATTCCTAAAGCGAACGCGATTAATGAATGAAGATTCCTTGACTCATCCTTTGCCTTAGCCTTATCAGCAGCGAACAATTGAGTCTTTTCAAGCATTCCGAAAACTATTGAATAGAACAAAACAAAAGGCACGATTAAGTTTAAAAAGCCGATTTTGATTAAAATATCAAAAGCTCCGCCAACCAACGAGTCTGCCATAACATAAATTAGACAATTAAGATATTTTAAATGTTTTCAAAACACGAATTTTTGCAGCTCTTAGCAGAGCAGTCAGAATAATTTTTTGCAAAAAAGATTAACTTTGAATCATTACTGAAAAATATTTTTAATTCAGAATCAGTAAAAGCCTTTAATTCAAGATTTAAAAACTCGCTGTGAAAGCTTTTGCCACTTGCAACAACGCAGGCTTTTTTCATTGAATCAATAACTTTTTTAGCAGGCTTTGAAAAACTGTCAAAATCATCAATCAATAATATTGAATCAATATTCTTTGCTTTCTGGATTAAATCACTCGCTGAATCAGAGTTTTTAAAGCAAACATTGGCTTTTGAGCAGATTAGGATTAATAATTGCTTAGGGTTTAAGCAAGGAACAAAAAAAGAATCAGGAACAATGAAAGACAAATAGTTTAAAGTGAAAGTCTTTCCAACGTTTTTCTTTCCAACAATGAAAATATTCTCCCTATTTCTTAAATTAAGCATTACTTCATTTAGCAATTTCTCATTCAAAACAACTGCCAAGAGTTCACCCCCAAAAATATTGACAAAAACACTAACCCTAAAAAAGAATCCTGAACTGAGCCGGACTTGACTTTTAAATCAAAAAAAAACAATCCTTGAATTATTGGGATAAAAAAGCATGACGCCGAAACTGTTGAAAGAATCCAAAAATAGGTGAGAAAAATAAGCAATATTTATTGAATAATCTTTTATTAAAAATGAAATAATGGTAACTATTAATAATGCCATTAAAGAGTGGGTCAAACCCCTGTGGGCGAACCTTTCAAAAATTAATTCGCTCAAAGGCTTAAAAAAATTTCCAACATAAGATTTAGGAGAATCAATATCAGGAAGCAATGAAAATATTGCTGCCAACGCAGTGAAATCAAGCCCTAACACTTCAAACATTAAGGTGCAAAAACATAAATGAGTGAACGCTTTCATGCATTAATAAGAGTCAAAGTGCTTATAAAGAAAGAAAAAATCACTCAGACATTAATCTTTCAACTTCCTCAATGATTTTCTCCATTAAAGGCTGTATTTCTTCATAGTTCATAACTCCTTCAAGAATTTTAAATTTATTCAACTTAGTTTTTTCTTTTAATTCTTTTTTTAAGTTATCTAATGTATCATTTTTAATTGCAGAGGTTAAAATATCAAGTTGTTCTATAAAATAATTATAACTTTTTTTACAATTTTTAGCGCTATTAACTTTTCCGTCATTATAATAATTTTTATAAGCATTTTTTAAATATTTTAAATTAATAGATAACTTTTTAGAAATTACTGAAGAAGTGGCAGAAATATTAGCAGCTGGACTTGAAACTGCCAAAGGCTTTAAATCATTAACAGCTTCAATAACAGGTTTAGCTATTTTATCAATTTCTTTAAAAATAACATCAAGTTCTTTTTGATTAGGTTTTTCTTTTAGGTTGTCATAATTTATTATCCTTAAATAAATTGACAAATAATAATAAGGATTATTTAAGACTGAATCTTTATCTAAAATATCTATTTGATTATTTTTAAAAAAGTTTATATCATTATTTTTTTTCTTAAAAAAAATACCTTTTTCATTAAAAGTTAAATTAAAATCTTTTGAGTTGAAAATAACATAATCTTCTTTTTTAAGGTATTCTTTATAAGCATCAAGCAATAATGAATCATCAGCATAATATTCTATAGCTATTTTTTTTAGAGTCTGATAAAAAAAGCTTTTGTTTTCAGTTAAAATAGTTAAATTTAAATATAACAATTTATTTTCATATAATTCTTTAAATTTTTTGTAAAAAATAATTTTTGATTTTTCGTCCATGTTAAGTTTATAGTCCTCTGATAATTTTTTTTGAATAAATACTTCATTGATTGCTTTTTCAAACAATTTTTTATAATATTCTTTTAGTTCATTCCAGAAAAATATTCTTAAAAAATTAAAAATCTTAGAATTTTTTTCAAAATCCGAATCGTTTTCTTTTTTCAAAACCTGTTTGTCATATTTTAGTTCATAAAAAAAAGAATTGTAACCATAAGATAAAGTTAATTCGGCGTTCTTTCCCTGGATTATTTTTTTAACTTTTATAGGGGATAATAAATCAAAATTAAATATGAAATTATCATCAACTAATTTTAATTTTGAAACCAAATCTTTTGATTCTGGCAGTTTATCAAAGGATTCATAAGGATTTTTTAAAAAATTTAAAAAATCGTTATCTTTGCCAAAATCATTTCTTAAAAAACTGATAATATTTGAAAAATTTTCAAAAACAAGCAAGTTTTCTTCATTAATTTTTAAAAAATATTCATAAGATTTATCCAAAATAACATATAAATCATTATAAAATATCATAAAAAAGAATTTTTTTTGAAGAACATTTTTTGCTTCAAACTCTAATTCTTTATTATTATAATAAATTTTTACTTTTATGTTTAGGTTGTTTTTTGAAAAATTAAAAGTTAAATTAAATAATTTTGAGTCTTCATTTTCTATTTCATAGTATAAATTATCAAAATCAATCCCTAAATCAATTTTATCTAAAATATTTTTAAATTTGGTTAAATAATTTTCATTGTTCATAATCCATTCAAATTCAATGAAAAAAAGCTTGTAATTTGATTCTTTTAAAGCATTTTCACAAAAATCATCAATTATTTTTTTAAGAGATTCGTTATTCTTTATGTCTTTAACATTAATATTTTCAGAAATAACACTATCAAGCTTCTTTAAAAAATTATGGATCATTAATTTTCCTACAAAGTAATATATTTTATTAAAAATTATTATGTTCTTTTTTAATTTTTCAGCAAATTCAGAATAAATCTTGTTTAAATAATCTAAATAAGATTCAATATTTATTGGAATTTCAATCTGTAACTCCTCAATATCATTATTCTTTAGGATATTATTGTACAAAAAAAGAATTGAGCTTGTTTTTAAAAAAGATAGAGGAAGCTCAGAATTAAAGAAAAAAGATGCTTTTTGTAGTTTTTCTTCAATATTTAGATTAAAAAAATTAAAAGAGTTGAAAAAATCGTTTGATTGAGGGAATTCTACGGTTTTTATAAATACTTTTTTTTCTATCAAGATTTTGTATTTGTATAAAAAATCATTAAATTCCATTTCATCAAAGTTTTCAGAGTCAAACTTGTCAGCAAACAAAGAATTATCATTAATTATGCCTTTCAAATAATTAAATCTTGATTTTATGATTTTTTGATTTTTACTGAAATAATCCCAACCATCAATTGCAAAAACACCTTGCGGCATCACTAAATCAATCACTAAACAATAAGGCAAGAATTTTTTGCATAAGATTTTTATGGAATGCTCAAGTGCTAATTTAACTCTTGTTTCAGTTTTTGACCTATCAAAAACCTCTCTTAAAACGAGCAATAACTTATTCACAATTATCTTTGACAAATTATCATCAACATCCTCTGCTTTGTTTAATAAATCAATATCTGATAAAAGTTTGATGGAATAATCTGAATACCCATTTTTTGAAAATAAATCCTTAATTAAGTAATTAATGTTTTGTTCTTCAAGCTGCGAGTTTAATGAATCCTTAATTATTGATTCAAATTTATTAATATAATCTTCGCTTTTTATCATTCTTGCCAAAACACTTAATAAATAAGTTATGCTGTCAGAGTTCAAATCTTTTTTATAAAAATTTTCTTCTGATTGCCCAAGGATTATCTTCAAAAAAGCCTTGTCTTTTTCAGAACATATGTCTAGGTTTAGGGGATTTTTAATCAAATCTTCTTCATAATTTGCAAGAAACAAAGAGTTAATCTTTAATAACATGAAAGAATCGAGCTTTATCATCTCTTTTGAAAAACTTTTCAAAACATCATAAAATTTTGAATTTTTCAAATCATTCAATGAAATTATTTTAAATGAATTTGCAACTTCTTTAAAATCATTTATTTTTAATTTGTCTAAAAGTAAAGAATCCCCATAAGCAGTCATGAATTTAGCGCAAAATTCTAAAAAACTAATTTTATAAACATTAAAATCTTTTGAAAACTCTGGAAATTTAAAGTTTTTAAGCTCTTTTTTTAAAAATTCTTTGGTTATAAAGTTCTTATATGCTTCGCCCACAGGAGTTAAATCACTATCAGGGTTAGAGGAGTCCTTTAATATTTGCATTATTTTAGAATATCCTGAATCCTCATAGCCTGGCATAATACTTATTAAGGGCTCTTTTAATTATAAAACTTTTTAGTTCAAGCTCCCCACTCATTGATTCTCAAAAGAACTGACTGCAAGTATAAAATTCTGTTAATGTTTTCAGGCGCATTTTGAAATAGTCTTGAAAAATTCTCATTCACTCCAAAGGTTAAAGAGCCTTTTTTTGCTCCAAAAGAGGGCATTTCTCCAAATGAAAAAGAAATATTCTTAAAATCAGCAAACCCGATTTCTTTAGTAGTAGTATTTGTAACTTTAAATTTATGATTATTTTTATCCCAGTCATTATCATTATTTTGGGTGAATTCTACTTTATTATCAATTATTTTAAAATCACTAAATTTAAGTTTCAAATCAGAAAGAACCTCATGGTATTTTAAATCAAAAGAGTGTAATATGTAGCAAAATCTAATCAATGCACTTAAATTATCAATGCTGCTGGCTGAATCCATATTTTGTTTTGAATAAAAATCATTATTTGAAAAATTCACTCCATTCACAAGAAAGTTAATTTTTCCTGTTCCTAGATCTATTAAACTCAATTCATTTAATACTTTATTGAATGCTTGAAAAAAATTCGAATCTTTTAAGCCTAAGCTTTTTATAGTGATCTTTGAGGTATTGAGATAATCATTTATTTCAGTTAAATAATTCATTGATGAAGATTTCACACAATCCGCCACGTTTTGAGGAGTTAATTGCGGGTTTTTTGAAAATTTTTTTATTGCAGATTTAACATTCATTATATTTAATAAATCCAAAATCTTTCCCTGAATATCAAAAAGCTTGTCATCAATCACTTTTAATGACTCTTCAATGCTAAAAATTTTAAAGCAATGGGCAAGATATTTGCCTATAACTGCTTGCAGTCTATTACAATTCATTATATCATAATATGGCAATTGCTCAATATTTGTTGGAGTAGTACTGCACCAGTTAACTATTCTTGCCATAAGTGAAGACACATATTTCCTTAAATCCTCATTTTTTAATATTTCTGCCTTATTTAGTAATAAATGAATCTTTAAATTGATAAAGCGTTCATAAGGTATTCCTGCAAAATTAAACTTAGGGTCATCCTTTAAATCAAAAGTTGAAGAATTACTTATCTTATAAATTTCTTTTTCATCCTGTTCCAAGGTTTGATTTGCTTCTTTTAATATTATTGCAACTGTTTGCTCAGCTTTCAAAATTCTTACTGCCAGTTTCAAAAAAGAAGTCAGATGAGGCAGTTCATCTAAAAGTTTTTCAACATCGCTAACTCCCCAAAAAATGTTTTTAATCCTATGGTGTTTGTCGACTTTTTTTAGGGTTCTTTTTCTTTCATAAGAGCTTTCATCAGTTAATGATTTAAATAATGAAGGACTATTATCCAAAATCTTATAAAAAGGCAGAAGCGCAGTATACAACTTCTTGTTAAAAGTTTTAAAAGTATCTTCTATTAATGTTTTTACATTACCATAATCATAATTTCCTGAAGGCCTTGTTGATTGGTTTAAAAGCTCTTTTTTGAAATACTCCCTTATTTTTTTTGGGTCAGGCTCAAGCACTTTGTTAACTGGAAACACTAGCTGAACATCATGGTAAGATTCTTGCTCAATTATGGGAAACATTAGTCCTATTACTTCATCTCTCATGTCATTATTCATATAATTTGAATAATTTTGACCCATAGCAGTAAGCGTTCCGGCTGAACTTGAAATCTTGCTTATCTTATAAAAAACAGAATCCTCTTTTGACATATTAATAAATAAGCACGCTTTTAATTATAAAACTTTTTAGTTCAAGCTCCCCACTCATTGATTCTCAAAAGAACTGACTGCAAGTATAAAATATTATTTTTATTTTCATTACCTTTAAATTGTTCTGAAAAAAGATTATAATTAAATTTATCTTTAATTCTGTCTTTTAATGACAAGAATGACAATTTTTCAAAATCAGAAAAACCGATTTCTTTATTATCAACTTTGAATTTATGATCTTTTTCATCCCAGTTATCAAGAGGTTGGGTGAATTCCACTTTATTTTCTATTAATGGAACCTTGCTAAAAGGTAATTTCAATCATTCATAATATTATACATTAGCATGTCAAATGAATGGAAAATCTTGCAAAAAACTATTAAAGAATTAATATTATTTATATTTCCTAAAATATTCATATTGGTATCATTATAAAAAGCTATATTATCTAGGTTTAATCCCTTAGAAGCATCCAGTAAGTCTAACTCTGAATAAACCTCTTTTATCTTACTTAAAACTAAGTTGAAAGCCTTAAAAAAATTTTGATCATTAACTTTAAAAATAGTTAATTTGGTAGTTGTTAATTTGGTATTTATTTCAGTAATATTTTTCATTGTTGAATCAGTTACTGCTTGGTTTATTTGAGGATTTGTAAGATTTTTGCCTTTGAATTTTTCTGCAGCATTCTTAACATCTATTTTTTTAATTTTATCTTCAAAAAATTTGCTAAATGAATCAAGGCTTTTATTAATATTTTCAAGCTCTTTTTCAATTTCATTTAAAGTCATGAATTTAGCAAGATAAAGTTTTAATTTTTCATTAAAAGTACTAACATCCATGAAAGGAGAACTAGTTTTAAAATTATCAATAGTATTTGTTGCAATACTAATTAATCTTTTAATTACTGTAATAAAATATTTTGCAAGTTTTTCATCTGCTAAAATTTCCGCCTTATTTTTAGATTGAATATTTAATTTTATAAAATCACCATAAGATATTCCTGCAAATGAATAATTAGATAAAAATTTAATATCATCTTTACAAATTATTAAATCCGCATTATATTCTATTTCATGCAATATTATTGCTATTATTTGGTCTGCTTTAAGCATTTTTTCAGCAACTAATGCGAGCTTATCTAATCCTTTTAATTCTTTTAAAAAATTTTTAAGATCAGAGTCCCCTACAATTTTATGAATTATTTTTCTTTTAGTTACAGGAGTATTTCCCCTAATTTTATTTTCGTCAGTCAAAGCATCTATTAATTCAGGATTATATCCTTCTAAATAAGCATAAACAAGATCAGCATAGTCTTTAAATGATTTTAAAAATTCATTAAATTTTTTCAAAATATCATTATCAAAATCGTTAAAATCTGATTTATCATCTTTCATTGTGGTTACTAAATCGTTTTTTAGATAATATTTTACTGCTTCAGTTAAATCCATTTTTGACAAATATTTTTTTATCTCTTCAAATCTAACACTTAATTCTTTATTGATTACTGGAAGCTTAAGTATTATTTTTGAAGTATCAGCTTTTTCTAAAATGTCCCCTGCAACATTTCTTATAAAAAAAGTCTTATAAGCCTCACCTACATCAGGAGTAAGAGCTGAATTTGGATCATTGGGATCAACAAGTACTTGTGTTATTTTATAATATCCTGAATCTGTAAAATCAGCCATAGTATTATTTAATGAAGAGATTGTTTAAAAAAGTTTTTAATCAATTTTTTAAAAAAATTATGGAGTAGGATAGTCTCCAATATCTTTTATTCTGTACATTACTGACATGAAATAAATTAACGCATTAGGGTTTGATAAAATTTTTTCAAAATCAGGAATTTTAAGCTCCATAAAATCTTTTTCATTAATCTTAGAGGCATTAAACTCGAAAAAATTTCCTGAGGCATTATAAATAAAGCTTGTTTTGTTAGTTCCATAATCCAAAGCCATAGTTTCAGTATTTTTTTGCTCAATTTTTATTGTGAATAATTTTTTTTCAAAGCTAAGGAGTTTTCTTGAAAAAAATATCAATAATTCATAAACTTCTTCGGGGTACCCTGATTTCTTTGTGTAAAAATCGCTTTTTTTGTCTAAAAAAATGCCGCTGTCTATACTATAAAAAAAATCATTATTTTTTCCTTCATATATTTTTTCATTTAATTCTTCTAAAAACTTATAAAGTTCTAAATAAGCATTTTCCATCTTTTTAGTCTTTTTAATTATTAAATCATTAAGTTTTTCAAAATCCTTATCTTCAAGTTTAACAGGACTGCCATTTTTTGCTCCTCTTGTTGCGTTTTGGCCTGGAAGGCATCCGTTTTTTCTGAAAAAATCAGACAATACTTCTTTCATATAACTCTTGAATTCTTGCTTAAAATCAGTTGATATTGTTGATAACCCTCCGTGCCTTATGTCAAAATCAAAAAGTTTTCCATAATCCTTCAACTGCTTTGACATTGATTTCTTGTTTAAGAATTCATAATCTTTTGAATAATCATTAGAAACATTTAATTCAATTAAATCATTAACTGTTAAATTCTTGCCTGTAAATCCTCCTTTTTCCAGTTTTATATTGCTTGAAATTAATTGGTTGATGTAAAACAGCCTTTCATTGATGTTTAATTCTTTGAAGTTTTTTTTCATCAGTTTTTCTATCTCTGACTTGTGCGATTTGGCTAATTTTTTTATTTCTGGCTCAATTGCGCTGAATTTTTTGCTGAGTATTCGTTCTCTTTGCTTTAATAGCTCGCCTGAGTCATCAAACTCTTCCTTGAAAATATTTTTTTCCAGCCTGTCAATTAAGTGTTCAATTTTCATACTTTCACCTTGTCATACTTGTTCTTTAATGCTCCGCTAGCGTTTTTCAAATCATCTATTAATTTGTTGAATTGCGCTGGAGTTTTTATGCTAAAAACGTTTTCTCCTGGCAAAGCTATTAAAGTTTCCATTATTATGTTCCAGTAATACATTATCAAATTGTCTTTATTGGCTGAAGAAGCAAATATTGAATTGAAATTATCTGCTAAATTATCCCAGTCATTAGTTGTTGAGCCTGATGCTGGATTAGTGTTATTAGGGAATGCTTCATTCATTTTTGCGCCGCTTTGAATAAGGCTTATTAGTTGCTTTACGAAATAGAGATCAAAGTTTAAAAAATTAGCAATGTCTGATTTGTCAATTATTTTTGTGTAAAAAGCATAAAATTCAGCATTGTTTTTGAATTGTGTTAAAAATTCAGGCACTATTACTGGGATTACTGCCTCTAATTCTTTGCCTGTTTGTGGCTTTGCAAGTGCTCTTTTTTTGTCAAAGCATCCGAAAATGAACCTGTGAGAATA
>JBAZGS010000021.1:0-12218 GCA_041652755.1 Candidatus Nanoarchaeia archaeon
ATAAATTGTTCTTAACTCTTGCAAAAATAAACACTTTATTGACTTACCTGATTAACAGCGAAGATAATGATGAGCCAAAAAATAACCTTAAAAAAGTTGAAATATTCCATGATTTGGTAGAATTTTTGCCCAATTTTATGGAAATACCTCTAAATTCTCCAAATGACAAGGATAATATTTTAAGCCAGCTTAATTTATTGAAAGGTTTTTACACAAAAGTCAAAGTGATAAAAGAGAATAATTTACCTGAATCAAAAAATTTTAATTCGAAAATCAATGAAGTTTTTGATAAGATAGGCTTGTTCGATGAAACGATTAAGGTAATAGAATCAGCAATTAAATTGCTGAACGAATACAGCTTGAATGAATAAATATTTAAAGTTAAATTTTATACATTAATTATGGCAAAAATTATTGGTTTAACTGGCAGCATTGGCGCTGGCAAGGATGTTGTAAGCAAGTACTTGGTTTCTAAATATGGCTACAAGCAAGTCACTGTTGGTGATGTTGTTAGGGAAGCAATGGCAAAAAACGGCATTGAAATTACTAGGGAAAACAGCGACGCTTTCAGCCAAAAAATGAGAGATGAAAACGGGGTCACTTATTGGATTGGCCAATGCATAAAGAAAGTGATTGATGAAAAATATGAGAAAGCAATTATTGAAGCAATCAGGTTGCCAAGCGATGATGAAGCTGTTAAGAAAGCATTTGGTAATGATTATATTTTATTTAAAGTTGATGCAGAGCCTATGATAAGGTTTCAGAGATTGCAGTCAAGAGGCCGGGCTGATTTGCCTAAAGATTTGGCGCAATTCGAAAGTCAGGAAAAAACGCAGAATGAAATGTTTAAGCTTGATGTGACTTTTAAGTCGGCAAATGCAGTTATTGACAATAGCTCAACTTTAGAGAATGTCTACAAGAACACTGATGAAGTGATGGATAAATTCAAAGAATGGGCTTAAGCTTTCAGTTTTTCTTCTTTTCCTGTTTTTAAGTCTTTTTTTGTTATTATTCCGTTCTTTAAATCTTGCTCCCCTAAGATGTAAACAGTGCTTATTCCTTTGCTTTCAGCGTATTGGAATTGCTTTGAAAGGTTCTTGTTTGAAAGGTTTAAATCAACGCTTATTCCTTTTTTAATCAGCTTATTTTTTATTTTCAATGCATCTTTGTAGCAATCTCCCACTGTTGCCAAAAACACTGAATCAGTGGTTAATTTAGGTATTAATTTTTTTGATTTCAATATCTCAAGTAGTACTGTGTCTCCCATTCCAAAACCAACTGCAGGTAAAGCTTCTCCCCCTAAATCTTTTATTAAATTATTATACTCTCCTCCTCCGAGTATTGCTCTGAATTCTTTCTTAGTGTCAAACGCTTCAAAAACTATGTCAGTGTAATAGTCAAGCCCTCTGATTATGCTTAAATCAAGCTCTAAGTAGTCATAGCCTAAGAATTCGAACACTTTTTTTATCCTGTCAAGATTCACTCCTATATGGGTTAGTTCTGAAAATAATTCGCTTCCTTTTAGGCTAAGCAGTTCTTTTAATTTTTTGTAGTCAGTCACCAAAGCTTTTATTTCTTTAAAGAACTCTTTCTCATCCATTTTTGATTTCTTGTCAAGCAATACATAAAAAGCCAAGGGGTCATTTACTCCTAATATTTTAACCAATGAGTCTATTATTTTTCTGCTGTTAATTCTTATTTTGAAATCGTTTTTTGTGAAATTGAAATTTTCAAGTATTCTTATTGCCAAGCTTATTATTTCAATAGTGGAATAAATGCTTTCTTCTCCAATTATATCTGCATTGAATTGAAAAAACTCCCTTAACCTTCCTTTTTGCGGCTTTTCATACCTGAATATTCTAGGAATGCTGAACCACTTAATTGGTTTTTTTATGCCTTTTCCGTAATTAACCAAGTATCTTGCTGTTTGTGGTGTAAGCTCAGCCCTTAAGCAAACTTCCCTGTTCCCTTTGTCCTTAAACCAGAATAATTGGTTTTTTATTTCTTCTCCACTTTTTGCTGTAAATAATTTGACATCCTCTATTATTGGTGCTTCATATTCTTCAAATCCCATGCTCGTGCTTGATTTTTTCCAAGTGTCAAATAAGTAATTCATTATTTTCCAATCTTTCGGCAAAAAATCTCTTGTGCCAATATATCCTTGAATCATTATTATTAAAGATAGTTTTCCTAATTTTTTAAATTATTCCTTTATTACTAAGCATTTGCTAAGCTTGTCATGAAGCGCTTGGCCTTTATGGTTAAGTGTTATTCCAAAGGAAAATATTTTAAAAAAAAACCTTTTTGTTGCTTGGCTAAAGCTTATTCTTTTGTAATTCAAGCTTGTGACTTTTAAGCCAAATAACATTTTTCCGAGTGTTGCTTGATTTTTTGAGCTTTCCATGCCTGCAAAATACAGCCATATGATTATTAATGAAGGCACTATGCAGAACCAGTTTTGAAAAAAAGAGTAGTTCAAATAAACTATAATCAAGTTAATTAAGCTGCAGAGTAGTCCAAGAATGAAGCTTAAACCTGAAACAAAGATGATATCTATAACAAATGCATTCATTCTTTCTTTCATGGATGCATATTTTACCATAAGATTTTAATTGTTTAGTTATTTTTAAGCTTTTTTAAATCAATCTAAAGCTTTTTATTTAAAAAAGGCTTGTTTAATCATTATTATGGATAGAAAAAGAAGTTTTAAAGGCAAAAGACAAAATTCTGACAGAAATGATGAAGATAGGGGCTATGGAAATAGAGATAGCGGCAGAAGTTTTGGTAACAGAGATGGAAACAGAAGTTTTGGTAACAGAGACGGCAATAGTGGTTTTAAGCGAGAGATGCATAAGGCTATATGCGCTGAGTGCGGAAATGAATGCACTGTTCCTTTTAAGCCAGTTCAGGACAAGCCTGTTTATTGCAGGGATTGTTTTATGAAAAGGAAAAAATTCTAAAGATTATTTTCTTATATTTTTTATTTTTTTATTTTTTTTAAAATATTTATAAATACAAAATTCCTTAATTTTTTATGATTTATGCATTAATCAGCGTTTTTTTAGTTAGCCTTATCTCATTGATTGGAGTGGTTACTATCTCAATTAATCCTAAAATTCTTAAGTCAATCCTTATTTATTTTATCAGCTTCAGCGCAGGAGCATTGCTTGCTGATGCATTCTTGCATTTAATTCCTGAGGTTTCAGATAATGGTTTAAGCATTAGTTCTTCATTTTTAATACTTTCAGGCATTATTGGCTCATTCTTGATTGAAAAAATAATTAACTGGAGGCATTGCCATTTGCCAATAACTAAAAATCATATTCATTCATTTGCTTACATGAACCTTATTGGGGATTCTGTCCATAACTTCATTGATGGATTAATTATTGGAGCAAGTTACTTAATTAATAACACTGTTGGTTTTGCTTCAACGATTGCAATAATTTTCCATGAGATACCCCAAGAAATTGGAGATTTCGGAGTTCTGATTCATGGAGGTTTCAAGATTAAAAAGGCTTTGATTTATAATTTCTTGACAGCTGTTTTTGCAATCCTTGGAACAATAACTGCATTGATAATAGGCAATTACACTCAAAACATGACTGCTTTTTTGATTCCTTTTGCTGCAGGAAATTTTATCTATATTGCCTGCAGCGACTTAATACCTGAGCTTCATAAGGAGTGCTCAAAAAAAACCACTATTATTCAAACCATTTCATTCATAATTGGAGTTTTAATCCTTGCTTCTATGCTTTTGTTAGAATAAATAATTTTATAATGTTAGGGTAAGTATTTTTTAAGTATGGCTAAGAATTTTAAAGAATTAAGCATGATAAATCAGAGAAGTTTTTTTGCAACTCTTGTTTGCTTTCTAACCTGCTTGATTAACCTCGTTTATTATTTGGTTTACAGCAAAAATCCTTTGACACTTGTTGCATTAATGCCAATAATTTTCTGGATAGCTTATGATGGGAATGAAGAGGAAAAAGCCACTAAGAAGGGTTTCTGGTATTGGGTTTTTTTGCTAATAATAACAAGCATACTGGTTATGATTTATCCTCTTTTTTGATTAATTTTTTTAGTATTTTGTTTCTTGATAGTGGTGAATACTTTTTTTAAATAACCTAATTTTTCTAAAACTCTAGCAATGACTCAAAATTTAGATTTGGATAAAGGAAAGGAATTAATACAAAAATTAAAATTGGATGTTGAGGAATTGAAACTGAATGCTATTAAGTATTTGAATGAGAACAATCCTAATCTTGAGTCTTTAACATCTAATTTATTAGAGATTTCTGAGCACATTAAAAAATATAATACGCAATTAAACGAGCTTAACAGCTCTAAAAAAGAATTAAGCTACATTACTTCAGAATTTTTTGAAGTGCAAAAAAAATACAATTCAGAGATTCAAAATTTAAAGACTTGCTATTCTAATCTGGAAGGTTTGGATCTGAAAAGAAGCCAACTAGAGGAGAGAATAAAAAATTATGATTTTTATGATTTTTCTTTAATGACTCCCACTATTGAATATTTGATTGCAAAATTAAATGAAGTTAACCATGTTGGCCAAGAGTTAGAAAAATCATTCAATAAAGACAATAGTGTTAATGCCTTGACTGGTTTTTTCTCCAAACTATACAATACTTTAATCATTCAGGCAAAAATGATTACTGATTTGAAGCAAATGAACATTAGCAATAAATCAGTTGAGAAATACTGCACTGAAGTTGTTCCCTCTGCATTAAAATATTTAATGGAAATATTGATTAATGAATTTGGAAATAATTCAAAAGAAAAAGGTTTAAGCGCAATTATAAGCCAAAATAATGAAACTATTGCGGACAAAAAAAGTTTAAATAATGATTCTAATACCCTTAATAGCTCAGGTTTTGAGCCATATTTTCAGAAAGCAAAAGATTCAATAATTTATGCATCAATATGCAATAAATCTTCAAGCATCAGAGCTATTAAGAATTTAATGCCTGAAAAATATCATACATTGCTGCTTATAGGTTTGAAAAAAGATTCACTATATAATTGCAGCGATTTAAGAATGATAAAATATGAAGGGGATGTATGGTCTGAAAAGAAAAAATTGATAAAATCAAATGTTAAAATAATCGATAAGGTCACTGGATTAATAAAGCAAGGCAATAATAAGTATAGAAACTTGAATTCTTGTTTAGATGAAGAGGAGAAGAATAAATTTAATATTGTTTGCGAGATATGCCCTGATTTATTCATAAGAGGTAAAGCTAAAATTTCTTTAAGCGAAAATTATGAAAAAATATTAAATGAACTAATTGGTGAAGAGTGAACATGGCTCTTGAATTTTTGGTTCAAGATGATAGCATTATAACTTTGGCAAATTCCGTTCTGAAGAATAATAAAGAACTCATGGAATATTTTTTTAAACAAATAAGAGTTTATGAAGAAAAATTAAAAAAAGATGGTTATCCTTTTTCATTTGTAAAATATTTAGAATCTATTGATGTTAACAAAGAATCTTATGAGTCAATATTGAGCAAGTTGGAAAAAACAAATTATTTTTTTCAGTCAAATTATTTGCAAACTTTCTCTAAATTGCCTGCCATTAATAAAATATTGATTGAAAAAATGGTTAATTCTAATTATAAAAATGCTGAAGAAATCAATAGAGCAATTGAAAAATTATTATCCTTTGAGGCTAAAACTCAAAAATATGATGATTCAGAGCATTCAAATAGCTGCGGCAATTGCGGAGGGTTAGAATTCATGATAAATGATAATGAATGCTGGGTTTGCACTAGTTGCGGATTAGAATATGAGAAATATTATGAATCAACCTCACAAACAGACGGCAAAAGAGCGTATAATATGCAAGAAATAAATAATCGGGTGACTCATGAACCTAGGTGGAGAAATTTTGGCCCAAGGACAGTAATCGGTGAAATTTCTAATGATGTTCCAGCAAAAAAGAAAGCACAGTTCAATAGATTAAAGAAGATTCAGGGTTCTCTTATTGGTTCTTTGGAAAGGAATTACTGGGAAGCTCTGCCTAAATTGAATGTTATGATAAACAAATTATCATTATCTAATAATATTCAGGAGACTGCAACAAAGATTTACAAGGAAGCTGCAAGGCAAAAATTAACAATGGGTAGAAGCATTGATGCTTTTGTTGCTGGCTCAGTGTATGCTGCAATAAGAATACAAAATAGCCCAAGATGGCTGGAGGAAATAGTTAGTGTCAGCCAACTGCCAACCAAGTCAGTTAGCAGAAGTTTAAGTTTAATTGTAGCTAAGGTTTTGCCTAAATTTGATTATAAATACAAGCAATTGTCTCCTTTTGTTTTAGTTCCAAGATTTGTTCAAGAGTTAAATATTGATTTTAAATACTCCACTAATGCAATGAATTTATTGAAAACTGCAGTGCATAATGGAATGAGAAAGATGGGAAAAGACCCTAAAGGCTTGGCTGCTGCAGCAATATATTTGACTTTAAAATATACTAATTATAAACTAACACAAGTAGAGATAGCTGGTGTTTCAGATATTACTGAAGTAACTCTTAGAACTAGGGCAAAAGAAATAAAAAAATATTTAAAATAATGAATAGGGGAAGGCTTATCTTTATCTCTTTAAAAAACCAATAAATTATGTGATATTATGATTTCAAAACTAGTACCAGGAATGACTAATGTTCAACTTTTAGCAAGAGTAATTGCTAAAGATGTGCCAAGATCTGTTAGAACAAAATATGGCAATACTAAAGTATGCGATGCAACGCTAAAGGATGAAACTGGACAAATAGGATTAACTCTTTGGTCTGACCAAATTGGTAAAATTAAGGAAGGTGATGATATTGTAATTAAAGGCGCTTACACTTCTGAATGGCAGGGTGAAGTTAAGCTTAACCTTCCTAAAAACTCCGAGATTTCAAAAAAAGAGGATTAAAAAAAAGCCACACTTTTTTTCTCCGCTTTTTTTAATTTTTTTTTATTTTTTTTAAAAAATCACTGATTCCATAAGGTTTTTTAGAGTAATTATTCTTTGCATGCTCTACAATTAATGCATGAAATTCTTGGAATAACTTATAATCATTAGTTAAATTAGATTCAAAAAAAGTCCTGAGGGTTTCATAATCATTTGAATCAATTAAACCTAAATGGTTAACTAATCTTTTAGTGTAAGCATCTATAACAAAAACTGGAACATTATAGGCATAAAGCAAGATAGAGTCAGCTGTTTCTTTGCCTATGCCCTTAACTTTTAACAATTCATCCCTAAACGGAATTTTGCCATTAAGGCTTAAATAAAATCTTGAAAAATTAGCCAAATACTTAGATTTTAGGTTAAAATAACCGCTGGGCTTAATTAGCTCCTTAACTTTTTCAGCATTATCAATTATTTTTTTTGGGCTTAAAAGATTATTATTATATAAGTTAAGTAATGATTTTTCAACATTAACCCAATTAGTATTCTGAGTTAATATTGCTCCAATGCATATTTGAAACCTTTGCGAATCATTTTTCAAAAAAGCATATTTTTTTGGATGATATCCTTTAATTGAACCTGTTTTTGTGGGATTAACTCCTTTGTAATTAATTATGGGCCACCATCCTTGATAGCCATACTTTTTCAGCAATTCATCATAGATACTTAATATGTTAATCATAAAAAATAAAAAAAAAATAATTTCTAAAAATAAGAAATTATCTTATTCTTTCTTTTCAGTCTCAGCTGGAGCAGTTGTTTCAACTTTTACTTCAGTTTCTGGAGCTTTTACTTCAACAGGAGCTTGGGCTTTAGTCTCAGCTGGAGCACTTTGCTTTTTAGGCAATGCTTTATAAGCTTCAATTAATTCTTTGAATGCATCAACCAAGAATTGTTGTAGTTCCTCGCTTGCTGCGAATCCTAAGCTATTCTTGTATCTTTTCATGTCATTCTGAGTCTTAAAACCTTTACTGATTGAAAAAAACACATTCTCGCTGTCATTTGTTTCTTTCAAAGCAACTTCTATAAAGTTCCTTGTTCCATACTCTTTTTCCATACTTTTTATTGTCTTAAACATAGGTTTTTGACCTTGTTGTCCGTTTTCATCCATTTTCTAAAACACCTCTTAGTTAAATTAAATAAAAAAAATTAAGCGACTATTCTTAAAATTTTTCATTTTGTAAAAAAATAATTAAAAGAAAATCTTTATATTAATTCTCAAGCTATTATTTTTTATAATAAGATGATTCAACCACATTTAAGAGTTGAAAAAGTTTGCAAGCATTGCATACTTGTAGGCGACCCTGACAGAGTAACTCGAATTTCTAATCTTTTAAAAGACTCTAAAAAAATTTCAGACAACAGAGGATTGCCTGTTTATGAAGGAAGCTATGAAGGAATAAGAATTACAGTTGTTTGCGCTGGAATGGGAGGGCCAAGCATGGCAATCGTTGCTGAAGAATTAATTAATGCAGGAGCAAAAATACTAATAAGAATTGGGAGCGGTGCTGGACTCAAAAAAGAGATGCGCACAGGCGACTCAGTAATTAGCACTGGAATTTACAAGGAAGAAGCCTCTAGCACTGCTTACGTGCCTGCTAATTATCCTGCAGTTCCTGATTTTACTGTATTAACTGCATTGGTTGAAAGCGCAAAAGAATCCAAATCCAAGTTTTTTTATGGCCCAACAATTTGCTGTGATGGATTATATTCTAAAAAACACTGGGAAACAATGAATTATTGGAGTGATTACGGATTAATAGGCAGTGAAATGGAAGGCTCAATGCTTTTTACAATAGCCTTAATGAGAAACGTTAAAGCTGGAATGATTTTTCATGTTGGATTAAACCCAAAAATAAAAGAGACTTTTAAGGATGTAATCAGCCAGGAAAAGGCAAGGCTGAAAGGAGAAGAAAAAAATATCATAATAGCGCTGAATGCTATAAAAAAACTATCAAAGGAGGTGAAAAAATAAATGGCAAAAAAGGTTAAATCTACAGTTAAATCGAAAAAAACTAAACCTGCAGTGAAATCTACAAAGGCTAAACCTGCAGTGAAATCTAAAAAAAGCTTTATGCAGAAGTTCAAAGATGAATTCTCAACAACAGCATTAGTATTAATACCAATAGGAATAGCAATAAACCAGATTGGAAGATTAATCTCAACAGCTTTAGCATTACCAGTATTCCTTGACACTATAGGAACAGTATTCATGGCAATGCTTGCAGGCCCTTGGGTAGCAGGAATTGGAGGATTCTTGACAAATGTTGTTACAGCAATAGCTTATGGAAGACCGACTTCAGTATTCTTTGGAACAGTTCAGTTATTCATAGGTTTAGTTGTAGGATTGTTTGTATATAAAGGATGGCTTAAAAAACCTTTACCTGTGTTAGGAACTGGTGTTTTATTAGCAGTAACTGCTGCTTTTGTAAGCTCAATTATTAGCACATTGGTTGCAGGAGGAGTTTCAGGCTCAGGGGTTGATGTAGTTGTTGCAGTCTTTTTAGCTGCAGGACAGAAATACTGGACTTCAATGGTTGGAGCAAGAATAATTACTGAATCAATTGACAAAATAATTGCTGTCTTTGTACCTTGGTTATCTGTAAAAAGATTACCTGAGAAATACGCAAGGCTTTTCAAGTACACTAACAAGATAAGGTAAGTTTATTGAATTTTTTTTTATTTTTAATTTTTTTTAATTAGTTAACTTTTTTAATAATCTAAGCTATCTTATTTATATTAATGGCAAGCATGGGTTTAAGTTCATATATAGAGAAAGATTCGTATTTTCATAAAATAAATCCTTTAACTAAGTTAGTGATTCTTCTTTGCGTAATAATCTTATCATTCACTTTGAGCGGTTTTATTTATATCTTGCTTTTATTATTAATAATAATACCTATAGCTATTAAGTCAAAAGTTCTTAGCCTAACATTTAAACCAATATCTAAACTGTCTTTCATGTTCATTTTATTATTCATTATTCAGGGATTGTTTCATCCTTACGCCACTGATAAATTAATGGATTTGCCTTTTGGCTTCACTTTATGGGCTGATGGCTTGATTTATGCAGCTTATATTGCTTCAAGGCTTTTTGTTATGATGGTTTTTGGATACTGGTTTGTTTTAACAACTCACCCAGGAGACCTTGTTTCTTCTCTCACCCAAATAGGCCTGCCTCATGCCCTAGGTTATATAATACTTACAACTTTACAGATAATTCCAAGGATTGGGGCGCAAATGCAGACAATTATTGACGCGCAAAGAAGCAGGGGATTAGAAACTCAAGGCAATTTAATCCAAAGATTAAAATCTTACATGCCTTTGCTTGGGCCACTATTCATGGGTTCTGTTCAGCAAGCTGTTGAAAAATCCATGGCTTTAGAGGCTAGGGCTTTTTCAGCTAAGTGCAAAAAAACTAGCTACAGAAAAACAACTATTAAAACCGCTGACAAAGTAATAATAATTATTGCTGTAGTTTTTTCAATAATGTGGGGTGTATTATCATGGACATTGTGACTTTCAAAAATTTTTCATGGAAGTATTCAGGATACAAGGGTTGGACTTTGCATGACATTAATCTTTCAATAAAGAAAGGGGAGTTTATTGGCATTATTGGAAAGATTGGTTCAGGAAGAACAACTTTTTGCTCATCAATGCTTGGGTTAATTCCTCATTTTTATCCAGGAATTATGGAAGGTGAAATAATAGTTGATGGAATTAATGTAAAAGAAGCAAGCATTTCTGAGCTTTCAAGCCATGTGGGTTTAGCTTTCCAGTCCCCTGCTAATCAATTAACTGGAGCTGGAACTACTAATGAGGAAGAATTAGCTTTTGGTCTTCAAAACTTAGGAGTTCCTTATGAAGAAATGCATAAAAGAGTAAAGGAAATGCTTAAGCTTATAGGTTTAGAAAATTTTTCCAAAAGAAGCCCTTTTGAGCTTTCAGGCGGGCAGCAGCAAAAAATCGCAATTGCCAGTGTTTTAATAATGAACCCTAATGTATTAGTGCTTGATGAGCCAACCAGCCAGCTTGACCCTTTAGGAACTGAACAAGTTTTTGACATGGTTAAGAAATTATCAAAGAAAGGAATAACTATAATTATGAGCACTAATAATATTAATTATTTGTCAAGATTCGCTGACAGGATTGTTTTATTTGACAATAAAATTGTTAATGTTGACACCCCTAATAAAATTCTCACAGATGTTAATCTTTTAAGCAAGCATTCATTGACCCATTCTGACATTACTGAGGTTTCAATAAGGCTGAAAAAAATGGGTTTATACAAAGGAGAATTGCTTGTGAATTTTGAGGATTTAAAAAAAGTAGTAACGGAGTTGATTAAATGAGTTTAATTCAGGTTAAAAATGTGTACTTTGAATATAAGGAGAGTGTTAGCGTTCTTAAAAATATTAATCTTGAGTTGAATAAAGGGGAGGTTGTGGCCATTATTGGGCAGAATGGCTCAGGAAAAACAACTCTTGTTAAGCATTTCAACGGGCTCTTAAGGCCAACTAAAGGCGAAATATTGATTAATGGCAATCCAACTGTTAAAAAAACTGTTGCCCAGTTGTCGCATACTTGCGGTTACGTTTTCCAGAATCCTGATGACCAAATTTTTAACTCAGTTGTTGAGAAAGAAGTTGCTTTCGGCCCAAGCAATTTGGGCTTAAAAGGAATAGAATTAAATGTGAGGGTTGATGAAGCTCTTAAAACTGTAGGTTTATATGAACAAAGAAAAAAGCATCCTTTGGATTTGGATTTAAACCAGAAAAAATTAGTGGCTATTGCTTCAATTGTTGCAATGAATCCTGAGCTATTAATTCTAGATGAGCCAACCACTGGCCAAGACCATGCTGGATTAATTATGGTTGAAGCTTTGATTAATGAATTAAGAAAAACGCACACAATTATAATTATTTCTCACGACATGAACTTGGTTGCCAGAGTAGTTGACAGAGTAATAATGATGTGCAATGGTGAAGTAATATTTGATGGTGCGCCAAAGGAAGCATTTACAAAGAATGATTTAATGAAAAAAACTTACTTGAAGCCTCCAATAATCACAGAGTTAGCACAAAGCATTAAAGGTTTCAGCAGGGACATCTTGACAGTTAATGAATTCATGGATGAATTAGTCAAATTAAGGAAGAGAAGAAGAAAATAATTTCTTCAATTTAAATAATAAAATGAATTCTTTGCCCTCAAAAGTTTTGTATAACTCAGGATTTATT
>JBAZGS010000022.1:0-11209 GCA_041652755.1 Candidatus Nanoarchaeia archaeon
GTCTCAGTCTCCTTCTCCGGGCTACCACTCTCATGGCCCGTACTGATCACAGGTTTGGTGGTCCATTACACCACCAACAGCCTAATCAGCCGCAGTCCCATCCTTAGGCGATAAATCTTTGAGAAGAAAGGCGTTCCAGATCTCTCTTCATATAAGGTATTATTCTCAGTTTCCCGAGGTTATCCCTTACCTAAGGGCAGGTTGACTACGTGTTGCTGAGCCGTACGCCGAGCATTGCTGCTCTGACTTGCATGTCTTATTCGGATCCTAATAGCAGTGACCTCCAGCAGGATCAACTGGAATTGCTTCCCATACTTTGATCCTTTGGTTTATTTAGTACTAAATCGCTATTATAAAAGAATTGTTAATGGCGGTTATCACATTTCGCTTATCTATTCTCCATTAACAAGCACTACTATGAAAATCATATCACAAAAATCTTTTTTATGATACTCACATTATACTAACTAATTAAAGCTAGCTAAATATATAATTGATAATGATTACTTTAAAAAGATTTCGTAAATAGAAACTATTATTGCAATAATTTAATTTTAAGACTAATTTTTTTGTTTGAAAATCTTTAATAATTAAAACCCCCTTATAATTAAGCATGGAACAGAATTATTTTTTAATCTCAGTAGTATTACTAGTACTAATCATTGCCTCTTTCATTAACCACTATGATTTAAGCTCAATAATTGCCCCCTCAGGAGAATTCTGCAATGATTTTTCAGCTGCTTTTCCCGGTTGCTGGTGCAAAGCAGGAAACAGCATTATTCATGATTTTAATACTTATGTCTCAAATAAATCAATAGCAACTAATATTATTGACACTTATTATAAATCAATTAGTCAAGCATGCACTAATCCGGAATGTTTTGATTTAGGCAACGGTTTTTATAACTGCTTTTGCAACAATGAACACTTGGGAACATTAAGAATTAACGGAGAATTCTACGAAACAGAATGCGGAGTTTAAAACCAATTATCTAAAGGGCCAGTTTTTTTTTTAGCAAACAAGTTCTCATTTTTTAACTCCTCAAAAACATATTCCATATTGCTTTCAAAAGTAGGGATTTTAATAGCATAATTCTTTTTAGTTATAGGATGTTTTATAAAATCATTAAAAGTTTCAGGCTCAATTTTTAACTCATTATCCACTATTTTTGAATAATCAGGCCTTACTGAATAAGCGCAAGCAAAAAAAACCCTGTTAGCCTTAAACTCTAAACTAGGAATACTTTCATATCCGTTGATTTTGCCAAACTCCAGCATTTCTTCAATAACATTGTATTGCCTTGAATTAACAACCGATTTTTTTGCATCTTTCAGCAAATACAATGAAGAAACCTTATCATCATGCCTTAAAAAAACATAGTTCTCTAATGGATTAAAAAAGAAACCTTCATCCCTATTTTTTTTAGTAAACTTATTATAACCTAATTCAGGAATAACAAAAAACAAATCATCCACTTTTTTAACAGTGCCAATAAAATAGCCTTTCAAGTTAGCCATAAAAATAATAGGAATAGTTCTATTTAAAACATTTATGGAGTGATTCTTTCAGGGTCTCTAGGTATGAATGTTGCTTCCCTAACATTTTCTAGTCCTAAAAGCAATTGAATAAATCTTGCCTGGCCAATAGCTAACCCTCCATGCTCAGGAGCTCCATATTTAAAAAAATTAACATAATCTTCAATGCCTATTAAATTGCCATTCTTCTCCATTGCCTGAGCTTTCAAGACTTCATACCTGTGCTCCCTTTGCGAGCCAGTGGTTATCTCACAACCCTTATAGATTAAATCAAAGCCTTTAGTAGTATTCATATCTTTAGAGTCTTTCATATGATAAAATGGTTTTTTAGCCCAAGGGTAATTGTAAACAAACACGAAATCACTACCATGCTCTTTTAATGCCCACTCTCCAAGTAATTTCTCGCCAGCACTAGTCAAATCATCCTTTTCAGGCTCTCCGCCCATTTTTTTGATAATATCATTAGCTTCCTTGAAACTAATTCTTGGAAACTTTTTAGAAGAATTAATGCTTTGTCCAAAAACTTCTTTAATTTCTTTGCCATATTCTGATTTAACAATCTCTAAAGCATGCTTAATAGCTCTCTCTTCCTCATCCATTATTTCAAAATGGTCCTTAATAAAAGCGAGTTCCATGTCAATCATGACAATCTCAGTCAAATGCCTTGTAGTGTGGCTGTTTTCAGCCCTAAAAACTGTTCCAATCTCAAACACTTTTTCAAACCCGCTGCATAAAGCCATCTGCTTATAGAACTGCGGGCTCTGAGCTAAGAAAGCTTCTTTTCCAAAATAAGGAAGCATGAAAACTTCTGAACCACTTTCACTTGCAGCTCCAATAATCTTAGGAGTGTGAATTTCAATGTATCCATTAGAATTCCAATACTCCCTCAATCCTTTCTCAAAGCTGGTTGCAACCTTAAACATTAAAATATTCTTCTCTTTCCTTAAATCAAGCATCCTATAATCAAACCTTTTATTCAAAGCAGTAATTACATCGCCTTTTTCAACAACAGGAATAGGCAGCTGAGCATCAGATTCTGATAAAACTTCAATTTTTTCAACCATTAACTCCATCCCATTCATTGCCTGCTTACTAACATTGATTTTTCCAATAATAGAAACAATAGATTCCTTATTGATTTTTTTAGCCAATTCAAAATTCTTAGAATCATCTGATTTTATAACACACTGAATCTTTCCAGTAACATCCCTAACAATTAAGAATGCAACCTTGCTCAAAATTCTGGACTCTTCCAAAAATCCAGAAATCATTGCTTTTTGCTTGTCTTTTAATTCACTTATATGACTTCTTTCCATAATCTTATTTACAATTTATTATTATTTTTAAATATGTTTATGGAGTTAATCTTTCAGTATCCCTTGGCAAATAAGTTGCCTCCCTAACATTCTTTAAATCAAGCATTTGCATAACAACTCTTGTTGAGCTTAATCCTAATCCTCCATGAGGAGGGCAGCCATATTTGAAAAAATTAATATAATCAATCATTCCTTGATTTAATTCAATCTTTTTTTCAATAATCTGCTTTTTTAAAACATCATACCTGTGTTCTCTTTGAGCTCCACTAGTAATTTCAATATTTTTGTAAAGCAAATCAAAACTTTTAGTATTCTTGCCATCATCAGTTCTCATGTGATAAAAAGGCCTTACACTAATAGGCCAGTCATAAATAAAAACAAAATCATGGT
The DNA here is from genome assembly GCA_041652755.1 of Candidatus Nanoarchaeia archaeon. Taxonomy (GTDB): domain Archaea; phylum Nanobdellota; class Nanobdellia; order Tiddalikarchaeales; family Tiddalikarchaeaceae; genus JAQTTT01. The sequence continues at coordinate 3,243 of JBAZGS010000022.1, forward strand.
CATGCTTTTTTTTAGCCCATTCGCAAAGCATTTTTTCATGTTCAGGTTCAATGTCTTCACCATGCTTAACAGTTCCCCCCATTTCTTCAATAATTTTGTAAGCCTCAATCATTGATACTTTTGGAAAAGGAAGCTTTGGAACTTCTAAATCAATACCGAATTCTTTCTTAATTTCTTTTCCAAATTCTTCTTTAACTATTTTGAATGCATGAGCTAACCATTCAGATTCAATTCTCATAACATCATGATGGTCTTTTATATAAGACACTTCCATATCAATGCTAGTGTATTCAGTATCATGCCTTGTAGTATGGCTAGGATTAGCCCTAAAAACAGGACCTATTTCAAAAACTCTTTCAAATCCTGCAGCCATAGCCATTTGCTTGTAAAATTGAGGACTCTGGGCTAAGAAAGCTTCTTTTCCAAAATAAGGAACCATGAAAAGTTCAGCTCCGCTTTCACTAGGACTTCCCATAAATTTAGGGGAATGTATCTCAGTAAAACCATTATTAATCCAATAATCTCTCATTCCTTTTTCAAGAGTTGAAAGAATTTTCATAATCAGCATATTCTTTTCTTTTCGTAAATCAAGAAATCTCCAATCCAACCTTTTATTTAGAGCTGTAGTAACCTCTCCTTTTTCAACAATAGGAATAGGCAAAGGTGATTCAGCTTCTGATAAAATTTCAATTTTTTCAACAAGTAATTCATTAACTTTGTTTTTAGAACTAACAGTTCCAGCAATGCTCACAACTGATTTCTTATTGATTTTTTTAGCCAATTCAAAATTATTAGAATCATCTGATTTTATAACACACTGAATCTTTCCAGTAACATCTCTGATTACTAAAAAAGCGATTTTGCTCAAAATTCTGGACTCTTCCAAAAATCCAGAAATCATTGCTTTTTGCTTGTCTTTTAATTCACTTATATGACTTCTTTCCATAATCTTATTTACAATTTATTATTATTTTTAAAATTATAGTTTTTCATAATATTTATAAAGAGATTTTATCCTTTAATCTATTATGAGTTTAAATGACACCTTAATTGAAATGATGAAACCTGGATTTTTAGCTTCAGAAAAACCAAAAAGCAGCATTTTTGAAAGAATGACAAATAAGTATCAATCAATGAAGAGCAAAGCTTTTGACTTATTCAACTACGAATTGCCTGCAAAATACAACTCTATTAGGGTAAAACTGAAAGACAAGTATAGAGAAGCAGTATCAAACTATAAAACAAAGCCTTATACTCCAAAACAGCTTCAGAAACTCTATGGAACTATAGAATAACTTCAAAGGTTTTAAATAATTTTTTTTTATATCAATACTTTTTTAATTAAACACTATTTCTTTATCTATTATGTGGGAGATAATTATAGCTGCAATAGTAATAATGGCAGTGATAGTTTTCTGGTTCATAATGGGATACAATGGCTTCATCGTGCTCAAAAACTCAATAGACAAGGCATGGAGCAACATTGATGTCTTACTAAAGCAAAGATTTGACGAATTGCCAAACCTTGTGGAAACAGCAAAAGGATACATGAAGCATGAGAAAGGAGTTTTTACAGAAATAACACAAGCAAGAAGCGCTTTTGGCCAAGCAACAAGCATTGATGCAAAAGCAAAAGCTTCAAGCATGCTTAACAAGGCATTAATGGGATTTTATGCAGTTGCTGAAAATTACCCTAAATTAAAGGCAGACAAAAGCTTCCAGCACTTGCAGGAAAGGATTTCAACAATTGAATCCGACATTGCCAACAAAAGAGAATCATATAATGGAGTAGTAAACGACTACAACATTAAAGTGTCGCAATTCCCAAGCATGATAATAGCTGGCTTCATGAAACTGAAAAGCAGGGAATTATTCCAAGTAACAGAATCAGAAAGACAGAATGTTAAAATACAATTTTAATTTTTAAAATTCTTTTTTTTATTTTTATTATTTTTACGCAAATTATATAAAAAGATTAATTATCTTTATTATTATGATTGAAAAAAAAACATTAGAAATAATAGTAAAAAGAAACAATAAACCTTGCACTTCTCATGAATTTAAAAACCATTTAATGATTGAATCTATGAAAAAACAAGGATACTCATTAGCATGCATTTCAAATGACAGTGCAACAATAAGCAGTAAAAAAAATTATTTAACTGTGCTTTATAAGGATGCAAAATTAAAAGTAGGATTAAACGGGAATTATTTCCTGTTTCATAAAATAAACTAATTAGCTTTTTTTATTTTAACAATCACGCTTTTAACTTTAGGCTGAGGGTAAAAATCTGAAGGCATCAAATCTCTCACTTTTTCACAACTAAGATTAGTGTATTTATTTGCCTGATTTTCAAAAAATTTCAAAGGGATAGTCACAACTGATAAGTCAAACCTTGAAGAATTCAATTTCTCAAAGAACCAGTCGCAAATAGTGTAAGGCAAGTTGCTAATAATCTTATTGGCATCCAAAAATCCGACTTTTTTAGCATCACCAATGATTATCTCAACATTTTTTTTCTTAGCCAACATGTCTGACAACACCATAAACAATCTCTCATCCTTTTCAACAGCATAAACTTTAGCTGCATAATCGCTTAGCTTACTAGTAAGTATTCCTGTTCCTGCACCAATCTCCAAAATAATATCTGATTTTTTCAGCTCAGCAGCTCTAATAATCGCCCTTATGGCTTCAGGATTAATCATGAAGCACTGGTCAAGAGAAATTAAATCAGCAGATAAATCATACTTTTTTAATAAACTGATTAATCTCATAATGAATAATTTATTAAGCGTCTATTTTTGAGCTTTTTGATTGAAATAATAAAAGATAACATAAAAAAATAACAAGAATTTAAAACCTTAGTTTTAATTATTTAAATATACTTTTAACTTTGTCTAACAAGCTTTTCTTTTTAGCAGGACTTGCAGCTTTTTTTGCAGCAGGAGCTGCTTTTTTAGCAACAACTTTTTTTGCGACAGATTTTTTTTTAGCAACCATTCATTTCACCTCCAAATTATTAAAACTTTTATTACTTAAATTATTAAAAAATGTCCCAGTAGTTTAAAAAGTTTTTTTTAAAAAATCATAATTTTTTAAGCTCATCCTCAAGCTTTAGCAAATCAATCTTAGAATTATCCTTTTCACTTTTTAATTTAGGCTTATCCTTGTTAATGGTTTCAAGAGCCTTCAAAGCCTGGTCTTTAACTTCCTTGCTGACCTGTATTTTTCCATCCCTAATCGCCTCTAAAAGCTTCATTGTTGAATCCCTGATTGCTGAAGTTATTAACTTTTGCTCCTCATATAACTCATTCTCATTAGTTTTTCCTTCAGGCATGTCAATATTAATCTTGTCCCCAGCGTATCTTGGAATCAATTCAAAACACACGTGATTAATTTTTTGCCCAGCAATGCTTCCAATATTATGCATAACATTTATTCCTGAACACTGAAGAATCTGGGTAAGAATGGTGCTTAAAGCCTTGACTGCTCCTATCATGTGAAATGCCATATCATCAGGCAAGTTGCTTATAAAAGAATGATGCTGCTTAGGGATTATTATAATATGCCCTTTGCTCACTGGCTTAATGCTTAATACTGCAATGCAACCTTCATTCTCAAAGACTTTTAATGAAGGAATATTCCCTTTAAGAATCTCGCAAAATAAGCATTTTTCTTCAGACATAAAATAATTATGGAAAATCTCTATTTATAAAACTATTTTTTTTGCCAAGATTCTCAATAAACTCTTCATACTTAATGCTTTTATAATCTGACTTAGGAGGATAATAATTCCATGCTTTCAAAAACAGCGCAAACCTCGGCTCATCAATAAAACCATCAAGCCTCGCTTTTTTTTCAACCTCACACCAGGGCATGTCTGAATAGACAATGCTGTAACTGTTTATGCTATTTTTTAAAGCGAAACTGTCAAAAGTTTCATTTAAGCATTCAGGAATTGTTTTATACAAAAGAGACTGATGCCTTTTTCCAAAAACTTGCTGTTCTTTTCCAACCAAATAAGGCTGAAGCAAAACCCTGATACTGTGATACGCTTTAGGAAGATTAATTGCCTGCCTGATTAAATCAATGCTGGCAACGTTGCCTAAAATCTTTTCAAAATCGCTAAAAAGTATTACACCCAAGCTTTTTGCAGACTTTAATTCAGTGTTCCTAAGTTTTACCTGCTCTTTAATGTAAGTATTGTCAAACATGAATATTTAGATAATGTGACTTATTTTTAAAAGTTTTCAAAATGCGGAAGAAGGGGTTCGAACCCTCGCAGGCACTAAGCCACTGGAGCCTTAATCCAGTCCGTTTGACCGCTCCGGCACTTCCGCAATAAAACACTATACTTATTTTATTATTAAACTTTATCCAATCTTAAGAATATGAGCAATGAAGACAGCATTATAATTCCACCAGCAAATAATGTGATATTAATGCTGAAAAGGTCTGAAACTAAACCGAATAACAAGAAATCCCCAAGCATTGTAGGGATCTGGTCAGAAACGCTTTTCATGCTCAAAACTGTTGCCCTGATTTTTTTTTGAATCAACTTGTTTATCTCAATGTTTAAATTGTTGAACAATAAGTTCCAAAAAATTCCCGCATTAATTAAAAATACTGGTATAAGCCATAATCCAATATTTAACCCCATCAAAAAAGTAGATACTGAAAGGACAATAAGAGACAATATAATCAGTTTAAAAGAGCCTTTTTTTGTTAATTTCTCATTTAACATTAAAGTAATTCCTGACAATAAATACATTCCTCCATATAGAAATCCATTCATTGACTCATCAATGCCATTGTTCTTAAATTGAATCCATTCTGTTGACAATGAAGTTGAAGCAAAAAAGAATACCATGCTTCCAAAGAATATATACAATAATTTTTTGCTTTTTTTTATCTCAACAATTGATTTTTTAAAAGTAATCTTTGCATTTTTGAAAGAATCCCTAAAATAATTCTTTATTTTTTTCCTTTTAAAATACGGCTCTTTTGTTGAAATAGCAATAATTGCCAACAAGATTAATATAACTGTTTCTATCAAATACATAAATCTTACAACATTGATAAACCCATAACTTGGCTTTAAAATGATTAATATAATTGAGGATGAACAATAAGCAAAGAAACTCATAAAACTGAAAATGCTTTCTTTCCTAGAGATAACCCTATTCAAATATTTCTTATCCCCTTTATGCAAATAATAATCCACAAACCAAGAATACAATGCCCCGCTCAAAAAAGTATAAGCTATTGCGCCAATAAGTAATGCAGCACCAATAATAAAATGATTTGTTGATAAAAACATCATAAAAGCAGCAATTGTATCCAAAAAAATGCTTATGATAACGCTGAGTTTCCTTCCAAAAACATCAGCAACAACTCCTGTTGGAATTTCAAACAAAACAATAAACAAAGCAACCAAGCCAAACAATAAACCTATCAATGAAGTTGACATATTGACAGCAATTAAATAAATAATAAGAATTGGAGTTGTCAATGTAGTGAAAGCAGAAACACTATCCATAAAATAAAATTTCCACAAAATGGAAAACTCCTCATCCATATTCATAATTTAATCCATTTTGCTGTTCATTATTAAACTTTATCAAATATTTGCACAAAAATTTTAAAGAAAAAATAAAAACAAGTTAAGACTAGCTTATTAATAAATAATTTAATTACTAAAAATCATCCTATAATCAGCCGTTCCTTGCTCTTCTTTGGGCTCTTTTAGCTTTCCTTTCTTTCATTTTCTTCTTTCTCCATTTCCATCTGGAGATTTTATACTTTTTCCAAGCACGCGATCCTCTTTTCATTAAAGAAAGAAATATAATACATCATTTTAAAAAGATTTCTTTAGTTTCTTTAATTCACTGCTCATGCTGTTAGAGAATTTTTCAAATTCTTCAATTAATCCATTATCCTTTTTCTCTTTTAAGCTCATAGACAGCAAAAAAGTGTTCATAATAATGCCCATGAACGCCAAATACCTTATAAAGCTCAAATAATGCTTGTTAGAAATCAAATTATTCTTAGCTGACTCCAAGAAATACTTCTCATGCTTCTCAATAGTTGATTTATAATCATAATCCTTCCAATGCTTCCTGCTGTTAACGCTGAATCTCTTGGCAACAGCCTCATCCTTGGCAATAATCTTAATCTTGTTCGCAAATTCATTGACTTCAGAATCATTAACATCTATTAAAAATCCATTATCATTGATTAATTCAGGATGCGGACCGCTATTAGTCAAAACTAAAGGCTTTCCATAAAACAAGCCCTCAGCAGCGCATAAATTAAACGTTTCATAAAGCCCGAAAGCAGTAACAACGCTTGAATGCTCATAAAGCCAAGATAATTCATCCCTGCAAACAAAACCAGTGAACTTAATATTATTGCTAACCTTCAATTTTTTAGCCAATCTTTCCAAATCAACCCTAATCAAGCCGTCGCTGCAAATGACTCCAAAAATGTTAGGCATTGATTTCTTAAGCTTTGCAATAACCTTAATGAAAACATCAACCCTTTTTTCAGCGCTTAATCTTCCAACATGAATCACTACAAACTTACTTTTCAGCTTATACTTTTTAGAATAATCTTTCTTGCTGACTGTAGGATTAACAGGGTTATTCAAAACAACAATCTCACTCTTAACCCCTTTCTCCCTTAATAATTTCTTGCAAAACCTTGCAGGAACAGTTAATGCTGGAACTGCATTGTAAAAATTCTTAACAAGGCTCCAAGCCATTGAATGGATCATTTTTCCAAAACCCTTCCTTAAAAAGCCGAACTTAATCAATGATTTATACAAAACATTATTGGACTCATGTGCTAAAACATCCTCATTCAAAAAACTTAAAGCGAAATCAGCAACGTTTGTGTGAAAAGTGCTGCTAACAGGAATATTATATTTTAAAGCAATCAAAAAACCAAGGCTTCCAAGCGTTGCAGGGCTTTGGATTTGAATCAAATCATACTTTGAAAAATCCTCCAGTTTTTCAACATAGCCAGGATTTTTGAAGCAAATCTTCATCAATTCAGTCAGCTTAATGCTGTAAGACTTCAGCCTAATCACTTTAAACCCGTCCTGATGCCCTGATTCAGTATTGTTTCCAGGGCAAACCACAACAACTGTATGCCCTTTTTTGACCATTTCTTTAGCCAAAACATTAGTGACTGTTGCAACACCGTCAAGATTAGGCTTAAAACTGTCAGTAAAAATAGCTAATTTCATTGATTCATTAATAATTTTTCATGCATTAAATAATTTATTGTTTTAATATCAGCCAAATTCTTTAAAAAATCTGCTTGTAATAAACCCTGAAAGCGTTAATGCTTTGGCCAATGGTTAATTTAGCATTCTCCAAAAACCTGTTCTCTTTCAGCCTAACAAAAAGCGAAGTTTTTCCAACCCCACCTTCTCCAGTAAAAATAATCTTTGACTCCCTTAAAGTATTATCAGCATTCCTTGGCATGTAATTTCCAGGAGCAGAAACCACTGAAATAATCGCATTAAGCAATTTATCAATATTAGTGCCATCCTTGTTTGAAACATAAAAAACAGGGAAGTCTATGAATTTATTCAAAGTATCTATTTCCTTAAAATCTTCAGGTTCCATTAAATCATACCTTGTTGCAACATGAAGATTGTTGTAATTTTCTTTAATGCTTTGAATTGAATTCAAATACTTAAGAGATTCAATGTAATTTTTTCCATTAATAACATTAATGACTAAATTAGCTCCCTTTATCATGCTGTATTCCTTAGATTCAATCAAGAATTTGTACCTGTTTTGTCCGCCAATGTCAAAAATTTTTAAAATGTGCTCAATATCATGTTCAGCTTCAGCTGCATTAATAATCATAGGAACTTAAAAAGAATTTCAGTTTTTAAACCTTTTTATATTAAGCAATCGCTTGGGCAGTTCTCAACAGTTTCAGCGCAAGGGCA
>JBAZGS010000023.1:0-7869 GCA_041652755.1 Candidatus Nanoarchaeia archaeon
TAAAAACAGGTTAAGAGAAAATTATAGTTTTGCTAATATTAATTTATTAGGAAAATGCAATGCTGACTGCTATTTTTGCATAGGAAAAGACATAACTTCAGAGTTAAAAGGAAAAAACCAATTAAGCGCTCATTATTCAAAGTGGAAAAACTTTGGCTACTTCCTTAACCAATGCAAAAATAATAATATTAAAAAATTGTATATAACTGGCCAAACTGCTGACGGCTTGCAGTATAAATACTTGGACGGATTAGTTGATTATTTGCAGGATGATGATTTCTTGGTTGGAGTCAGGACTAATGGCTACTTAGCTATGGAAAAAATTGACACTATTAAAAAAATGAAAGGAGGAATAGGATACTCCATTCATTCGCTGAAACCTGAAATTAATAAAATAATTATGGGAAGAAGTGATTTGCCTGATTGGGATTTAATAATCCCCTTAAGCGGAAAAAATATAAGAGTGTCAATTGTATTAAATAGACATAATATTGATGAATTTTTCCCTTTATGCAAATACATTAGCAAATTTGGCAATGTTAAGTATATACAAATAAGAAGAATATCAACTGACACAAGAGTTCAGGAGCTTATTGAGGATATAAGACTTTATGAAAAATTTTATGAAAAATTTTCATCGGAAAATGAGCAAACTGGAGAGTTCTTCTTAGCCCAAAAATTTGAGCTCTTCAAAAAAGAGATAGTTTTTTGGAGAACTGTTGAAACTTCAACTAATTCCCTTAATTATTTCACTGATGGAACCTGCTCTAATGAATACTTTGTTGTTGAAGGCTATTTGAAAAACATGCATAGATAAATATAAAAATGACTAGTTTTTCTAAAATCTAATATGGCTAGAGTAATAGCGGTTGCTAGTGTTAAAGGTGGTGTTGGAAAAACAACAACTGTTTCAAATTTGGCAACAATTATACAAAAGCTCGGCTATAAAGTCTTGGCAATTGACGCAAATATTACAGGAGCAACTTTAGGGCTACATTTAGGAACTTCTTCAAGGAATATTTTAACGCTTCATGATGTATTAAAGGGAAATATTTCAATAAAGGAAGCAATTTACAAGCATTCGCTTGGATTTCATGTATTGCTTGGCGGAATTTATTTAAATGACTTGGCTAATGTCAGCTTAGTGGGGTTTAAAGACAGATTAGAGGAGATTAAAAAAGACTACGATTTAATACTTATTGATTGCGCAGCGGGATTAAACGAGGAGGCTTTGAATGCTATTAATTCAAGCGATGAATTATTATTGATTACAACCCCTGAGTTGCCATCAGTTGCTGATGTCTACAAATTAGTTGAATATTCTGAAAATAATTGGATTCCTATCTCAGGTGTTGTTGTAAACAAGGAAAGCAACAGCAAATACAAAGATATTACAATAAAGGATGTTGAGGAAATTTTAGGCAAAAAAGTCTTAGAGATAATCCCTAAAGAAAACGAAGTTGAAGATAGCGTTAATTTAAAAAAACCTGTTGTGAATATCTATCCAAACTCTAAAAGTTCCAAAAGCTTTGAAAGACTGGCTTATTCTTTGGTTGGAAAAGAATTGCCTAAAGAAGTTTCAATGCTTGATAAAATCATTAACTTATTTAAAAAGCAATAAGTATTAAAAATAATCAATTCGTCTTTATTTGATAATGATTAAAATCAAAAAAATAGTTCTTGATAATTTCAAAAGCTTTGGCGGAAGAACTGAAATCAAGTTCATGGACAAGCTTAATCTTATAATAGGCCCTAATGGCAGCGGAAAAAGCAATGTAAGCGAAGCTATAAGTTTTGTTCTAGGAATAATGAGCAAGAAAGGATTAAGAACTGAAAAATTGTCACATCTTATTTTTAACGGCGGAAAACACGGAAAGCCTGCAAACTCTGCAAGCGTTAAAATAGTTTTTTCAAACGAAGACAAGCTTTTCCCTGTTGAGGAAGATTTTGTTGAAATCTCAAGAAAAGTGAACTCTGACGGCAGCAGCGATTATTTAATTAATGGCAAAAAAACCACAAGAACTGAAATTATAAACATTTTAGACTATGCAGGAATTGACCCTGAAGGATTCAACATGGTAATGCAGGGTAACATTGCAAAATTCGTTGACATGTCTAGCTCTGAAAGGGCTGAAATAATAAAAAGTATTAGCGGAATCTCAACTTATGAAGAAAAAAAAGAGAAAGCAATAAAGGAACTTAATCAAGTTAATGAAAAAGTAAAAGAGACAAACATTTTATTAAAAGAAAGGCAAAAGCACTTAGATGAATTAAAGAAAGAAAAAAGGGTTGCTGAACAATTCAAATCAACAAAGGATGAATTACGGGAAACAAAAGGAAGATTAGTGTTTAAAAATTTGGATATAAAAAAAAGCGAATTAGTTGATATTGAGGGAAAAAATGAAGAGTTAAGGGAGAAAATCAGGAAAAAAACTGAAGAAATAAGCGACTACAACCTTAATATTAAAAAATTGGAAGAAAACATTAGTGAAATAAACAAGAATTTAGGAATTGCTGGAGCTGAAAAGAAAAAAGATTTAGATGACAAGATTAAGGCAATAAAAGATGAGATTAATCTGCTAGAAACAAACATGAAAAGCCACACTAATGAGATTGGCAGGATAAAAAACAGGGATGCACAAATCACAATCAATATTAATGAATTCTTAAAAGAGGCTGAAAAAATAAAAGCTGACATTGAAACTTATAAGCTGGATATTGAAAAAATTAATGGGGAATTAAAAATTTACAAAGCTGATGCCAGCTCAAACAAGGAAATAAGCTATTTTGAAATAAAATCAAGAATCAATGAGCTGAAAGAGAGCTTAGTTGAAAAGAAATCAAAAAAAGATGAGCTGACTAATAGGGGAGAAGATTTGAACAGGCTTAAGGAATCTCAAGAGGAGTTGATTTCAAAGAATTCTTTGCTTGAAAGCGTTTATGAAAAGCTGGAATCTGAGATGAATACTAATTCTGAGCTGGCATTAAAGCTTGAGCAGGCAAACAATAAGTTAAATGACTTGAAAACAAGGCTTGACAGGTTAAACATAAAAAAAGACATAGCAATGCACAGAGGGGGCGGAGGTTTGAAGGAATTAATTAATGCTAAAATTGATGGTGTTTATGGAACTGTTGCTGAGCTTTGCAAAGCAGACCCTAGATATGAGCTTCCTATAAGGGTAGCTATGGCTTCAAAATTAATGAATGTTGTTGTAAAAGATGAAGACTCTGCGAATAAATGCATTAATTTTTTAAGAAGCAACAAATTAGGCGTAATAACATTTTTGCCTTTGACAAAAATAAAAGGCAGCGAGCTCCCTAAAGGATTTAGAATCTTTGAAGGAGTTGTGGAATTTGCAATAAATCTCATAGATTTTGACTTAAAATACAAAAACATTTTTGAATACGCATTAAGGGACACATTAATTGTTAAGGATATTGAATGCGCAAAAAAAGTTGGAGTGGGCAATGTCAGAATGGTTACCTTATCAGGTGATTTAATTGAAAAAAGCGGAAGCATTACTGGAGGTTACAGAACTGATAAGCCCTCTGTAAGCATAAACACGAAAAGCAGCAATGAATCAATTGATACCCTTAGTTCTGAATTAAATAAGCTTGAAAGCATAAAATCAAGGCTTTCAGCTTCAAAAACAGACAATGATAACAATATCATAAGCTTAAGGGAGAAGAGAGCAAGCCTTGAAACTGAAATCACTGGACTGAATAAAATAATTGATAATTTAACCTTTAAATGCAAGGGTTTTGACGGAAAAATGCTTGAAAAATTAAGCAATGAAATGGAATCATTGAATGATGAGCTAACTATTAAGATAGAGCAGGCAAAGGATTATGAAAAAACTTTTAACCCTAACACTTTTGAAAGAACTAAAAAAATTATAAGCGAATTTGAAAGCAAGCTTAACACTTTAAATGTTAACAAGGGAATAAAATCCTCAAGATTAAAGCAATTAGAAGAGAAGGAAATAGATGCATTAAAAGATATTAAGAAGGATTTACAAAAGCAAATAATAACTTTTGAAGCTGAATTGGATGATTTTAAAAACAAGACAGCAAGCAATGAGAAGCAATTAGAAATATTCTTAGCAGAAGAGCAAGGTTTTGAGAAAAAATTAAGAGAAAATTACAACAAAAGAGATGAGCTTGAAAACTCGCTTAAGGATTCAAAATTAAAAGTTGAAGAGAATAAAATCTACATAAAAGACTATGAAGACAAAATAAACAATTACAAATTATTGGTTGCTGAAATAAAAGGAAAAATAGAGGGATTAGAGCTTCAATTCAACGAATACAAAGATTTGGAATTAAAATTACCTAGAAAAGAACCTAACGAATTAGAGCATGATATTTTCATGCTTGAAAAGAAATTAGAGCAATTCGGAAATGTTAACCTGAAAGCTTTAGAAGTCTTCAAAATAGTTGAAGGAGAATACCAGGAAGTAAAAGACAAGATGGATTTATTAGAAAAAGAAAGCACAAACATCATGAATGCAATGAATGAAATAGAGCAAAAAAAGAACAGCACTTTCATGGAAACCTTTAAAGAAATCGAGGAAAATTTCGAAAGAATCTTTTCAATAATGAGCCCTGGAGGCATTGCAAACATGATTCTTGAAGACATGGCAAGCCCAATAGAGGGAGGGGTTGACATAAAGGCAAGGCCGAAAGGCAAAAAATTCTTAACACTTAAAAGCATGAGCGGCGGAGAAAAAACAATAACAGCTCTTAGCTTCATTTTTGCAATACAAGAGTACACCCCTGCACCTTTTTACATAATGGATGAAGTTGAAGCAGCACTAGACAAGGAGAATGCAACGTTGTTTGCAAAATTGTGCAAGCAATACAGCGAGAAAGCTCAGTTCATAGTAATAAGTCATAATGACAACGTAATAAGCGAAGCTGATTATTTATATGGTGTCAGCATGGACACTAATGGAATAAGCAAGATAGTGACTCTGAAATTGGATTAATGAACTTGCAAAACACTTTAAAATCTATGTGTTTTTAAATTAATTAATGAACTGCCCATTATGCAACCTTGTTGACAGATTGACTAAATATAATGAAAAAAAGAAGCCTTGGAAAAGCAGCGTTTCTGGACTGAATTTGGTTGGCGAGCACTATATCTGCAACAAAAAATATGACAAAGGATTCAAAGATGTAGTGTTATACTTGGATGAAGAGTTTGTATTCGTGCAGTCCATAAGAAACAAAAGCAAAAACAGGGAATTCATTGTTTGCATGCCTTTAAAGCATGTTGAAAAAACTGAATTAAGGTCAAAAAAATACTGCGAGCTTTTAAGAAGGCTTGATGAATTAATAATTGAATTCATTTCAAAAAATTTCTCTAATGTAGATAAAAATGTGAGAGTTATTGAGAATTTCGGAAACTTGGCATCAGTGCCTAATCATGCACATAAACAAATATGTTACTCTAAAACTAACAATCTGTATTTAAAACACAAGCCTATGAAATATGAATAAAATCATATGCTTGTTGAATTAAAAGTTTGAATGTTGCTTATAATATCTTTCGATAATGACAATTCAGGCAGCACTTTAAGCAAGTCAAAAACCTTGATTATGCTACCTAAAGGCTTGACATAAAAATCATTCGTTAAAAGGCCAAAAATTACTGTACTGACAGATTTAAGCCCTAAAGAAATAACTTTTAATACATTATTATCCTGATTCTTTGACATAACCATCCATTCATTGATTATTTGCTCTAAATTAATAAGCTCTGCGTGAAAATAAACATGATTATTATCAGTGCCTTTTAGCATATCAGGCTCTAATTTTATGTAAGCAATGCTTGAATTAAAGAAATTTATGCTTCCTGAAAAACATGTTGTTTTATTATAGTAAATCTCAGCGCTAAAAGTAACATTATCAAAGGTCTTCATAATCATTGCTAAATCTGAATTGTTCAATATTTTTGCATTAAAAACATCCAAGACTTCTTGCGGAAACTCAGTAAGGTTCATATAACTCATGTTTGAACCGGAGTCATTAAATGAGATAGTCACTCCGCTTAAGTTTGCGCAAAACTCCTTAAAAATAGGAGTGTATGAAAAAGAAGAGCCAATGAATAATAATGCAATTATTAATAAAAAATGTTTGCCCATTAAATATTATTTAATGAGCTTTTAATATAAAAAACTTTAGTTAAAAAGCGCCAAAAACCAGTTAAAAAAACCAGCAATAGCACCAAAGATTTGGCCAAGCATTCCCTTGTTTTCTAAAACAACGTATTCTTTTCCAAGTATTCCATTAATTGCGCTGACAATTATTTCACCTTTCGCCCCGTTTGAAAAACAAGTAACTGTTTCGGAATCAAGCAAGGATTTAATGCCTTCCATTGAGTTTGAATTAAACAAAGAACTAAGCAATTGCGAACTCATCTTGCAGGTAATGCTTGAATTAACAATGCCTTCCATTACTTCCGTGCCATTCACTAAAACATTAAGAGTTACTAATTCTGTTGGGTCAGTCAAGTTAAGCCCAAGATTAAAAGGCAAAACAACCTTCAAATAATCGGAATAAGCAGTAATTACGCTGTTTAAATCAGCAGTCTTATTGCTTAATAACTCAGCTGAACTGCAAAAAGCAGCACTAATCATTAAAGCCATTAATGGCAAAATTAATAGTTTCATGAAATATTATTAATATAGTGTTTTAAAAATTTAATTATTAATAAAAGAAACCTTTAAAAAAAGATATTTTTCAATGTAAACTCTATGCAAAATGATGTTTATTGCTCAAGCGGCAAAGGAAATGATAATATAAAGATAGTGCTAGAAAAAGCGCTGAATAATTATGATATTACTGGAAGAAAAATTTTAATAAAACCTAATGCAGTTAACCCATGTAACAGGCAAGTCTGCTCCAATTATGAAACAATACAAAACGTTGTTAACATCTTATTAGAGCATGGAGCTGGAAATATAATAATAGGTGATGAGCCTGCAGGATATAATTTTTACGAAGCAATGAAAGATGGTAAAGAGTTTGACATTTTTGAAGCATATGAAAAATTAGGATATGATAAAATAACGAATGCAAAACTTGTAAACTTAGAGGATTTTGAATTAAAAAAAGTTAAATGCAAAGAAATAGTTAAAAAAATGAACCATCCTTGCCTAATGCCCATGAGGGATGTCTCTGATTATTTATTGGTTTCATTGTCATTGCCAAAAAACCACGGGCAATTCAACTATACTGGAGCTATTAAAAATAATATGGGGCTAGTTCCTTATGAAGAAAGAGGTATTTTTTTCCACAGCAATCTGGAGAATCTTGATGAGTTAATTACAGAGCAAAATCCTGCAGCAATTTTTGTTTTAAAGCAATTAATAGATAGACAATTAACTGAGGATAATTTAACTGTGAATTACCAATTAGACCATTTGGCTAATGCTGGAAGCCTTGTTTCATTGAATAGGTATATAAAATCCTTAAATGGAATCCACTTAATGGATGGAGCTTACTTCGTTCAAGGAAACGAAACTGCAGGAACACAATTAAAAACTGACTTTGCAATTGCAGGATTCAATCCAGCATTCGTTGATAACGCAGCAATGCAAAAGCTTGGAATTAGCATAGAAGAAGTATTATATGCTTATTTATGCGATGATTACAGTAAAATGAACACTATAGGAAACTTAGGAGAATTTCTGCCTAAAAAATCTGTGCTTCAAAAGGAGCTGGTAAACACTACTCATGGAAGTTTCTCTTCAGTAAAAATAAACCAATAAAAAAAGAAATTAATGGGCCCGGTGAGATTTAGAACCAGCCCTTTTAAAAAAAGTGCTGGCGGAAAAACAACAAACAAATAAAAAAAGAAATTAA
>JBAZGS010000024.1:0-5223 GCA_041652755.1 Candidatus Nanoarchaeia archaeon
AAGAAAATTATGAAGTTGTCCCAGCCGGGATTTGAACCCGGGTTATCGGCTTGAGAGGCTGATGTCCTTGACCGAACTAGACTACTGGGGCATTATATAGTTATTTAGTTATTTTGCGTTTTTTAAATATTATTAATTCTTTTTTTTTTAAAAAGAATACTTATAAAAATAATTAGTGAATTTAAATATTGATGAAATCAATCACTCCTGTTATTAGTGTCATTCTACTCATCTTAATCACTATTGTTGCAAGCGTTACAGCGTTCTTTTTTGTGAACACTATTGGCAATAATTTATTAAGCCAATCAGGTAATCAAGCTTCGCAAACTACTGGTTATTGCTCAAGAATCAGGCTTTTAAGCATGGATGCTGATAGGATAAGGGTTCAAAATAATGGTTGCGGCTCAATTAGCGACGTTGTTGTTTTCATTAATGGAGAGCCAACGAATTTTAACCTTGATTTTCCAATAGGTGAAGGTGAAATTGGAGAGATTCTATTAAGCAATCTGGATATTGGCTATTATGAGATTATTATAATGCTTGATAACGGGCTGACCCAGAAAATGTCCTATAATTCCACTCAAAGAAGCACGAATTACACTTTTACTTACCCTATTTCTTATTTTGCAGGGCAAAACAGTTTATTGGTTGACATTAACGAGCCAAATATCACTTATATTAGGCTTCCTAGCAATGCTGATATTAATTCGCTAAGCTTAACTATTAATACTCCTGAAGTTTTTAGCGATTCAGCTGTTGATTTTGACCTGTCTTTTTCAGATGTTTTAGGCTATGGCTATGAAGGGGATGATTTATTATTTTTTCATAATGTTAATGATTCTGATGATTATTTAAGCATTAATGCAAGCCAATTCTCTTTTGTAGGCAATGATGTTGAATTCATTGGTTCTTACAATTTTTTGAATTTTTCAAGTGATTATGGTGGTGATGATAAAGGAACAGTTACTTACAAAAACGGTTTTATTCAAGGCTTGCAAAAAATAACCTCCAGCTCTTTTTTATACTTTAATTACTCTTCATCAACCCATGATTTGCTTAACGCTACAATCAATTCAAACAATTATGATTACATTTCTTTAATTGTAGATGATGACAATGATAAATATTTTTTTTACACTAATTCCACTGATTACTTGTTTGTTTCATCAACATCTAATGGCGGCTTTTTTGATTTAGGCACTAACTCTTTAGTTTTGGATATGCCTTTATTAAAAGGTGAAAATTCTTATTTTTTCAATTATGACAGTGAGCATGAAATTCTTCGCGCAATAGTAACAAGGAATTATAATGCTTCAGAAGATGATGATGAATCCTTCAGGGATATTGTTTACCTTGAAAGTGAAGATGGAATAACCTGGTCCGAGCCTGAAGTGATAATCAGCATGTATAAGTATGATTATTCAACTTTGCCATTATCTAATTTTTATTTGGCCTCAAATTCTGCAGGGGATTTGTTGTTTATTCTATCAGAGAGCCTAATTGGCGGAACTGACACTTTCATGTATAAGAAAACTTTCGGAGGTTCTTGGCAGAAAGTGAATCAGATAAATAATTGCATTAACAAATTCTTCTACCATAACCTAATCTCTGATGGGAACACGCTTAATTTTTTCTGCTTGCCAGTTAAGGGAATAATGTCTTTTGAAACATTCAATTATTATTATGAAAGCAGCAATTTCGGAAGCTCATGGACTGGCCCCTTCAAAGGATATTATTCATTCAATGAAGATGAATCTCCATTGTTATTTATGGGAAGATTAAATGATGAGGGTAAGATTTTTGGGTTATCTGTTGACATGAATGTTGGATTGGCATTTTCATCAGGATTCAGTCTTGTTCCAGGAACTTTTGGTTACAGGGAAGAAGGCAGCCCGTATGTTTCATTAAGGGTTGGAGAGACCCAGGTTTTGTCCAATTATTCTTTAAGCAGCAGGTCATATTCTGTTAATATTAAAGATTATGTTGATTCTTATCTTTCTGGCTGCAGCCACTCATGTGATATTCCTATTTATTTAGATTCTAATTCTTCAATGAATATTAGCTTAAGCCTTTCAGGAAATTATCAGTTGCCTGATTTTCAGATGTATTCCTTGACTTCAGGAATAACAAAGCAAAGCTATTCAAATTCTTTATCTAGCCAAGATTTATTCTTTACAGTGCTCAAAAATGATTCAATTGCTGGAGTTTCTGCATTTTTTGACTTTAAAGATTCAATGATATCAACAGAGTACTTGGGCATTAATTCAAGATTAGATGTTAAAACAATGCCTATTTATGGAAACAAGGAGTTGTTTGTAATCTCTTCATCAATAAGGCATGGGAATTTGTTTGATTTAATGATTTCAAAAAGCACTGATTTGGGAGAAACATGGACTGGCTATGAATCAGTCATTAATGGCAGCTCATTTTCTACGGGTTTAAACCTGCCTTATAATCCTATGGTTTTAAAAAATAATTACCTTCATGGATTTGTCAATAGGACTGTGTATTTTAACTATTCACTGGATTCAAAAGTTTTGCTTACTCAGGACTTTAGTGATGTTTTCACCCAGGATATTTATTACAGCAATCTAACTAATGATTTGTATATTGTTTATATTAACTTAAGCAATGACAACTTATATTTTGCAAAAAACAATGATTACTCTAATGCAGTTAGCATAAATGAGACTTTGGAGGTAAGCTATTCATCCCTTTATGACAATTATTTGGGTGCAGGTTCAATTATTGAAAATGAAAATGGCATCCATATATTAATTGATGGGGCGCATAGCGGAGTTAATGATTTATATTATCTTAATAGTTCAGATAATGGGGCAAGCTGGAGCACTACATTTTTCCATTCATTCACTTTTTCAGGAAATATTTTGCCTTTGAATTTTCTTATGAATGGAAATAATGCTTTTGTTTATTGGAATATTGGCTCTGATAACCCTTATTATAATTATATCAGGTTCATTGATGGAGAATGGGGTGATGTTATCTCAGTTTCAGGCTATTCGAACTTTGTTGCTGATAATAATGGCTCAAAGATTTATGCAGGAATTAATAGTGCTGAAAGAACAGTATTTATTCCAAAATACACTTATGGTTTCATGACTGTAAGTAATGATTTTGGGTTAACCTGGTCAACACCTACTTATGCTTTCAAGGATTATAATACTAAAACCTTGGCTGCTTTCCCTAAATTCTTCTTTGACATGCCTTATATTTACGGATTTTATTATAATTATAACCCTTTTCCATCTGAGCCAATTAATTACATAAACAAATTTTCAGAACTGCAGTCAATTAATCCAAAATTATCAATAAGTACTGATATTGTTTGGCAGGCAAGCGGTGCACAAAGCGGGTTAATTAATATTTCAGGATTTTCTTCAACAATTAATGATTACTCTGATTCTTGCATTGGAGAATCTTGCGAGATTCCTTTAATTTTTAATTCTTCAACTAATAATAATTTTGAATTGTCTTATTTTGGATTGACTACTGAATCAACTAAGTGCTCAATTTCTAATCCTTGCGATGACAATAATGTCTGCACTTACAATGATTGCATAGATAATGCTTGCCAGTTTTTGCCAATACCTGAGAGTAATGTTACAGGTTGCGCTTTGTCAGTAGGGTGCTTTAATGAATACAAGGGAGAATATGGTGTTAGCTGCAGGTGCTTAAATGGCAGGTGCAGGGATTCATGCGGCGATAATGTTTGCCAAGCATGGGAATCAGCGTTTTTATGTTCAGAGGATTGCTTAGGCTTTTTCCCTGAGCAAATAATAAAGCTTGATTTAGTGGATGAAATGAGCGGAGAAAACGCTAATTATGGCCTATGCGCTATGGATTTTACTGGTGATGGAAAATTAGAAATAGTGGCTGTAAAAAAAGGAGTTAATTCATATAATTTATCTATTTATAATTACACTAATAATGAACTTGTTTTTGAAAGGGAGAAACTAATTCCTCATTCAGGAGAGGTTATGCCTTATATGGATTGCGGAAATTTGTCCAACCCTGAAGGATTAAAAGTTGTAGTAGTTGGCTCTGTTGATGAATCTGCTTTTATTGATATAATTAACATAACAACTGATTCAATTAATGTTGAAAACTCGTCAGAGTTTTACTTGCTTAATAGCTCAGGATTTGAATTAAGTGATGCTGGCATTTACAGTTTAGTTATAGGTGATTTGGATGGAGGGGATAATGAGATTTATTTTAAGGGAAGAGGATATTATGGATCAACTAGGTATTCATTGCTTTACAGGTATAATTACACTGACAATAATATAATTCTTGATGATAAAATTGACATTGAGAGCAATTTTGTTGGTGGTGAAATGATTATTTCAAGATTTAATGATTCAAAGGCATCCAATGAGCTTATTTTTTCAACATATAATTCCAATTATAATAATTTGAAGTTTTATTCTTATGAAAATGGATTAATATTGGATAATTCTGTTCAGGTTTCTTCACTGCTTCCAGCTACAATATCAAGAACTTCAATTACTTCAATTGATGTAACTGGTGATTCATATGATGAAATATTTGTATTGTATGACAGTTCAGCCACTCCGTACATGTCAACATTAAAGGTTTATTCAATAAATTCAGGAGTTTTAAGCATTTTAGATTCTGATGAAATCTTTATTGATTCAAAAGATACATTCTCAGTTGTTTTAGCTTCTGATAACTTTGACTCAACTCCTGATACAGAAATAGTTGCTTTCTTGCTTACAGGGAATTGCCCCCAAGGAATTGATTCTTATTTCAGGGTTTATAACTTCACCTCAGGCCAGCTGAATCTTAAAAATCAGAGAAAAATAAACGATATTGAAGGCTTAAAAATAGGCAATATAGCTTCATATTTTTTAAGCAACTTCAAGAGCGCTGATTTAAATGATGATGGAATCTCTGACTTATTGCTGAATGGATTCTTATCAAATTATCCATGCTCATTGTATGCTGATTATTACAATTCTTTCGTTTTTTACCAATACAGGGATGAATAAATAGAAATATTTTTAAATAAAAATTTTTAAGTTTAAATAATGATTACTGAACAAGTCACCATATCTAATTATGATAATCCTTTAATAAACTACTCTAATGATTTTAAATCAGCCACTTCTTTAAATGAATTGGATAACTTAATCAATGCAAAAGAGGTTTACGGAGCTCTTGAAAACATTTGCCAAGAGGATA